>JBPCKO010000371.1:0-18640 GCA_051004215.1 Streptosporangiaceae bacterium | reverse complement strand
GCCCGGGCTCGATGCGCGGCCCGGCCTGCCGCCCGCCCCGGCCGCCCGGCCGCCCGCCGACGAGGGCGGCATGGCCCGGATCAACCTGCGGCTGCCCGACCAGCTCAAGGCCAGGGTCGAGGCCGCGGCCGGCCAGGACGGCCTGTCGGTCAACGCCTTCCTGGTCCGGGCGGCCGCCGCCGCGGTCGAGCGGCTGGGGCAGGCCCCCCAAGCCGGCCGGCGCGCCCCGACCGGATCCCAGCGGTTCGCCGGCTGGGTTCGCTAGGCCACCCGCTCGCCCCGCGTCCACGCCAGAACGCCACCAGTACGCCAGCCCGGAAACGTCCAGGAAGGACATCGTCATGCCCGCTTTCGATACCCCAGAGCCCATCGTTGTCAGCCTCGACCTCGGCGTCGGCGACGTGCGGATCACCGCCAGCGACCGCGCCGACACGGTGGTCGACGTCCGGCCAAGCGACCCGGGCAAGGAAGGCGACGTCACCGCAGCCCGGCAGACCAGGGTCGAGTACTCCGGCGGGCGGCTGCTGATCAAGACGTCCCGCCAACGGCAGTACTCGCTCACCGGCGGCCGCGAGTCGGTCGACGTGGCGATCGGCCTGCCCTCCGGCTCGCACCTGCAAGGCGAGGCCGGCCTGGCTGCCTTGCACGGCGCCGGCCTACTCGGCGACGTGCGCTACAAGACCGGCGCCGGCGACATCGACCTGGGCATGGTCTCCACGGCGCGGCTGCGCACCGGAGCCGGCGACGTGACCATCGACCAGGTGACCGGCCAGGCTGGCCAGACCGACGTCACCACCGGCTCTGGCGCGGTCAGGATCGGCAGGCTCGACTGCCCCGCCCTGGTGAAGAACTCCAGCGGGGACACCTGGATCGGACACGCTGGCGCGTCGCTGCGAGTGAAGACGGCCAACGGGAGCATCAGCGTGGCCAGTTCGGCCGGCAGCGCCGAGGTCAAGACGGCCAGGGGCGACATCACGGTCGGTGAGGTGACGGGCGGGTCGGTCTCGGCCGAGACCTCGTTCGGCGCGATCGGCATCGGCCTGCCGGCCGGCCTGACCGCCTGGCTGGACCTGGACACCAGCTTCGGCAACATCCGCAACGCGATCGAGGAGGCCGGGCACCCGGGCCCGGCCGAGGCACCGGTCAAGGTCAGGGCCAGGACATCGTTCGGCGACATCACCATCTCCCGGTCCGGGGCCGGCGGCGCGGACCTCCCCGGCTCGCTGGCCACCGCCGAAGGGGAACAGCCATGACCACGACCACCGCCGCCGCCCCCGCGCTGCGGGCAGCCGGCCTGCGCAAGTCCTTCGGCGCCAAGGTCGTCCTGGACGGGATCGACCTGGCGATCGAGCCGGGCACGCTGTTCGCCCTGCTCGGCCCGAACGGGGCGGGCAAGACCACCACGGTCCAGATCTTCTCGACCCTGCTGCGGCCCGACGCCGGCACCGCGCACGTGGCCGGGATCGACGTGACCGCCGACCCGGCCGCCGTCCGGGCCGCCATCGGCGTCACCGGGCAGTTCTCCGCGGTCGACAACCTGCTGACCGGGCGGAAGAACCTGTTGCTGATGGCCGACCTGCATCACCTCCGGCGGCGGGACGGCCGGCGGGCCGCGGCCGAGCTGCTGGAGCGGTTCGATCTGAGCGACGCGGCCGGCCAGCTGGTGGCCACCTTCTCGGGCGGAATGCGGCGCCGGCTGGATCTCGCGATGACCCTGATCGGCCAGCCGCGCATCATCTTCCTGGACGAGCCGACGGCCGGCCTCGACCCGCGGAGCCGCCGCACCATGCGGGAGATCATCTCCTCGCTGCTCGGCAATGGCATCACGATCTTCCTCACCACCCAGTACCTGGAGGAGGCCGACCAGATCGCGGACCAGGTCGCCGTGCTGGACCACGGCGCGATCGTCGCCCAGGGCCCCCCGGACGAGCTGAAGCGCCGCATCCCCGGCGGTCACGCCAGGCTGACCTTCGGCGACGCGGCCAGCCTGGCCGCCGCCGCCGCCGTGCTCGATGACGCCACCGGAGCGGACGAGGACTCGCTGGCGCTGCGGGTGCCGGCCGACGACAGTCCCGCTGGCCTGGAGTTCCTGCTCGATCGGTTGCGCAGGAACAACTTGCGGGCCGAGCGAATCACGCTGCACACGCCCGACCTCGACGATGTGTTCTTCGCCCTCACCAGTTCCTCCCGCGGTTAGGAGACCCGCCATGAGCGCCCTTCCCCACCCCCTGCGCTACGGCGCGCGTGACTCGGTGACGATGTTCCGCCGGGACCTGACGCACGCGCTGCGCTATCCGCTGATGACGGTCAGCAGCATCTGCGTGCCGGTTCTGTTCCTGCTGCTGTTCGCGGGCGTCTTCGGCGGCACGCTGCGGGCCGGGCTCGGCGCCGCGGGCGCGGCCGGCCGCACGTACATCGACTACCTGACCCCGGGCATCCTGGTGATGACGGCCAGCGCGAGCGCCGAGTCGACCGCGGTCGCGGTCAGCGTGGACATGACCGAGGGCATCATCAGCCGGTTCCGCACGATGCCGATCGCCCGCGCCTCGGTACTCACCGGCATGGTCCTGGGCAGCCTGGTCCGGATGCTGGCCAGCGCCATCGGTGTTACCGGGGTCGCGTTCGCGCTCGGCTTCCGCACCTCGGCCACCGTCCCGCAGTGGATCGCCGCGGCCGGCCTGTTCCTTCTGCTCGGGCTCGCGCTGACCTGGCTCGCTACCTCCTTCGGCTTGCTCGCCAAGACCCCGGCGGGCGCGAATAGCCTGTCGCTGATCCTGGTGATCCTGCCGTTCGTGAGCAGCGCCTTCGTGCCGACCAGCTCGATGCCGGCCGGGGTCCGCTGGTTCGCCCAGAACCAGCCGTTCACCCCGGTCATCCAGACCCTGCGCGGGCTGCTGACCGGCACCCCGATCGGCAGCACGGCGATTGTCGCGGCGGCCTGGTGCGCCGGGCTCGCCGCGGCTGGCTACCTGTGGGCCAGGTCCCGCTATGACCGCGGGCCGGCCCGCTGACGCCAGGGCGACGGAAAGCGTCGAACCACCCAGCCCAGCCGGAACTACTGGCGGGCCCTGATGTGGCCGGCGTGACAGCCGGTCGCCGGGCCCGCCCGGTAGGTCCTGACCACGACCGGCGGATTGCCGCCGTGGGCGGCGTGCAGCGCGAGGTGCGGGTAGATCAGCCGGGAATCGGCGGAGTGCGGGCCGTAGCGCAGCGTGAGCCGGAACCTGGTGATCGCGCGGTTGCCGTAGTTCCCGACCCCGTTCTGGAAGACGACGATGGCCAGGTGATGCCGGATGACGCAGGTCGTGCTGGCGGTCGCGCAGCCGGTCAGGCCGAGCACGGCCGCCGCGGGCAGTGCCAGGGCAGCAGCCGTGCGGGCCGCCGTCCTGGCCGTGACGAAGCGCAGCATCTGGTTCAGGTTCGTACCCGCGCGGGCCGGGTCGCGGCCCGGGTTGGCGCAGCCTTGCCCGGGCCTTTTCCCGGCGATTAGCTACGGCCGGCCAGTTCCGCGCACTGGGCCGCCACCAGGGCGCAGACTTCGCCGTCGGCCCCGATTTCGGGGTCCAGCCAGCGCAGCAGGGCAGGCACGGCCTCGCGGAGCGGCCCGGCGGCCAGCGGCACCAGCTGCGCGGCCGCGACGTCGCTGACCGGTGCGCCGAGTCCGCGCAGGTGGCAGGTCCAGGCGGCGAGGATCCTGGTCGCCGCGGCTGGCTGCTGCCCGGCCGCTCGCTGCGCCCGCAGCACCGGCAGCACCCGGATCGGCAGCTTCTGGGAGCCGTCGGCGGCGATCCGGCCCAGCCGGTCGCCGATCCTGGCGTTGCCGAACCTGGCTGCCAGCGCGGCCCGGTAGCCGGCCAGCTCGGCTTCGGGCTGGGGAAGGTGCGCGCAGGCGGCCGACCACCACTGCTCGACCCAGGCCCGGCAGATCTCGTCGCCGGCGGCCCGGGCAACGGTGTCGTGGCCGAGCGCCGAGCCGGCGTAGGCGAGCAGCGAATGAGCGCCGTTGAGCAGCCACAGCTTGCGGTCCTCGTACGGGGTCAGGTCGCCGGTCATCCGGGCCCCGGCCCCCGGCCAGTCCGGCCGCCCGGCCGGGAACTGCCCGCTGAGGACCCACTCGGCGAACGGCTCGGTGACCACCGGGCAGCGGTCGGCCCAGCCCGTCGCGGCCACGGCCGCACGCTCGTCACCGGGATCGGGTCGCGGCGTGATCCGGTCGACCACGCTGCTCACTACCTGCACCGAGTCTTCGATCCAGCCGGCCAGGGCCGGCTCGGCGGCCTCGGCCAGGTCGCGGACGACGCGCCGGACCAGCGCGCCGTTGGCCGGGATGTTGTCGCACGGCACCAGCGCGATCGGCCCGGCCCCGGCCCGGCGCCTGGCCGCGAGGCCGGCCACCAGCCGGCCGGGCGCGGTGCGGACCGGGCTGAACTGGTCTGCGCGGAGCGCGGCGAGGTCGGCCTGGACCTCGGGCCGGGTGAAGTCCAGGCCGCCGCCCGGCCCGCGCAGGTAGCCGGCCTCGGTCACCGTGATCGTGACGGCGGCCAGGTCAGGCCGGGCAAGCAGGCGCAGCCAGGCGTCGTGGTCGGCGGCCGGCCTGGCCGTGGCCAGGCAGCGCATGACCAGCGCGGTGTCGGCCTCCTGGCCGCGTTCGATCAGCGTGTACAGGCCGTCCTGGGCGGCGAGGCGCGCGGCCAGCGTCGCGCTGGCCCGGCCGGTGAACGCGGCGTAGGCCCACTGCGCGCTATCCGGGGCGCGCTGGGTGTACCAGCACGGATGGGCACGGAAGAAGCGGCCGAGGCCGAGGTGGGCCAGCCTGGGCGCCGGGGCCGGGCCTTCGCCCAGCCCGCTGCGGGACAGCCAGGTCATATCCGGCAGCTTAGGCTGGCCGTCATGACCGGCGCACCGGCGATGATCGGGACCGCGGACGAGCGGCTGGATCCCGCCGCGGCCGCCGCGTTCGTGACCGGGCAGCTCGGCGCGGCCGCCCTGGACGGCAAGAGCGTGTGCGTGCTGGTGCCGGACGGCACCCGGGCCTGCCCTATGCCCCTGCTGATGGGCGCGATCCACCGGGTCCTGCACGGCCGGGTCAGCACGCTGACCGTACTGGTCGCGCTGGGCACGCACGCGCCGATGTCGGAGCCGGAACTAGCCGTGCACCTGGGCTATGAGGCCGGCGGGCTGGCCAGCCGGTATCCGGGCCTGACGGTGGCGAACCACGCCTGGTGGGACGAGGACAGCCTGGTCAGCCTGGGCACGCTGCCGGCCGCCCGGGTCGCCGCGCTGTCCGGCGGCCTGCTCCGCGAGCCGGTGCCGGTGCGGGTGAACCGCGCGGTCACCGAGCACGACGTCACGCTGATCGCCGGCCCGGTGCTGCCGCACGAGGTGGCCGGGTTCTCCGGCGGCAACAAGTACTACTTCCCCGGCGTGTCCGGCCGGGAGTTCATCGACGCCTCGCACTGGCTGGGCGCGCTGATCACCAGCGCGGACATCATCGGGACGACCGGCCAGACGCCGGTGCGCGCGATGATCGACGAGGCGGCCGCCCTCGTCCCCGGCGAGCACCTGGCCCTGTGCCTGGTGACCGGGACCGGGGACGGCCTGCACGCAATGAGCTTCGGCGAGCCCAGGGCGGCCTGGGCGGCCACCGCGCGGGAGTCGGCCCGGGCGCACATCCGCTACCTGGACGCGCCCGTGCGCCGGGTTTTGTCGGTCGTCCCTGACCGGTACCCGGACCTGTGGACCGGAGCCAAGGGCTTTTACAAGGTCGAGCCCGTGGTCGCCGACGGCGGCCAGGTCGTGCTGTACGCGCCGCACATCCGACAGGTCGCGGCCACCCACCCGGAGATCGAGCGGATCGGCTATCACTGCCGGGACTACTTCACCCGCGACTGGGAGCGCTTCCGGCACCTGCACTGGAGCGACCTGGCCCACTCCACCCACCTGCGGGGCGCGGGCAGTTACGACGAGGTCCACGGCGAGCGCGGCCGGGTGACGGTCACGCTCGCCACCGGCATCACCGAGGCGGTCACCAGGGCGGTGAACCTGGCCTACCTCGACCCGGCCACCATCGACCTGGCCCGGTGGGCGGCCGATCGGGACACCCTGGTCGTGCCGGACGCGGGGGAGACGCTGTTCCGGCTGCGTCCCGGTTAGTGCGCGGCGTCGTAATCGCTGATGATCTTGCTGGGAATGCGACCACGCTCGCTGACCTCATAGCCGTGCTGGCGGGCCCATTCCCTGACCTCAGCGCTGCGCCGCCCCGAGTTCGCCCGCGCCCGCCGGGCCCGGGCCACCGGAGATGCCTTGCGCGCGTAATCCGCGAAAGCGGTCAGCTTCTCGTGGATTTCCTTGCTGTGCGCCCCGCACAGATCGATCTCGTACGCGGAGCCATCAAAGGCAAATGAGACGGACTCAGTCCCGTCGACCTCGCCATCATGAGGAATGTCACACACCATCGTCACGATCGTCTTCTGAGCCACGAGGTTAACCTTCCGGTTTTACGCCGGTCGGATCAGCAGTCCAGCACGATCCTGGCTGCGAATTAATTTCTGCGGCGACCGGCTAAGTGCCGCATCAGCTGGGGTTGTCAACTGTCGCGGACAAGTCTGCTCTAAACCGACCGGATAGTCCAGTCGCGGGCGGTTGTGTCGGTCCTGGTAATTTCGGTCTCTCCGTGTATCCGGATGGTCGCGAAATGAATTCAGCCGGCCGATCCGCTGGTTAGGTCGCGCAGCCACTCTTCGCTCGCCCGGGCGATCCTGGCCGGGACGCCGAGTTCGGCCAGCAACCCGGCGGCCGCGGCCATCTCGTCGGCCCGCCGCCGGGCGTGCCGCACGCTCCCGGCCTCCAGCCGGTCAACGGTCGCCGGGCCGGCGCCGTCAGCGTGTTGGCGAGGTGCGGGCGGCGAAGGCGACCAGCTCGCGGCGGCCGCCCAGGCCGGTCTTGGCGATCAGGCTGGTGACGTGGGTCTCGACGGTCTTGGCCGAGATGGACAGGCGGCACCCGATCTCGGTGTTCGAGCAGCCAAGCCCGATGAGCAGGAATACGTCGAGCTCCCGGCTGGTCAGCCGGAGCGGCCGCAGCCCGGCGGGCAGGTTCTGAGCCGGCTTGCGCGGCCTCGGCACCCGCTCCCCGGCCCGGCGGAGCTGGCTGCGGCAGCCCGACGCGGCCAGCGGGTAGCCGGCGTCCTCCAGCCCGGCCGCGGCATCCCGCAGCCAGGCGCCCGGCTGGCCCCATCCGTCGGCCAGGGCCGCCGGCGAGACAAGCCAGCGCAGCAGGTGGTTCCACCACGGCGCGCACGACGAGTAGTGCTGCCAGCCTTCCTCGGCCAGCAAGGCCGCCCTGGCCTTCCGTGTCTTGCCCGTGCGCCGGCCTGCCTGCACCGCCCGGGCATAGGCCAGGCAGCCCTGGTTCCAGAACGTGGTGCAGGCGCCGGAGCTGACGGCCTCCCGCACCGCGGCCTCGCCGCCGTCACCGGCGATCGTTTCCAGCAGCGCCCAGTACCCCCAGGCCATCGACGGGGCGGTGAGCGGCTCGCCGCGGCCGCGGTCGATGCCGGCCCGGCTCGCGGCCAGCGCTCCCGGTACGTCGTTGGTCACGATCGCCGACGTGACCAGCGCCTCGCCGAGGGTGGTCATCAGCACGGCCGGGTCGCGCGGGGCGATCTGCTCGGCCCTGGCCGCGAGTTCGGCGGCGTAACCCTGCTCGCCGCGGACGGCGGCGATGCAGGCCTGGGTGGCCACCGCCATCGCCTCGACCCTGGGCAGCCGCAGCCGCCTGGCGGCCTCCTGGCTGCGCCGGGCCGCGCGCCAGGCGCGGTCCTGATCGGCGCCGAGCAGCCGGGCGTTGGCGATCTGCAGGTCGAGCACGGCGATCGTGGACACCGCGCCCGATTCCAGGGCGATCCGTTTGGCCTGCGACAAGCGCGGCGTCTCAGCCTGCCCGAGCAATTCGATCGTGCCGAGTTCGTGCAGCGCGCGCATCCGGCGCACGGGCAGGGCGCTGGCGGTCGCGATCTGCAGCGCGCGCTCGAACGCCTCGCTGGCCGCGGCCGTGTTCCGTAGCCGCTCGCGCCGCCCGATCACCTCCAGCGCCTCGCAGGCGGCGTCGGCCGCCCTGGTCGCCGGCATCGCCGCCTCGGCGCTGGCCAGCGCCGACCTGGCCAGCGTGAGCGCGCTGTCCGGCTGGCCCGCATCCATCGCGCACCTGGCCGCGACGGCGTCGGCCCAGCCGGCCAGGGACGGGTCGGCAGCGGTGCTGGCCAGCTCCCTGGCCGCCCGGATCTGGCGCGTCGCCATCTCGGCCCGGTCGCACTCGGAGAGCGCGCGGGCCAGGCGCAGCCGGATCTCGGCCTTCCGCTCAGGCGCAGTCTGGGCCAGATCGAGTTCACGGAGCAGGCGTTCCGCTACGGGAATGAGCTGCTCGCAGTCCCCGGTCATCATCAGCACCCGGACCAGCCCGTCGTCGATCCCGGTCAGCGCGGTCACCGGCGGCGGCCGGACCGGGCCGAGCACCTGCCTGGCTCGCTGCAGCGCCGCGCTTGCGCTGGTCAGCGCGCCGCTAGCCAGGGCCCGGCGGCCCGCCTCGGCGAGCAGTTCGGCGGCCCGCTGGCGCTGGCCTGCCGCCTCGTGCAATTCGGCTGCCTGCTCGCACCAGGCGCCGGGCAGGCCGGGATGGGTGGTCGCGATCGCGGCCGCGGCCCGGTCCGAGCGCTCGGCCAGGAACGGCGGCAGCAGGCCGGACATGACCGCGTCCCTGGTCAGCGAGTGCCGGAACCTGAACATCGACTGGCCCGGCGCGACCGGCTCGATCAGCTGCGCGTCGCTCGCCCGACGCAGCGCGGCGAGGACGTCGGCCTCGCTGGCGTCGGCGACGGCGGGCAGCAGCGTCCAGTCGAACTGGCGCCCGAGGACCGCGGCCGCCGCGATCACGCCGGCCGCACCGGGCCCGAGTTCGGCCAGCCGGCGCCGCACCGACTCGGTGATCGATGTCGGCACGCCGGTGGTGATGTCCTCGTTGAACTGCCAGGTCCCGTCGGTCCTGACCAGCTCGCCGGAGGACACCGCGGAGGCGAGGATCTCCTCGACCGCGTAGGGGAGCCCCTCGCTGTCGGCGACCAGGCGGCGCAGGAACCGGCGCGGCGGCTCGCCGTCCAGCCAGGATGACGCCATCCGCTCGACCGGGCCGGCCGGCAGCCTGGCCACGTCGAGCACGGTGGCGGCCCGGCGGGCGCGCAGGGACCGGATCGCCCGCAGCGCATCCGACGGCTCGGAGTCGCGCAGCGTGGCCAGGCACAGCACCCGCTCGCCGGTCAGGTTGTCGGCCAGGTACTCCACGATCGCGACCGTCTCGGGGTCGGCGAACTGGAGGTCCTCGAGCAGCAGCAGCGTGCCCTTGCCGCCGAGGTTGGGCAGCAGCCGCAGCAGCGCCTCACCGAGGATCAGCGGCGAGATCTCCGCGGCCGGCTCGCCTGGCTCGCCCCAGTCGGGGACGATGGCGCCCAGCGCGCGCCGGTATTCCGCGACCGCGGGCAGGTCGCGCATGTCGGTGGTCCTGGCCACGCCGATCAGGGCCTCGACGATCGGCCGCAGCGGCACCGGGCTGGTCGCCTGGACGGCCCGGCCGGCCAGCACGACGAACTCGCGGGTCGTGGCCGCCTCGGCCAGCTCCCTGGTCAGGCGTGACTTACCCACGCCGGCCTCGCCGGCCAGGACGACCAGACCAGTGTTCTGGTCGGCCAGGTCCAGCGCGGCGGTCAGCGCGGCCATCTCGGCGTCTCGCCCCACGAGCACACGAGTTTCGATCCCGCTCATCGTGTTACTGTACCGTTACTTTGCGTAATCGCTACTTCGCCCTGTGTGCCGAAGAGGCGGGCATAAGCCTCGACTACGGTCGGTCTGGCCACCACATTGTGGGAGCTTTCCGGCCGTCCCTGGCCACCATGGCCAGGCGGAGCAGCCAGGCGCCGATGCCCGCCGCCCCCTGCATGAAGCCGAGCGAGGGTTCCAGCTCGGGCGGGCTGACCCGGTGCTCGGTGTGAGACCAGCGCACCCCCGCCTGGTCGGCGATGCGCCTGGCGAGCACGTCGGCCGCGAGCTCGGCCGCCCAGTCGAGCCAGGCCGGGTCCCCGGTGCGCTGGTAGCGATCCAGCGCCATCTCGCCGACGCCGGCCGTGCCGCAGCACTGGCCGAGGTTGTCCCAGAACCCGGGGTACAGGCGAGTCGGCAGGCCGCTGCGCCGGACCGCCTGGCTGGCGGCCTCGACGTGGCCGTCCCAGCCGCGGCCCGGGCAGAGCCGGTCGAGCAACTCGAACAGGCGCAGCGTGCCGGCCGGCCCGTGGCACCAGCCGTAGCAGTACGCCGCCTCGTCGTCGGCCGGCGGGAAGCTGTGCGGTACCGCCAGCGTGCCGTCCGGGCGCTGGCCGAGGGCGACCAGCCGCTGGCCGCCCAGGACGGCCAGGTCGAGCAGGTCGGGCCGGTCCAGCGGCCCGGCCGTGGCGGCGAGCGCGAACCCGATGCCGGCCAGCCCGTGCGAGAAGTTCGGCCGGAGTTCCGGGTCGTCGGCCCTGGGATTCCAGTCCGGCTGCCCGTCGACCCAGGTAATCTGGGTCAGCAGCCGGTCCGCCACGATCCCGGCCGCGGCCCTGCTGTCGTCGTCCAGCTCGTCCACGTCGTCCGCATCGTTGCCGGCCGAGCCGCCCGCCCTGACCAGCACCAGCAGGAGGCCGGCTTCACCCGCGATGAGGTCGCGCCAGGGGGTCAGGGGCGCCCCGGCCGCGGCGGTCTGCGTAACCAGGGCGGCCAGCGCGGCCACCATCGCGCGCGCCGCGTCCAGCGCCGCCTGGTCCCTGCTGGCCAGGAACCACATCCGCAGCGCCGCCGCCATCCCGCTGAGCCCGGTGTACAGGCCGGGATCGACGTCCGGCGCGCGCCCGGCCGGGACCGGCCCGGCCGGGATCAGGGTGGTGAGCCGTCCGGCCGCGGCCCTGGCGACCGCGTCGAACTCGGTGTGGCCGGCCAGGCGGGCCTGGGCCAGCGCGGCCAGCACGCTCGCGGTGCCCTCGTACAGGTCGTCGCCGCGGCGAGCTCCTGGCCGGGTAGTTTCCGGCCAGGTCAGGCCGCCTTCGGCGGAGAGGCCGGCCGCAGTGACCCAGCGCAGGGATTCGAGCCCGGCGGTCGTGCAGTCGGCCTGCAGGCGCGCGCTGTCGTCGGGGTTCATCGCTCCATCGAAGCGGAAGCCGGGGTGACGGGCAAACTGGCGTGGCCGGTGTCCGTGGCCGGTGTCCGGCGCCGCGCTGGCCGGGGTTCCCGCCGCCGCGCCGCGCCGTTAGGCTGGCCCGGTCCGGCCTGGAACAGCGGAGGGCGCTGGCGTTGCGCAACGAGGGCGTGGGCTCCTGGACCGCCCGGCGGGCGCGCAAGACGCCGGGGCAGGTCGCGATCATGCATGTCGGCATCGCGACTTCTTATGCCGAACTCCACGCCAGGGTGACCCGGCTGGCCGCGTCGCTGCGGGCCAGGGGGATAGCCTGCGGCGACCGGGTCGCGTACCTGGGCCCCAATCACCCGGCGTTCTGCGAGGTCATGTTCGCGACGTGGGCGGCCGGCGCGGTGTTCGTGCCGCTGAACGCGCGCCTGGCCACGCCCGAGGTCGCCGCGCAACTCGCCGACGCGGGCGCGGCCATGCTGTTCTGCGCGGCGGAGCGGGCCGAGACCGGCCTGGATGAGACCGTGGCCGGCCTGGTGCGCACGGTCGTGCTCCCGGAGGGAGTCCGGGCGGCTGGCGCTGAGGCCGGAGTGGCCGGCTACGAGTCGCTGATCGCCGCTGGCTCGGCCGGCTCGGCCGGCTGGGCCGACGAGCCGGTCCGGCTGGATGATCCCGGCCTGATCATGTACACCTCGGGAACCACCGGGCGGGCCAAGGGGGCCGTGCTGACCCGGTTCGCGGCCGGGCTGCCGCGCACGGCGACGGGCAAGATCGCCAAGAAGGTCCTGCGCGAGAGCGAGAGCGCTGCCCCGGGATGAGCGCGAGCCCGATAGGCGCGAGCCCGGATAGCCCCAAGCCCGGATAAGCCCTAGTCCGGATAGGCGCGAGCCCGGGTCACATAAGCGCGCCCGCTCGGCGTCGTCCAGGCCAGGACGCCGGGTTCTGGCTGCCGGACCGTCCAGCCGGGACCCTGCTTGACCCGGTGGTGCTTGCGGCAGACCGGCGCGCAGTTGCACTCACACGTCCTGCCGCCCTGGTCGAACGGCACCGTGTGCTCGTTGTCACAGCCCGCGGCCGGCCGCCCGCAGCCGGGGGCGGTGCAGACGGGGTTGCGAACGGCGAGCAGGTGACGGAGCCGCCGGCCAGGCTGATAGGCGGCGGTCTGCCGGCTGTGCCCGCAAGGACCGCCCTCCAGCCACTCAAAGGACAGCCCGGCCAGCCAGCGCAGCCGCTCCGCCGCGGTGGCGCCCGCCCGGCTCCGCCGATCGATGCTGGCGGGCGCGCCCGCGCTGCCCGGCGGGCCGGTGGTTCCGGGCGGGCCGGTGCTCCCGGGCGGGCCTGTGCTTCGGGGCGGGCCGGTGCTGCCGGGTATTCCTGCTCCGGCCGGGGTCGCCGGACCGCGGCGAGCACATGCGTGCGCCATGGCCCGGCCGTCCCGGTCGGTGAGCGTTACGTGCCAGCTGGCCGCGCCGGACTTGGCCAGCAACTCCGCCAGCTCGCGGCTCGTCTCGGGGTCGATCGGCCCGAGCCCGGCTAGCTCGCCGGCCCGGTCGGCCAGGCCGAGCCAGGTCAGGGCGGGCATGGTCAGGTGGATGCTGCCGAGCTCACCAGGTCGGCCGGAGGACGGCCGGACCTTCGCGAAATCCGTCCCGGGGAGCGCCCACGGATCCGCGCCCAGCAGCAGGGCCATGAACACGTGCGCGCGGAGCTGGTCCAGCGTTCCCGGCGCGCCGCTGGCCTTGAGGGCGCGGGCGATTTTGCCGATACGCGCGTCGGCCGCGATGGTCTCGGCGGCCGGCAGCTCGCGCCCGCCCAGGGCGGCGTTGCCCGACCCTTCCTGCCAGGCCTCGACCCTGGCATCGCCGCGCGCCTTGCGGGCTCGGCGCCTGGCCGCCTCCGGGTCGGCGGACAAGACCGCGGCCCCGCAGCGCCCGGCGCAGCTCGCTGGTCGTCCAGCCAGCCGCGCGATCCAGGAAACGCCCGGCAATCTGGCCGGCCGCCACATCGGGAAGCGGTGACAGTTCCGCGGCGAACACGCGCGCCTTGCCCAGGTCGATGCGACCGGCGGCCAGCCGCGCCCGGACCTCGGGCAGGCGGGCCAGGTCCCTGGCCAGGGCGAGCAGCCCGTCGGCGTTCCTGCCGGTCAGGGTCAGGGCCGCGGCGACTTCCGCCGACACCTGCTCGCTCACCGATGACGAGACGACCTCGGCTGATCCCCTCCGCTCGGGGCGCGCCGCATCGCGCCGGCGGCGGGCGTCCAGCTCGGCGATCGCCGACAGCTCGGCCGCAGCCTGCCACGAGGCCATCCGCCTGGCCGCCCCGATCAGGCCGACCAGCTCGTCATCGCCGAGCAGGTTCAGGCCCGCATCGGATACCTCCTGGGCGAACTCCGCGAGCACCGTGCAGGCATCGGCCAGATCGAGCGGGCCGCCGGCCGCGAATCCCATGGCCGGGCTCGTCGGCCTGGGCGCCTGGTATTCAGGTTCCCAGCCCCGCTCACCAGCGGCGATGGCCGCGGCGGCCTGGCGGTGGGTGAAGCCCGCGCCGACCGCCTCACGGGCGGCTGGAGGGCGGGCCGCGGCAAGTTCGGTCGCAAGCGCGTCGTGCTGCTCGGATGACAGGTCAGCAAGCCAGGCGATCTCGCCGTCCGGCGGCCCGGTGTCCGGATCCGGCCAGCAGTCACGCGGTTCCTCGTCGATCGGCTCGTCTGGCCGGAGCCAGCCGGGTTCGTCGGGGAACTCCCACGGGCCGGTCTCCGGAGTCACGGCAGCCGGCTCCGGCGAGAGGGAATGGCGAGCTGATCAGACATCGGCGGCTCCGGTGAGACGGCTCAGATGCAGATGCAAGAGCTGATATCGAATACGATATCGTCACTTGACGAGAATGGCAAGTCGATATGTGCGAGTGTTCGATTTGTTATCGAAGATGGCTCGCGGCGGCTGGGGGTGGGGCGTGGTGGGGCTGGGCCGGCGCGCGTGGTGCCGACGGGCGGTCATTGCGGGGGCTTGCCGCCGCCCGGGCCGGGCCGGGGCCAGGTCAGAGCCGGGGCCAGGTCAGAGCCGGGTCAGCGGAGGTGCCGACCGCGGCCCGCGACGCCGGCTAAGCGGGCAACCCGCCTTGCAGCAGGGCGGCGAACAGGCGTTCGTAGCGGAGCAGGTGCCGGTCGCCGACGTAGTTCTCGGTGACGTGCGCCTGGGCCGCCTGGCCCATCCGGTCCGCGGCCACCGGGTCATCCAGCAGCGTCCGCACGGCCGCGCCGAACGCTCCCAGGTCCCGCGGGTCGGGCAGCAGGATGCCGGTGCCGTCGGGTATCTGGTCGATGATGCCGCCGACCGCGGAACCCACCACCGGCCGGCCCTTCCACATCCCCTCGGCGACCGTGAGCCCGAACCCCTCGGCCAGGCTCTTCTGCACGATCACGCTGGCGTGCCGTTGCAGCGCGTTGACCATCACCGCATTCTCGTCGGGGTCGTCCAGTGGCAGCGTGGCGAGCAGGATCCGGGACCGGGCCGCAGGCGGCAGCTCGCGCCACCGCAGCAGGCAGTCGGCGACACCGCCGCCCCCTCCGGATCGTCGCTCACCCCGGCCACGGCGGGCCCGGCCAGCACCAGGTAGCTGTCACCATCGGCCGCGACATGGTCGGCGAACCCCCGCATGACCCCGGCCATGTCCTTGAGCTTGTCCCAGCGCGAAACCTGCACCACGACCTGATCGTCCGGCCCAGGACGGCCGTCCCCGGCGATCTCCGCCGCCCTGGCCACCTGGCCGGTGCCCCCGTCGCGGCGGCGGAACGACGCGGGGCCAGCCGCCGCCGGGCCCGCCTGATCCAGGATCCCGATCCGGGCCAGGATGGCGCGGACGGTCGCCTCGTCCAGCAACTGGTTCTTGGGCGAGAACGGATCGATCGACGGCGGGATGATGGCCACTCGCCCGGCCGGAACCCAGGACGGCACGTACTCGCGCCTGGAGAACACGAACCCGCTGGCCGAGGCCAGATGCGGGCGCAGGAAAGCCCAGGCCGACTCGGTCGCGGCGTTCCGCCAGTCGACGCCGATATGGCAGCGCCAGGCGACCTGGGCGCCCGCCCTGGTCAGGTACTCGGCCAGCCCGGCGGTCTGCGGATCGTGCAGCAGCACCAGGTCGCCCGGCTTGATGTGCTCGAGCAGTTCCACCGCGTTGGCGGCGAGCATGCGGGTGTAGTGCCCGGCGTCGGCCTCGGTCAGCGGGCCGCCGGCCTCCTCGCCGTGAATCTGGTTGTGCAGCCGCTTGGTGATCACGAAGAACTCCGCGTCTCCCGTGATCACCATCCACCGGCTGGCCACGTCCAGGTCGCCCACGTACCCGAGCAGCACCTGGAGCATTTCCGCGACGCCGCCGCCGACCGCGGTCGAGCTCACGTTCCACACCGTCCGGCCGCCCAGCAGGGCCCTGAACTCACCGGCCGCGCCGACCAGGCGGGCCTCCCGCTCGGCCCCGATTACCGGTTCGAGCTGGCCCACCGGGCGGGCGGCGACCTGAACGGACTCGACAAGGCTCACGAACTCCACGATCGGCCGGCCGCCCCGGTCAGCGGATCACCCGTGCGGAGTGAAGTGCGCCGCCTCGGTCAGAGGATCGAGGTCTGGTGACCGGCCCAGTACTTGTCCCGGAGCAGCCGCTTGTACAGCTTGCCGGTCGGGTAGCGCGGCAGGTCGTCGGTGAAGTCCACCGTGCGCGGGCACTTGAAGTGCGCGAGCCGGTCGCGGCAGTAGGCGATCAGCTCCGCCGCTAGCTCGGGTCCGGCCGCGGCCGGGTCGGCGGCCTGGATCACGGCCTTGACCTCCTCGCCCAGGTCGTCGTTCGGCACCCCGATCACGGCCACGTCGAGCACCGCCGGATGCGTGGCCAGCAGGTTCTCGGTCTCCTGGGGGTAAATGTTCACCCCGCCGGAGATGATCATGTAGCTCTTGCGGTCGGTCAGGTACAGGTAGCCCTCGTCGTCCACATGCCCGACGTCGCCGACGGTGCTGGTGACCCCGCCGTCGCGGCGCCCGGCATCGGTCTTGCCCGGGTCCTCGAAGTATTCGAAACCGGTCGCGCCGCGGAACCAGATCGTCCCGTCGGTACCCGGCGGGCACGGCTGGCCTGCGTCGTCCAGGATGAGCAGCTCGCCGAGGATGGTCTTGCCCACCGTGCCGGGGCGGGCAAGCCACTGGGCCGAGTCGCAGAACGTGAACCCATTGGCCTCGGTCGCTCCGTAATACTCGGTGATGACCGGTCCGAGCCAGTCGATCATCGCCTGCTTGACCGGGACCGGACAGGGCGCCGCCGCGTGCACGATGCACTCCAGCGAGGACGTGTCACAGGATGACCTGACTTCCTCGGGCAGCCGCAGCAGGCGGCCGAACATCACCGGCACCATCTGGCAGTTCGTGACCTGGTACCGCTCGACCAGGGCCAGCCACTGCCGGGCGTCGAAATGTTCCATCACCACGGTGGTGCAGCCCATCCGCAGCGACGCCCCGACGCTGGCCTGCGGGGCCGAGTGGTACAGCGGCGCCGGGTTCAGGTAGGTCATCCCCGGCCGGAACCCGAACATCCCCTTCACGAACTCCATCACCGGCAGCGCCTGGTCCGGCGGTCCCTCGGGCAGCGGCCTGAGCACCCCCTTGGGCTGCCCGGTCGTCCCCGAGGAGTACAGCATGGCCGCGCCGAGCGACTGGTCACCCACCGGCTCGGCCGGGAAGCCGGCCACCACGTCCTCGAACGACTCCCAGCCGGGCGGCGGTTCACCAGGCCCGGCCATGAACTTGCGTTCCAGCGCCGGGCACTGCGCCGCGGCCTGTTCCGGCACCGGCTGGCGGGCGGCCGAGCTGAACAGCAACTGTGAGCGGGAGTTCGAAATGACATACGCGACTTCGTCAGGCGACAGGTACGTGTTGATGAGGGTGTAATACAGCCCGACGCGCTCAGCGCCGCCCTCGATTATGAGCAACTGCGGCGAGTTCTCCATGAACACCGCGATGTGGTCGCCGCGGCGCAGCCCGGCCGCGCGGAGCAGCTGCGCGATCTGATTGCACCCGTCTTCGTACTGGCGGAACGTGACGACCTCGCCCGACCCGCCCATGATGATGGCTGGCCGCCCGGGGTGCGTACTGGCATGCTGGGCTGCGTACACGCTGTACCGCCTCGTCCTGGTTGTGACCGCTGCGCGAGATAGCTGCTGACGTTACCCGGGCGCTGCGGCCGGGGGGTAGATCCGCGAACCAGGGAGGATGCGTTGGACCTCGGACTGTCCGGCAAGGTGGCGGTGGTGGCCGCGTCCAGCAAGGGCCTGGGCAAGGCATCGGCCCTGGCCCTGGCCAGGGAGGGCGCCCGGGTGGCGATCTGCGCGCGCACCGCCGCGGACCTCGAGCGGACCGCCGGGCAGATCAGGGACGAGACCGGGGCCCAGGTCCTCGCGGTCCCGGCCGACCTGGCCACCGCGGCCGGCGTGACCAGCGTGGTCGAGGCGGCGGTGGCGCGCTTCGGGGGCATCGACATCCTGGTCGCGAACTCGGGCGGGCCGCCGCTCGGGCAGTTCGGTGACTTCACCGACGATGACTGGCGGCAGGCGTTCGAGACCGTGACGCTGAACTTCGTCCGGTTTGTACGGGCCGTGCTGCCGCACATGCGCAACCGGCCGTGGGGCCGGATCGTCGGCATCCAGTCCAGCTCGGTCAAGCAGCCGGTGCGGAACATCGACCTGTCGAACGGCATCCGGCCCGGGCTGGCCGGCCTGATGAAGGCGCTGATGCCGGACCTGGCCGCCGACGACATCACGATCAACCTGGTGCTACCCGGCTCGTTCCGCACCTCGCGGATCTTCCCCGGGGCCGAGACCGAGCCGGCCCCCCAGGTCACGCCAGAATCCAGGGCCGAACTGCGGGCCAGCGGAATCCCGGCCGGGCGGTTCGGCGAGCCAGGCGAACTCGGGGACCTGGTGGCCTTCCTCGCCTCAGCCCGGGCCGGCTACATCACCGGCGCGGCGTACCAGATCGACGGCGGCAGCATCCGCTCGAACCTCTGACTATCGAGGCGGAACTACTCGCCGTGGTGCTCCGCGCCGTCGCCGGTGTCAAGTTCAGGATCGACCCCGCCCTCGCGGTGCCGTTCCTGGGCGCGCACGACCTTCCTGATCAGCTCGGCCTCGTCGGCGTCGGGGCTGGCTGTGGCGTCAGGACTGGCCGTGGCGTCGGCGGGCTGGCCTGGCTCGGGCGGGGGCTGGTGCTCGCTCATGGGCGGATCTTACGGCGGCGAGGCGGCCGGGGGGCGGGGCAAACGGTCATTCATTGCCGCCAGGCCGCAAGCCCGGACCGCCGTGACGGCCGGCGGCCATTGCCCTGACCGCCGTTGGCGGCAGCGCCCGGACAGCAGTGACAGGAGAGGGGGGACGCCCGACCGGCGTCGACCCCACGGG
>JBPCKO010000370.1:0-6659 GCA_051004215.1 Streptosporangiaceae bacterium | reverse complement strand
GCCCCGGAACGGGAGGGCGGGCTTCGCGCGTCTGCCTCTTCGCCGGAGGGCGGTGGGCTCCCCCCCTGTCCCGGCCTGCGGCCGGACGACGGCGAAGGCGTCGTCCGCCGCACGGTGCTCCCCGGCGGCCTGCGGGTCATTACCGAGTCCCTGCCCTCGGTGCGGTCGGCCTCGTTCGGCATCTGGGCGGGCGTCGGCTCGCGCGACGAGGACACCTCGCACGCGGGCGCGACCCACTACCTGGAGCACTTGCTGTTCAAGGGCACGTCGCGCCGGTCCGCGCTGGACATCTCGGCGGCCATCGACGCGGTCGGCGGTGAGCTGAACGCGTTCACGGCCCGGGAGTACACGTGCTACTACGCGCGGGTGCTCGACGCCGACCTGCCGCTGGCGATTGACGTGCTGTCGGACATGATCACCGGGTCGCTGCTGGAGCCGAGCGAGGTCGAGGCCGAGCGGGCGGTGATCCTGGAAGAGATCGCGATGACCGACGATGACCCGTCCGACACTGCCCACGAGGCCTTCGGGTGGCAGCTGTTCGGCGACACGCCTCTCGGCCGGCCGATCCTGGGCACCGTGGACTCGATCAACGCGATCACCCGCAGCCAGATCGCCGAGCACTACGTGGCCAGGTACGGGCCGCAGAACCTGGTCGTGGCGGCCGCCGGGCGGCTCGACCACGACGAGGTCGTCGAGCTGACCAGCGATTGCTTCGCGAGCGTGCTGAGGGAGCGGGCCGAGCCGGCCCCGCCGCGGCTGCCTGGCCCGGCCGGTCCTGAGGTCGGCCGCGGCCGCGGCGTCCGGCTGATCTCGCGCCCGATCGAGCAGGCCAACCTGGTGCTCGGCTGCGCCGGCCTGGCCAGAACCGATGAGCGCAGGTTCGCGCTGGGCGTGCTGAACGCCGCCCTCGGCGGCGGCATGTCGTCCCGGCTGTTCCAGGAGATCAGGGAGAAGCGGGGGCTGGCCTACTCGGTCTACAGCTTCAACTCCCAGCATGCGGACACGGGCATGTGGGGCATCTACGCGGGCTGCCTGCCGGCCAAGGCCGACGACGTGCTCGCGATCTGCACCGACGAGGTCGCCAAGGTATGCGAGAGCGGGCTGACCAAGGAGGAGCTGGACCGGGGCAAGGGCCAGCTGCGCGGATCAATCGTGCTCGGGCTGGAAGACCCCGCGTCCCGGATGACCAGGATCGGCAAGTCCGAGCTGGTGTATCCGCGGCTCGAGCCGGTCGACGAGATCCTGGCCAGCATCGACGCGGTCACCCTGGACGAGGTGCGCGAGGTGGCCAGCGCGATCCTGTCGCAGCCCAAGGCGCTGGCCGTCGTCGGCCCGTACGATGATGCCGACTCGTTCGAGGCGGTCGTCACCGCCTGAGCAGGACGGAGCGCCGCGGTGATCAAGGTCGGAGTGCTCGGGGCCAAGGGGCGGATGGGGTCGCTGGTCGGCGAGACGGTGCGGGCGGCGGCCGACCTGGAGCTGACCGCCGAGGTCGACGTCGGCGATCCGATCGGCGACCTGGCCGGCTGTGACGTCGCGGTCGACTTTACCAGCCCGGCCGCGGTCATGGACAACCTGCGCTGGTGCGTCGGCCAGGGGGTCGACCTGGTCGCCGGGACGTCCGGCTTCGGCGCCGACCGGCTGGAGCAGATCGGCCAGCTTCTGCAGGCCGCGACGGCACCCGGCCAGGCCGCCGGCCCAGGCCGGGTGCTGGTCGTGCCGAATTTCTCGGTCGGCGCGGTGCTGATGATGCGGTTCGCCGAGCAGGCGGCCAGGTACTTCGAGTCGGCCGAGATCATCGAGCTGCATCACGCGGCCAAGGTGGACGCGCCGTCCGGCACGGCGGCGCGCACCGCCGCCCTGATGGCCGCGGCCAGGTCAGGGGCGGGCCTCGGCCCGGTCCCGGACGCGACATCGACCCAGCTCGACGGCGCGCGTGGCGCCGTGGTGGACGGGGTACATGTGCATTCAGTGCGGCTGTCCGGCCTGGTAGCACATCAGGAAGTGCTGCTCGGCGGGCACGGGGAGACGCTGACGATCAGGCACGACTCGCTGGACCGGGCTTCGTTCATGCCGGGCGTGCTGCTGGCGGTTCGCGGCATCGGGTCGCTGCCCGCAGGCCTGACCGTCGGCCTGGAAGGCCTGCTCGGGCTGGCCTGACGGGCGCCGGTCCGCGCGATCGCGGCGCGCCGCACGCTGATAAGGGGGTAAGGCGTGCGAGTGATCCTGAACCTGATCTGGCTGGTCCTGGCCGGCTTCTGGATGGCGATCGCCTACGCGGTGGTCGGCGTCGTCGCCTGCATACTGATCATCACGATCCCGTTCGGCATCGCGTCGTTCCGGATCGCGAACTACGTGCTCTGGCCGTTCGGCCGGACGACGGTGCCCCGCCGGGACGCGGGGGTCGGGTCGCTGATAGGCAACATCATCTGGATCATCCTGTTCGGCTGGGAACTTGCGCTCATGCACCTGGTGACCGGAATTGCGCTGTGCATCACGATCATCGGCATCCCGCTGGGGCTGGCGAACTTCAAGCTGATCCCGATCTCGCTGCTGCCGCTGGGCGTCCAGATCGTCGACGCCGACGATGTCAACGCCCGCTTCGCCGCCTGACCGGCTACAGCGGCCCGACCGCGGTCACCCAGATGACCGCCTCGCCGGCCTCGTCCGATCCGGCCAGGTCGATCTCGGCCGAGAACCCCCAGTCGTGGTCTCCGTTGGGATCGTCCAGGATCTGCCGCACCCGCCAGACATCAGAATCGGAGTCGTCCAGGATCAGCATGGCCGGGCCGCGGGCGTCGGCGGCGGTGGAGATCTCGCCGTGCCCGGCGAAGTACGGCTCGAGCGCGCCGGCCCAGGCGCCGGCGTCCCAGCCGGCCTCGGCGTCCAGCGCGCCCAGCTCCTCCCACCGCCGCAGCGCGGCCAGCTCGACCCGCCGGAACAGGGCATTGCGCACCAGTACCCGGAACGCCCGCACGTTGCCAGTGACGGCCGGCGGTGACTCGTCCAGGGGGGCGGCAGCGGCCTGATCAGCGGCATCAGGATTGGCGAGGCGTTCCCACTCGTCAAGGAGGCTGGAGTCGACCTGCCGCACCATTTCGCCGAGCCATTCGATCAGGTCCGTGAGTTCCTCGGTCTTGGCCTCGGCCGGGACGGTCTGGCGCAGCGCCTTGTACGCGTCGGCCAGGTACCGCAGCAGCAGTCCCTCGGACCTGGCCAGACCACACCAGGCGATGTACTCGCTGAACGTCATCGCCCGTTCGAACATGTCCCTGGCCACCGACTTGGGGCTGAGCTCGTAATCGGCCACCCACGGGTGCCCCTGCCGGTAGATCTGGTAGGCCGCCTCCAGCAAGTCGGCCAGCGGCCGGGCGTAGCTCACGTCCTCCAGCAACTCGAGCCGCCGCTCGTAGTCCACCCCCTCGGCCTTCATCTCCGCCACCGCCTCGCCGCGGGCCCTGAATAGCTGGGCCGCGAGCACCGGCCGCGGGTTGTCCAGGGTGGACTCGATCACCGACAGCACGTCGAGCGGGTATTGCGGCGCCTCGGTGTCGAGCAGCTCGATCGCGGCCAGGGCCAGCGGGGACAGCGGCTGGTTGAGCGCGAAATCTTCCTGCAGGTCCACGGTGAGCCTGGCCATCCGGCCCTGCTCGTCGGGCTCGTCCAGCCGCTCGACCACCCCGCCGGTCAGGAGCGCCCGGTAGATCTGGATCGCCCGGTGGATGTGCCGCCGCTGGGCCGGCCGGTCCTCGTGATTGTCGGTGAGCAGGTGCTTCATCGACGCGTAGCAGTCGCCGGGCCGGCTGATCACGTTGAGCAGCATGGCGTGGCTGACCGCGAAACTGGACCTCAGCGGCTCGGGCTCGGCCGCGACCAGGCGGTCGAACGTCGGCTGGCCCCAGGACACCAGCCCCGGCGGCGGCTTCTTGCGCACGACCTTGCGCCGCTTCTTCGGGTCGTCGCCGGCCTTGGCCAGGGCCCGCTCGTTCGCGATCACGTGCTCGGGGGCCTGCACGACGACCAGCCCGGCGTCGTCGAACCCGGCCCGGCCGGCCCGGCCGGCGATCTGGTGGAACTCCCGAGCCTGCAGCAGCCGGGTCACGCTGCCGTCGTATTTGCTCAGCGAGGTGAACAGCACGGTGCGGATCGGCACGTTGATGCCGACGCCGAGGGTGTCGGTGCCGCAGATCACCTTGAGCAGGCCGGCCTGGGCGAGGGTCTCGACCAGCCGCCGGTAGCGCGGCAGCATGCCCGCGTGGTGCACGCCGATGCCGTGCCGGACCAGCCGGGACAGCGTCTTGCCGAACCCGGCCGAGAACCGGAACCGGCCGATCAGCTCCGCGATCGCGTCCTTCTCGGCCCGGCTGCAGACGTTGACGCTCATCAGCGCCTGGGCCTGCTCGATGGCCGCCGCCTGGGTGAAATGGACCACGTAGACCGGCGCCTGATGGCCGCCGAGCAGTTCGCTGATGGCCTCGTGCAGCGGGTCGAGGGAGAACCGGAAGGTCAGCGGGACCGGCCGCTCGGCCGAGCTGACCACCGCGGTGGGCCGTCCGGTCCGGCGGGTCAGGTCCTGCTCGAACCTGGACACGTCGCCGAGCGTGGCCGACATCAGCACGAACTGAGCCCTGGGCAGCTCGATCAGCGGCACCTGCCAGGCCCAGCCGCGATCGGGGTCGGCGTAGTAGTGAAACTCGTCCATGATCACCAGGTCGGCGTTGGCCCGGGTGCCGTCCCGCAGCGCGATGTTGGCGAGCACCTCGGCGGTGCAGCAGATGATCGGGGCCGCGCCGTTCACGCTGCCGTCGCCGGTCATCATGCCGACGTTGACCGGGCCGAAGACGTCGCACAGGGCGAAGAATTTCTCCGACACCAGCGCCTTGATCGGCGCGGTGTAGAAACTCCTCTCCCCGCTGGCCAGCGCGGCGAAGTGGGCGGCCGTCGCGACCAGGCTCTTGCCCGATCCGGTCGGGGTAGACAAGATCACGTTCGCGCCGGAGAGCAGCTCGATCAGGGCTTCGTCCTGGTGCGGGTACAGCGTGAAGCCTTGCTCGCCGGCCCACTGGCCGAAGGCCGTATACAGCGCGTCGGGCCCGGTCGACTCCGGCACCAGCTCGGTTAGCGTCATGACCCTTCCATGGTGCCAGGCCCGCCGGGTCCTCCGGCCGGCCACGGGCTGCGCGCCTGGTCGGAGGCGGCGGCTAAGTTAGGGGCATGTGCCGAAGCATCAAGACCTTGCGCGAGCCCTACACCGAGCACGTGACCGACGCCGACGTGCGCGCGGCGGCCCTGCAGTACGTGCGAAAAATCAGCGGATTCCGGGCCCCGGCCGCGCACAATGCCGAGGCGTTCAACGCCGCGGTCGAGGCGGTCTCGCTGGCGACGGCCGGCCTCCTGGACCGGCTGGAAGTGCGGTCCGCCCCGGCCCGTTAGCGGCCGCCCCGCGGTCAGGCCGTGGACGTGCGGCCGGCCTCCTCGAGCCCCAGCTCACCGACCGACGTCTCGCGCATCTTGAACTTCTGTACCTTGCCGGTGACGGTCATCGGGAACTCGGCCGTGAAGCGGATGTAACGCGGCACCTTGTAGTGCGCGATCTTGCCCTGGCAGTACTGCTTGACCTGCTCGGCGGACAGATCCTGGCCCGGGCGGGGCCGGATCCAGGCACAGAGCTCCTCGCCGTACTTCAGGTCAGGCACGCCGACGACCTGCACGTCCTCGATCGCCGGGTGGCCGTACAGGAACTCCTCGACCTCGCGCGGGTAGATGTTCTCACCGCCCCTGATCACCATGTCCTTGATCCGCCCGACGATGTTGAGGTACCCGCCCTCGTCCATCACGGCCAGGTCGCCCGTGTGCATCCAGCGCGCGGCGTCGATCGCCTCGGCGGTCTTTTCCGGCTCGTCCCAGTAACCGAGCATCACCGAGTAGCCGCGGGTGCACAGCTCGCCCGGCCGGCCACGGGGCAGCACGCGCCCGGTCTCCGGGTCGGTGACCTTGACCTCCACGTGCGGGTGGACCCGGCCCACGGTCGAGACCCGCCGCTCCATGTCGTCATCGGCCGTGGTCTGGGTCGAGACCGGCGACGTCTCGGTCATCCCGTAGCAGATCGTCACCTCGGTCATGTGCATCTCGCTGACGACCCGCTTCATCACCTCGACCGGGCACGGCGAGCCGGCCATGATGCCGGTGCGCAGCGTGGACAGGTCATAACCGCCGAAGTCGGGCAGGGCCAGTTCGGCGATGAACATCGTCGGCACTCCGTACAGCGAGGTGCAGCGCTCGGCCTGGACCGCCTGCAGCGTCTGGGCCGGGTCGAATCCCGGCGCCGGGATGACGATGCAGGCGGCGTGCGTCGTGCAGGCCAGGTTTCCCAGCACCATGCCGAAGCAGTGGTAGAAGGGCACCGGGATGCAGACCCGGTCCTGCTCGGTGTACCGGCACCCCTCGCCGACGAAGAACCCGTTGTTCAGGATGTTGTGGTGCGACAAGGTCGCGCCCTTGGGGAACCCGGTCGTGCCGCTGGTGTACTGGATGTTGATCGGTTCGTCCGGGCTCAGCTGGGCCATCCGGGCCGCGACAGCGTCCTCCGGCTGGCCGGCGCCGTCGGCCAGCAGCTCGTCCCAGGTGTCGTCGCCGATGAAGACGACCCGCTCCAAGTC
>JBPCKO010000369.1:0-4194 GCA_051004215.1 Streptosporangiaceae bacterium | reverse complement strand
GCCGGACCCTGGCCGGGCCCCGGGATGGCCGCCGCCGGACGGAGCGTGCCTGGCCGGCGCGATGACCGCGGCCCCCACCGCGGCCGCGGCGCGCGCGTCCGGGGTGGCCAGCACCGGCGGCAGGGTGCGTACCCTGGCTCTGATGAACGCGTGGTAGGAGGGGAAAGACTTGCTGACTGGCGGGTCCGCGATGGTCTCGGTGACCAGCAGCGCGGACTGCAGCAGCCGCCTGGCGTTCGGCGGGTCGACCCGGCCGAAGGTGGCCCGCGGGCCATCCGGATCGCCGAGGTCCCGGCAGTAGGTCAGCAGCTTGGCGACCTGCGAGGTGACCCAGCCGTCTTTGACCATCCCGCCCGCGTTGTAGTCGACCACCACGACCAGGGCGTGCTCATCCTGGCCCGCGTAGCTGAAGACGCAGATCACCTCGTCGCGATCGCCGTAGGCGTCGCTGTTGACGTAACACTCGCCAGCCACGACGGCGCCGACCTGGTCGGCCCAGCGTGGCCGGGCGACACCGCGGTCGATCAGGTCAAGGGCGGCCTCCTCGGCAGTGACCGCCTGCCGGGTCGTGCCCAGGCAGGCGACGCCGGATAGCAGCGCCAGCGCCGCCGGGCTGCCTTGCTGCGCGGCATAATCGACCAGGCCCTCGCCGACCAGTTCCTCGACGTCGGCCCGGCGGCGGGCGGCCAGCCGGCCGTGCCCGCGCCGGGCCGGCTGCTGGCTCCACCAGGTGCCGAGCAGCTCGCTGACCATGAGCTCGGCATCGAGCGGGCTGCGTACCGCGAGGAGTTCCCTGGCCGACCTGAGCATGTCCGCGAACAGGGCCTCGGGGGGCTGCGGCATCGCGCCGCGAACGAGCCGCCCGCCGGAACGGCCTCCGCCGCCGGAAGAGTCGGCGCGTCTGCTCGGCGGGCTCATTTTCCTAGCTTTTCAGATCTGGCCGCGGCGATGCCATGGTTGGCGTCGGCGCGCCGCCGGTGAATGGCGGCGCACGCAGGACATTACCCGTCCCGCTGTCGCCATGTGCGGCGGCTCGGCCGACTTAGGGGCGTCATCAGGCGGTTGCCTCCGAAGTGGGCATACCAGGCTAGAAGTGTCCTGGTCCGGATATGCTGACGGGCGGCGTGCGCTGGACCGGGGCTCAGCCCGGCCTGGCCGGGCGGCCCGTGCGGTGCGGAACGCCAGCGATCGTCCGGTAAATAGGACATAATGCCGGATTAGCTGACCTTGCCAGGAGTCGTCCGGTGATCATGAGCCGGGCGGCGGACGGCGACCGACCAGCGAGGGAGCGGTTGTGAAACGGCGCGGCCTGCAACGGCACGGCACACCAGGGATGCGGGCGATGATGGGCAGGCGCGGCGCCCTGCGCTGGGCGGCTGGCTTGCTCGCGCTGTCGCTGGGGGCGGCCGGCTGCGGGCTCGGCAGCGGCGGCGGTGGTCACACCCCGGTCTCCGGCGGCACGGTCAGCTACGCGCTGCCGCCCAACTCGACGCCGAACTACATCTTCCCGTTCAGTCCGGGCCAGTACTTCACCCAGGTGAACTCGGGCAACCTGCAGTACCTGCTGTACCGGCCGCTGTACTGGTTCGGCGGCAATGGCAGGCCCTACCTGAATCCGGACCTGAGCCTGGCCAAGAAGCCGGAGTACAACGGCCAGACGGTGACCATCAAGCTGCGCCCTTATCGCTGGTCGGACGGGACCACGCTCACCGCGCAAGACGTCGTGTTCTGGATGAACATGATGAAGGCGGTCGTCAGTTACTCGGTGCGGTACTCCTCGAACAGCGTCAACTGGGGCGGCTACGTGCCTGGCGAGTTCCCGGACAATGTGCGCAGCGTCCGGGCTGTCGGCACCAACGAGGTCCAGATGGTGATCAAGGGGCCGTACTCGACCCAGTGGTTCACCGACAACGAGCTGAGCCAGATCACCCCGATGCCGCTGGCCTGGGACGTCACGGCGAGCGGCAAGAGCAACTGCGAGCAGGTGCAG
Source organism: Streptosporangiaceae bacterium (assembly GCA_051004215.1). GTDB lineage: Bacteria > Actinomycetota > Actinomycetes > Streptosporangiales > Streptosporangiaceae > Chersky-822. Next base: position 2,204 of record JBPCKO010000369.1, on the reverse strand, counting down.
ACGAACTGCGTCGCGGTGTTCAAGTACCTGGACGGGCTGTCCAAGAACCCCAGTACCTGGGTGAAGTCCAAGGTCTGGGGCGTGGTGGACGGGCCGTTCAAGCTCACCGGGCTGAATTCTCAGGGCGTGCTCACGTTCCGGTATAACCACGACTATTCGGGCCCGGTGCCCGCGCACCACATCGCCGCCTTGACCGAGCTGCCGTTCACCTCAGAGGAAGCGGAATTCAACGTGCTGGCGGCTGGCGGCAGCCACCCGATCGACGTCGGCTACCTGCCGACCGTCGATGCCCCGGTGCCGCCGCCCGGCTCGGCGGTCGGCGCGAACCCGGTCGCCGGGTACCGGCTCCAGCCGCTCTACACCTGGGGACTGAGCTACTTCCCCTACAACTTCGGCAGCGCCGACCCGCAGCGGGCGGTGATCAACCAGGTCTACTTCCGGCAGGCCATGCAACTGCTGGAGGACCAGGCGGCGGTGATCCAGGGCCCGCTGCACGGTTACGGGCACACGACGACCGCTCCGGTCGGCAGCTTCCCGCGGACCAAGTTCCTGTCGCCGCAGGGCCGCCGGGGCGACCCGTACCCGTTTAACCCGGCCGCGGCCCGCCGCCTGCTGACCTTGCACGGCTGGCGCGTCAACCCGGCCGGAGTGTCGGTCTGCCCGGCCGGCCCGTCGCAGTGCGGAGCCGGCGTCAAGGCTGGCACCAAGCTGAACTTCACCCTGTACTACGCGACCGGCGCCGCCTGGCTGGAATCGGCGCTGCTGCAGCTGAAGTCCAACGCGGCCGAGGTCGGCATCAACATCGAGCTGAAGCCGCGCACCTTCAACGGCGTGCTGGCCGTGGTGGAGGGAGCGGGCTGCCCCGCCGCCGGCTGCCCGTGGGAGCTGGCCGACTGGGGGCAGGGCTGGAGCTACGTGCCCGACTACCTGCCGACCGGCGACGAGCTGTTCCAGACGAACTCGTTCGCCAACCTCGGCAAGTACAGCAACGCGACCAATGACAAGTACATCAAGGCGACGCTGAACAGCTCCAACATGTCCTTGATGTACAAGTGGGAGGACTACCTGACCAAGCAGCTTCCGGTGGCGTTGCAGCCGGACGCGCCGGCTGCCCTGGTCGAGAGCGTGGACAACCTGCACATCGGTGTCCAGAGCCCGACTCTCGCCATCAACCCGGAACAGTGGTACTTCCTGCGGTGACCGGCGGTCCGGGCCGCCAGGCCGGCGCTGGCCGGTGACCGCCTACCTGCTGCGGCGGGTGCTCCAGGCGGCGGCGGCCCTGCTGCTGCTCAGCATGGCCGTATTCGGCCTGCTCTGGCTGCTGCCCGGCGGCCCGCAGCAAGCCCTGCTCAGCGGAGCTGGCGGCGGGATCTCGGCGGCCCGGCTGCGGCATGACTACGGCCTGGGCAGCCCGGCGGCGGTCGCCTACCTGCACTGGCTCGGCCAGGTTCTGCACGGCAACCTGGGCTACTCGGCAGTCGAGAACGCCAGCGTCGGCTCGCTGCTGGCCGCCAGCCTGCCCAGGACGGTGGCCCTGACCCTGCTGGCGACGCTGCTCGGGATCGCCGTCGCGGTCCCGGCCGGACTGGTCCAGGCGGTGCGCCGGGGCGGTGCGGCCGACCGGATCGGCCGCACCCTGTCCTATATCGGGTACGGGATCCCGTCGTTCTTCCTCGGCTCGGTCCTGATCATGGTCTTCGCGGTCAGGCTGCACTGGCTCGGGGCGGAAGGGCCCCAGGCCCCGGGAATCGCGGGCGTGCTCACCGACTGGCGGGACCTGGTGCTGCCCGTGCTCACGCTGGCCGTCATCACGGTGGCCATCTTCTCCCGGTATGTCCGGTCGGCCGCGATCGACAGCCTCGGCCACGACTACGTGCGTACGGCCAGAGCCGTCGGGGACAGCCGCAGCCAGGTGATGTACCGGCACGTGCTCCGGAACTCGCTCGCCCCCGTGATCGCGCTCGGCGGCCTGAGCATCCCGCGGATCCTGGCCGGAGCCCTGGTGGTGGAGTCGTTGTTCAACATTCAGGGCATGGGCTGGCGGCTCTGGCAGGCGGCCCAGAAGCATGACTTCCCGGTGCTGCTCGGCTTCATCCTGGTGATCGGGGCCGGCGCCGTCATCGGCTCGCTGCTGGCCGACCTCGGCTACCTGGCCGCCGACCCGCGCGCCGCGCACCGGGCGCTGTGAGCGGCAAGCACGCGGC
>JBPCKO010000368.1:0-6684 GCA_051004215.1 Streptosporangiaceae bacterium | reverse complement strand
GAGTTCGCTCCGGCCGACTACGAGCGGCTGGTCACGATGGTCGAGGTAGCGGGCTCCCCGGCCCGGCCGGGCGGGGTCCGATGACCAGCGCGGGAACGGCGGAGATCGTCGCGGGCGCCCGGGCCGGGGGCCGCGGCGTCGGCGCGTTCAACCTGATCGGGATCGAGCACGCCGAGGCGATCGTGTCCGGCGCGGAGGCGGCCGGCCTGGGCGTGGTGCTGCAGATCAGCGAGAACTGCGTCCGCTACCACGGCGCGCTGGAGCCGGTCGCGCTGGCCGCGCTGGCCATCGGCCGGGCCGCGGCCGTGCCGGTTGCCGTGCACCTGGATCACGCGACCAGCCAGGACCTGGTCCGCACGGCGGTCGGGCTGGGCATCGGCTCGGTCATGTTCGACGCGTCGGCGCTGGAGTACGAGGCGAACGTGGCGGCCACGGCGGACCTGGCCCGGTGGTGCCATCGGCGCTCGGTCTGGGTCGAGGCCGAACTGGGTGAGATCGGCGGCAAGGACGGCGTGCACGCGCCGGGGGCCAGGACCAAGCCGGGCGATGCCGCCGCGTTCGCGGCCGCGACCGGGGTGGACGCGCTCGCCGTCGCCGTCGGCAGCTCGCACGCGATGCTGACCAGGAACGCCGTGCTGGACATCGAGCTGATCGGCCAGATCAGGTCGGCCGTGCCGGCGGCCGTTCCGCTGGTCCTGCACGGATCCTCTGGCGTGCCGGACGCCGCCCTCGGCCAGGCGATCGCGGCCGGCATGCTGAAGATCAACATCGCCACGCAGCTGAACAAGGTGTACACCGCCGCCGTGCGGGACCGGCTGGCCGCGGACGAGCGGCTGGTCGACCCGCGCCGGTATGCCGCGGCCGGCCGGGACGCGCTCGCGGCCGAGGTCACCCGCCTGCTCGGGGTGCTGCGGGCGGCGGTCTGAGGTGAGGCGAAGGTGACCAGGTACCGGCGGCTGAACGACCTGCTCGAACTGCTCGCCGCCGACGGCCAGGTGAGCGTCGAGCAGGCGGCGAGCGCGCTCGGGGTGTCGGCCGCCACCGTCCGCCGGGACTTCGATGACCTGGCCGCCCAGCAGATGCTGACCAGGATCCGCGGCGGCGCGATCGCCCGCGGCGTGACCTTCGACCTGCCGCTGCGGTACAAGACCGAACGGCACCCGACCGAGAAGCAGCGGATCGCCGCGATGGCGGCGGCCATGGTCCCGGCCGGGCAGGCGGCCGGCCTGAACGGCGGCACCACCACCACCGAGGTCGCGCGGGCCCTGGCCGTCCGCGGCGACCTGCAGTCCGGCGACCCGCTCGCCCCCGCGCTGACCGTGGTGACGAACTCGCTGAACATCGCCGCCGAGCTGGCGATCAGGCCGCACATCAAGATCGTGGTGACCGGCGGGGTGGCCAGGCCGCAGTCCTACGAGCTGACCGGCCCCCTGGCCACCGGCGTGCTCGAGCAGGTCGTGCTGGACGTGGCGATCCTCGGCGTTGACGGCATCGACGCCGAGGCCGGCGCCACCGCTCATCACGAAGGCGAGGCCAGCATCAACCGCCTGATGACCAGGCGCGCGGCCAAGGTCGTTGTCGTGGCCGACTCGTCCAAGGCAGGCCGGCGCGCGTTCGCCAGGATCTGCGCCGCCGCCGACGTGGACGTGCTCGTCACCGACGCGGGCATCGATGCCGAGCAGGCCGGGCGGCTGGCCGAGGCCGGCGTCCGCGTCGTGATCGCCTAGCTTGTCAATCCAGTTCCATCATCCCCGCCGCTCCCGCCGCCTGTGCGGGCGAAGGGGCAGTACATGATGTGCAGGCCGACGCGGCCCTGCGACGGGTGGTCGAAGCCGCCCGGGATGGTGCCGATCAGCTCAAAGCCTAGCCGCTCGTACAGCGCGATGGCGGCCAGGTTGGTGGCGGCCACGGCGTTGAACTGCAGGCCGGCGTAGCCGCGGGCCCTGGCCCAGTCCAGCGTGCAGGTGACCAGGGCGCGGCCCACGCCCAGGCCGCGCGCGCGAGCCGGGACCATGTAGCTGGCCGTGGCGATGTGCGCCCCTGGGCCCTGTTTGTTCGGGCCGGACTTCGCCGTCCCGACGATGGTGCCGTCCTGCACGGCCACCATGGTCACGGCGGGCGGGGGCTCGATCCAGGTGGCCCTGGCCTCCTCCTCGGTCATGGCCGGGTCGTAGGGGAAGGTGTCGGCGGCCCGGACGATCTCGGCGATGATCGGCCAGACCTGCGGCCAGTCGGCGTCGGCGTACTCCCTGATCTCCACCGCTGCACGGTAGCCGGTGGCCAGGCCGGTGCTCAACGGAGATAGTCAGGGAGTCCGCAGCATGGCGCCGGACCGGTGGCCGCGGCGCGGTCCGTCGGCCAGTTCCCACACCTGCTGGCGGCCGTGTACCGTCCAGTCCCGCCCCGAGCCGGACAGGTCGACCAGCGCGGTGTCCTCGTCGATGCCCAGCACGACCGTATGGTCCGGCGGGTGCAGCAGCGCCCTGGTCAGCAGGTCGGGAACCCAGCCCAGCATCTTGTCGAAGTGCGGCAGCACGCGCAGCGCGGGCAGCACGCCAAGTCCGGGGTCCGGTGCCGTGCCGGGGGAGCGGATGGCCGGCACCCAGCTCGTCAGCGCGATCGCCCCGGCCGAGCAGCCGGCCAGCGCCGCGCCGGCCTGCCAGGCCGCCAGGATGGCGGCCCAGACCCGGGAGCCGCGCAGGGTCTTGGCCAGGTACATGGGGCTGCCGCCGGAGAGGTAGATCAGCCCCGCCCCCGCGACCAGGGCGGCTAGCTCGCCCGAGTCGGCCTCGCCGGCGTCCCTGACCAGGACCGGCACCTGCTCCACCCCGAGCCGCTCGGCCTGGGCGGCCCCGAGATCCAGCCAGCGCCGCAGGCTGCGCTCGCCTTCGGGTGCGGCGGCCGTCGGCAGCTGCACGTAGCGGGGCGGGCGGCCCTCGATCAGCATTCCCTCGACCTTCGTCATCACCGGCAGGTACTCGCCGCTGCCGACCAGCGCGAGCGGCCCGCGAGCGGCCGGGGCGGGCGGGACGTCCGGGGCGGGCGGCACGGCCGGGATCCCTGGGGTCGGCGGCTCGGACATGGGGCCCATCATGTCCTGCGTCCCGTGGCCGGCGCCACCTGGGCCCCGGCCGTCCCTTCCGGTGCACACAGGCCCTGCCGGGCCGGTGCCGGGCTCGGTACAGTACTGAGCCGTGACTCACTACAGCCGGCTGAGCAAGATCGTCATCGACGTGCCCGAGGCCTCGCACGGAGCGGAGCTAGGGTTCTGGCAGGGGGCGATGGGTCAGGAACTGGTCCGGTTCGACCAGCATCCTGAGTATCACGGCACCGACTTGCACGGTCACGACCTCGGGTTGCTCGTGCAGCGGCTGGGCGGCGGCCCACCGCGGGTCCACGTGGACATCCACACCGACGACATGGACGCCGAGATCGCCAGGCTCGAGGCGCTCGGCGCCCGGCGGGAGTTCCGCTCGCACACCTGGTGGGTGCTGAGCGACCCGGCGGGCCTGCTGTTCTGCGTGATCCCCGATGACCGCGACTCGTTCACCGACGAGAACTCCCAGCGCTGGGACTGACGCTGCCCGGCGGCACCGCCGCCCCGGCCTCAGGGCGGCCGGCGGAGGTCAGGCCTCGCGCGCGCTGACCAGGCCGGCCGGGCGGGTGTTGATCACCCGGTCGGGCGTGATCCCGAACGATTCGGCCCGCACGCAGCCGCCGGCCAGCCAGTCGAGCTGGCCAGGCGCGTGCGCGTCGGTGTCGACGGCGAACAGGCAGCCCATGCCGGCGGCGAGCCGGATCAGGTCGTCGGGCGGGTCCTGGCGCTCGGGCCGGCAGTTGATCTCGACCGCGACCCCGTGCTCCCGGCAGGCGGCGAACACCCGCTCGGCGTTGAACTGCGACTGCGGCCGGCCACGACCCATGATCATCCGGCCCGTGCAGTGGCCGAGCACGTCCACGTGCGGGTTGGAGACGGCCGCGACCATCCGCGCGGTCATCGCGATCGTGTCCATCCGCAGGTGCGAGTGCACGCTCGCCACCACGACATCGAGCCGGGCGAGGAGGTCAGGGCGCTGGTCGAGGGAGCCGTCGTCGAGGATGTCGACCTCGATGCCGGACAGCAGCCGGAATGGCGCCAGCCGTTCGCTGATGCGCTCGATCAGCGCGAGCTGGGTGATCAGCCGCTCGGCCGACAGGCCGCTGGCCACGGTCAGCCGGGGCGAGTGATCGGTCAGGGCCATCCACTCGTGCCCGAGCTCGCGGGCCGCCAGGGCCATCTCCTCGGGCGGGCTGCCGCCGTCTGACCAGTCTGAATGCGCATGGCAGTCGCCCCGGACGGCGGCCCGCAAGGCCGTCTGCGGAGCCGGCTCAGCCTCGCCGAACAGCTTGGTCAGGTAGGCCGGGTCCTCGCCGCGCGCGGCCTGGGTGATCACCTCGGCCGTGGCCGGCCCGATGCCCGGCAGTGCCTGCAGCGAGCCGTCGCTGATCCGCTGCTCCAGTTCGGCGGCCGGCAGCGCGCGGGTCACGTCGGCGGCCCGCCGGAAGGCGCGCACCCGGTAGGTCGGCGCGCCTGCGCGTTCGAGCTGGAAGGCGATCTGCCGCAGCGCCCACACCGGGTCCACCTGTTGCCTCCTTCGCGCCGCACCTGTCAGGCCGCCCATGCTAGGTCAGCCTCCGGCGGCACTGGCACGGGGCGGGAAGCGCTGGGAGAATGCCGGCATGACAAGCGACGGCGGGCGCGGCTCGGCCCGGTCGGCCGGATCATCCGGGTCGATCCTGAGCCTCGGCTCGAGCGGGTCCATCCTGTCGATCGGCTCGAGCGGTTCCGTCCTGTCGGTCGGCTCGGCCGGCTCGATCCTGTCCATCGGCTCGGCCGCCTCGTTCGGCTCGGTCTTGTCGGCCGGCTCGTTCGGCTGCGTGCTGTCGGCGCTGTCCGGCCTGTCCCGGTGGTCGGTGCTGTCCTGGCGGGCGGCCGGGGCGGTCCGCTCACGCGGGCGGCCGCGATGACCGCGCCGGTCCCGGCGGCCAGCACCTCGGGCGAGGAGATCGCGCAGCGGCTGAGCGACGACGGCTACGTGGTCGTCGCCGGGATGATGACCGGCGCGAGCGTCGAGGCGGCCCGGGCGGACCTCGGCCGGGTCCTGGAGGCAACGCGCACGGGCCGGAACTCCTTCGAGGGGTACTCGACCCAGCGCGTCTACGCCTTGTTCGCCAAGACCAGGACCTTGGACGAGGCGGCGATCCACCCGCTGCTGCTGGACGCGCTCGACCGGGTCCTCGGGCACTATCAGCTCAGCGCGCCCGTGGGGATCAGGATCGGGCCAGGGGAGCAGGCCCAGGTGCTGCACACCGACGACATGATCTATCCGATCCCGCCGCCGCATCCGCCGGTGGTCGTGAACACGATGTGGCCGCTGGACGAATTCACCGAGGCGAATGGCGCGACGCGCTTCATCCCGGGCAGCCACCACTGGGAGCCCGGCCGTCAGCCGTCGGCCGGCGACCAGGTCAGCGTGGCCGAGATGGCGCCCGGGTCGGCGATGTTCTATCTGGGCAGCTTGTGGCACGGCGGCGGAGCCAACACGACCCGGCGGCCGAGGCTCGGGGTGATCCTGGAGTACGCGGCGGCCTGGCTGCGCCAGCAAGAGAACCACAGCCTCGCCGTCCCGCGCAGCACCGTCCGCGAGTTGCCGGAACGCCTGGCCGAACTGCTCGGGTACAACATCTATCCGCCGTTCGTGGGATATGTGAACGGCAGCCACCCGCGCAAGGTCCTCGCGGCGGAGGAGTAGGCGCGACGGCGGTTCGAGCCCCGGCGGCCGAGAGCGCTCACGATCCAGAGCGGCTGAAGATGGTGGCGAGCCAGGGCCCGGGCGTACCCCCGTACCGCCCGGCAGGCCGGCGCGCGGTGACCCGGCGCGGCCACAGCCGCGCATCGGGCCCGTCAAGCGCCAGCCATCCCTGGCCCGCCGCAGTCGGCGGCCGGCCTGTGAGCGGGTGCCGCAAGCCCCCCAAAATGCCCGGACACCACGCGCTGCCTGAACTCCGCCTCTTACGATCGCACACAGCGACCATACGTACACGGTTGGTGCGTGGCGACCCTCAGATGGTCTGTTTCCCGGCCCGGATGGCGGCCCGCCGCGGATGACTTATCCAGTCATGACCGCCATGCCCGGTAAGGATATCGGTCCATCAGGCCCCCGGCCCGGGGCGAGCAGGCCCAGCCGCGTCGCGACCACGACCGTTTCGAGCTGGGTGTGAGCTCCGAGCTTCATCATCACGTTCTTGACGTGCCCGCGGGCCGTGTACACGCTGACCACCAGCCGCTCGGCGATCGCGGCCGGATCCAGCCCCTGGCCCATCAGCGTGAGGACCTCGCCCTCCCGCGCCGTCAGCCCGGGTTCCTCGGGCGCCGGCGGCCCGGCGGCCCGTGGTTCGGCGGCCCGTGGTTCGGCGGCCCGTAGTTGGGCGGCCCGTGGTCCGGCCGCCCGCGACCCGGCGGCCCGTAGCCCGGCCGGCGGCGCTGCCGGGTCAGCCCGGTCCCGCAGCAGGTCGTGCGGCACCTCGCCCTCGATCAGCACCGTGCCGGGCCGGGGGTTCCTGGTTGCGGCGAGCACGTCGAGGAACAACGTTTCCTTGGACAGGAACCCGCCGGCCCCGGCCGCGGATGCGGCGGGCAGCCGT
>JBPCKO010000367.1:0-4145 GCA_051004215.1 Streptosporangiaceae bacterium | reverse complement strand
CTCCGGGGCCGGCCGGCCGGGACGCTGCCGCGGGACCCCGCAGCGGCAGCCGCAGGCTGACCGCGAGCAGCGCCAGCAGCAAGATCGCGGCCAGGACCGGCATCCCCACCCACACGCCGAGCCCGGTGAAGAGAGCGACGAACACGGGCGCCAGGGCCGTGCCCAGGCCGAGCAGCGCGTTCAGCGTGAGGATCGAGCGGTCGACGGTGCCGGGGTGAAACTCGGCCGTGAATGTGTTCACCGCCGGCACCGTGAGCCCGAAACCGAGGCCCAGGCAGGCCGTCGCCGCGAGCAGCATCGGATAGGCCGCGCTGGAGCCGGATTCGGCGAACCGGCTGCCGATGAGCAGGGCCATCGAGGCCAGGTTGGCCGTCAGGCCGGCGAGGTAGACCACTTTCCACCCGGCCCGGCCGGCCAGCCTCGCACCGCCCAGCGAGGCCAGGATCGCCGCCACGACCTGGGGCACGAACATCCCGCCGTACTGGGCCGCGGACAGCCCGTACCCGGACCGCGAGGTGAAGATGGTGCTGGCGGCCGGGAAGGTGACCAGCGTGATCCCTTGTACCAGGCCGGCCGCGTACACGGCGAGCTTCTCGGTCCGCGAGGCGGCGCTCACCGGACCTGTCTTACCCCGCGGGCCAGCGATCAGCCTATCGGGTAGCGGTGCATGCCGACCGCGTAGTCGCAGCCGGCTCCGAGGCCGACGAAGCCGGCCATGTTGCGCAGGAACTCGTCGGGATCGAAGTCCCGGCCCAGGCCCTCGATGTAGGCGCGGTGCTCGCGCAGGGAGGCGACGCCGAGATCGATGGTCCCGGTCACGTCGACGAAGTGTGTCGGCTCGCCGCTGCTGATCACGTAAGCGGCCGAGATCGGCGGGCAGACCGGTCCGGCGTCGGGGAAGACCCACTCGTTGGTGGCGTCCCGGCAGGCATCCAGCACCGCCAGCCCGACCGCCCGGTGATCGGCGTGGTTGACCGGGCCGTCCTCGCCCCAGCTCAGGTCGACCGCCCGGTGATCGGCGTGGTTGACCGGGCCGTCCTCGCCCCAGCTCAGGTCGAAGCTGAGGGTGATCACGACGTCGGGCCGCAGCCGCCGGAACGCCGCCGCCAGGTCCCGGCGCAGCGGCAGCCCGTACTCGATCACCCCGTCGGCGTGGTCCAGGAAATCGACCTGGGTGACGCCGACGACCGCCGCGCTGCGCTGTTCCTCCTCGATCCGCAGCGGCGCGGTCCGCTCCGGCGGCATGCCCGTGATGCCCGCCTCGCCCCTGGTCGCCAGCAGGTAGCTGACCTGCTTGCCCTGGCCGGTCCAGCGGGCGACCGCCGAGGCCGCCCCGTACTCCAGGTCATCGGGGTGGGCCACGACGGCGACGGCGCGGTCCCAGTCCTCGGGCATCGGCTGCATGGGGTGTCCTTTCTCCGGTTTCTGTCGGCCGTTCTCAGGTAACACAGGGCCCGGCGGGCAGGTCGCCCTGGCCGTGGCGCAGCAGCTCCGCCAACCCGGCCACGTCGCCGTGCCGCCGCATGGCCGGCCCGGCCGCCGGCCGGCCGAGTACGAAGCGGTCGAAGAACGCCACGCTGACCCCGGCCACGATCCGCTCGTACCGGGTGACCCCCCAGTACGGCTTCAGGTGATCGGCGCCCAGCAGGTCAAGGTAGAACCGGTCGGGCGCGGGATCGGCGCGGTACATCGCCGCGCTGCAGCCCGGCAGGTTGACGGTGTCCGCGCTGCCCTGGGCGAACAGCATCGGAGCGGGCCGCCGGGAGAAGAACCGGCCCGGCATCGGCGGCCACTGGGCGCCGGACAGCACCGCGACCGCGGCCACGCGGCGGTCGGTACAGCAGGTGTTCGCGCCGAGGGCGGCGACGGTGTCGCCGCCGTCGGACTGGCCGCTGACCGCGATCTCGCGGCGGCTCAGCGCTCCGGCGAAGAATCCGTGCCGGGCGGCGCTGAGAGCCAGCATCGCGGTGATGACATAGGACATGTCACGGGGCTGGTTCACCATGTCGGACTCGGTCGCCGCCGATCCGGTCAGGCAGTCGGACTCGGGGAAGTTCACCGCGGCGACGACGTAGCCGGCGCTGGCCCAGGCCGTCAGCAAGTCGGCGTACGGGGCGTCGCACTGCTGGAAGCCGGGGCCGAATACGATCAGCGGCAGCGGCCCCCTGGCCGGCCGGCGGGTGCCGGGCGGCGAGGCGGCGCGCGGGTACCTGATCACGGTCAGCAGCCTGCGCGGGCCGAGGTGCTCCCCGGTCGGGCCGGTGTGCGCGGGCTCGGTGAACCAGATCTTGTACCGGGCGGTCCGGAACTTGCCGAGCTGACCGAGCCCGGCGGCCGGCCCGGCCGGGCGGGTCGGGCTCGGCGACGGGTCGCTGGCCTGGTGCGTGCCGGAAGCGCTGGGCGACGGGCGGCTGCCGCCCGACCCCGACGACGAGCAGCCGGCCAGCGCGAGCAGGCCGGCGATGGCCGCGGCGCCCGCGGCGCGGGCTACGGGTCGCCCCGAACGTCTCGTCACGGCAGAAACACTAGCCGTGGTCCGCCGCTACCAGGCCAGGAAGCCGCCGCCCGGCTCAGCCCGCTCAGCCGCTCAGCCCGCCAGGATGTCGGCGAGGTTAAAGCTGACCGGCTCGTCGAGCTGTCCGAACTCGCACGAGCGGGGGTCCCGGTCTGGCCGCCACCGCACGAATTGCGCCGTATGCCGGAACCTGGTGCCTTCCATGTGGTCATAGCGGACTTCGACCACCCGCTCGGGGCGCAGCGGGACGAACGACAGGTCCTTGCCCGAGTTCCACCGGCTGCCCTCGGCCTCGCGCGGGTGCCTGGTACCCGGCGACTGCTGCGCGGCCCAGTTCCACGGGTGCCCGTCGAAGGTCGTGACCAGCGGGGCCAGCTCGGTGAAGAGCGTCTTGCGGGTCGCCATCGGGAACGCGCCGATGACGCCGATGCTGGCCAGCTTGCCGTCGGTGTTGTACAGCCCGAGCAGCAGCGAGCCGACCGCGTCAGGACCGCTCTTGTGCACCCGGTAGCCCGCGACGACGCAGTCGGCGGTCCGCTCGTGCTTGATCTTGAACATGACCCGCTTGTCCGGCTGGTAGGTGCCGTCGAGCGGCTTGGCCACGATGCCGTCCAGGCCGGCCCCCTCGAACTGGCTGAACCACACCTCGGCGAGCCCGGCGTCGCTGGTCGCCGGGGTCAGGTAGACCGGCGGCGCGGCCTGGGCCAGCGCGCCCGCCAGCGCGTCGCGCCGGGCCGAGAACGGCTCCCCGGTGTAGTCGGTCCCGTCCAGGGCGAGCAGGTCGAACGCCACGAACGCGGCCGGCGTCTGCTCGGCGAGCAGCCGCACCCGGCTGTCGGCCGGATGGATGCGCTGCAGCAGGGCCTCGAAGTCCAGGCACCGGCCTTGCCCGTCCGGGATGACGATCTCCCCGTCGATCACCGACCGTTCCGGCAGGCTCGCCCGCACGGCCGCCACTATCTCAGGGAAGTACCTGGTCATCGGGCGCTCGTTGCGGCTGCCGATCTCGACCTCGTCGCCGTCACGGAAGATCACCGAGCGGAAGCCGTCCCATTTCGGCTCGTAGCTCATCGCCCCGCCGGGGATCGAGGCGACCGACTTGGCCAGCATCGGGGCGACCGGCGGCATCACGGGAAGGTCCATGCCCCCATCTTGCCGTCTCCGGCGATCGCGGACAGGTGGCCGGGCTACTTGACGGGCGGCCCGGGGTGGCGTAGGACGGTCGGGCGAGGAGGAGGAGATGATCAACCAGGTCCGGCGGCTGCGGCCGTGGCTGGCGCTGGCGGGCGCGGTCCTGGCCGTCGCGGTACTCGTCCCGCCGGCCGGGACGGCGGCCACGCGGTTCGTGTTTGCCCAGGCCCTGCAGTTCGCCGTGCTCGCCGTCGTCGCGCCCGCGCTGATCGTCCTGGGTGCGCCCTGGCGACGGGCGTCTTTGCGCCCGGCCCTGGCCGGCGGTCGCGTCCGGGCCGGGGACGGCTCGCCCTGGCCCCGCCTGGCCGACCGCGTGGCCGCGGCCCGGTCGCACCGGCCCGCCCCCGGGGGGGGCCGGGGCCCGCTGGTCGCCCCCCCGGTCGTCGCGATGGGCTGGCAGCCGCCGATCTCAGTCGACGACATGGTGCCTGCACCATGG
>JBPCKO010000366.1:0-3929 GCA_051004215.1 Streptosporangiaceae bacterium | reverse complement strand
GCCGGGACCTGCTGCGCGGCGCCGGTGCGGCCGGGTCCGCCGCGGCCGCGGCGGCGGTCACCGGATCGCGGGTCAGCCAGGCGCAGGCCGCCAGCCGGCCCGGCCAGCCGCGGATCGTGATCGTCGGAGCGGGGGCAGCCGGGATCCGCTGCGCCCATCTGCTGTACCGGCGGCATGGCTGGCGCAGCGCGGTCTACGAGTGGGACGACCATCCTGGCGGGCGGATCGAGACGCTGCGCGGGTTCTTCTCCGGCGGCCAGATCGCCGAGATGCACGGCGAGTTCATCTCCTCCGAGCACAGCGCGATGCTCGATCTGGTCCGGCACTTCAGCCTGGGCCTGGACGACACGTCCAGGTACCCGGCGCACACCGCTGACACCTACTGGTTCCGCGGGCGCCGCTACACCCAGGCCGCGCTGAACGCGGACTGGAAGGCGACCTGCTGGCGGGCATTCCACCGCGCGGTGCGGACCGTGCCCTGGCCGCAGACGTATGACCGGCACAGCGCGGCCGGGCGCCGCTGGGATGAGATGAGCGTGCCGGAGTGGATGCAGGCCCACCTGCCCGGCGGCGCCGCGACCGACTTCGGGCAGCTGTGCCTGCAGGACGTGCTGGACGAATTCGGGGGCGACCCGTCCGGGCAGTCCGCGCTGAACCTGACCATGTTGCTCGGCTACGACGACAGCGCCGGCGGCCCTGGCTACCAGCCGCGGAACTCCCCGGTCCTGGCCGGTACCGACGAGCGCTGGCACATCACCGGCGGCAACGACCAGGTCATCACCGGGATGCTCGGCCAGCTTCCGGCCGGCACGGTCCGGTACGGCCATCGCCTGGTCGCGGTCCGGCGCCGCCACGACGGCTCGCTGACCGGCACGTTCAGCTGCGACGGGCAGACGCGCGAGGTGACCGCGGACCGGTTCGTCTTCGCGCTGCCGTTCTCCACCCTGCGCCACGTCGATCTGGGCCGGGCCGGGCTGTCGCGGCTCAAGCTGACCGCGATCCGCGAGCTCGGTTACGGCACCAACAGCAAGATCATCGTGCAGACGTCCGGCCGGCCGTGGACGGGGCGCGGTTACACCGGCAACTTCTTTACCGACCGGCGGGCCAGCTCGGGCTGGGAGCTGAACTACCAGCGGCAGGGCTATGCCTCGCCGGACGCGCTGCTGCTGGCCTTCCCGGCCGGCCAGGCGGTCCGGGACCTGGCCGGGCGGTACGGGCTGAGGTTCGGGCACGACGAAGGTCGCGCCCCGGCCGCGATGGCGGCCGACTACCTGCGCTCGATCGAGCCGGTCCTGCCGGGGGTCACCGCGGCCTGGAACGGCAAGGCCTACTACAACATCGGCCTGCTCGACCCGCACATCCTCGGGGCCTGGTCGTACTGGCGTACCGGCCAGTACACACGTTTCGCCGGCTACGAGGGCGTGACCGAAGGCCGCGCGCACTTCTGCGGTGAGCACACCGAGCAGGAGTTCCAGGGCTTCATGGAGGGGGCCGTGCGCAGCGGCCGGCGGGCCGCGGGCGAGATCGGGCCGCATTAAGAGGCGCAAGTACCCTGCACCGGGCTCCCGCTGATGCTGGCCACTCGCCGGGTGCCGATCGTGACGGCCCGCCGACGTGATTGCCCGTGCTGGCCGGACTCGGTCATCATGATGGCGTGAACCTGGCCGGCCCTACCTCGCGGCCGGACGGCGAAGCGAGCTCCCGGGCCGGGTTGCCAGGATTCGCCTGGTTACTCGCCGGCGGCCCGGCCGTCGTCGTGGCCGCGGTGCTGACCGGGTTCGCGGGCCGCTACCGCTATCACCCGGATGAGCTTTACTTCCTGGCCGCCGTCAGCCGGGCCGAGGCGAGCACGACGGGCCCGTCGGTCAGCCAGGCCTGGAGCCGATCGTCGGTGCGGTCCGCGACCAGGGCGGGCTCGCATCCGGGCCGCAGCGGGCGCGGGTACTCGATCTCGGCGTAGGCCGGCCGCCAGCCCGCCCCGGCCAGCGCGTCCTCGACGGCCGCCCAGTGCACCGAGTTGTTGACGTGCCCGGCGGTGTCGAAGTCGGCCGAGCGCAGCGCCCACGGCCGGCCGCGGCGGTCCGGGGCCGGCCCGGGGTGGAACAGCCGGGCGGACACCGTGCGCCCGGCCGCTGACGGGCCGTAGACGTCCCGGAATCCCGGCCCCAGGGGCGCGGTCGCCCCGGTGTCCCGGCTCACCGCGACCCACACCGCGCTGGCCTGGATCAGGTCGCGATCGCCGGCCGACACCGTGGTCGTGCGCTGCGCCCACCGCGGCCCGAGGGCCGAGCAGAACGTGCGCAGCCGGACCGTCTCGCCCAGCCGCGGGTAGCCGCGCAGCCGGAGCACGCACCGGCGCACCAGCCAGGCCAGTCCCTCGTCCCAGCCGGAGTCGTGCACGTCGTCTTCGGCCGCGTCCTGCAGGAACCTGGCCAGGCCGTCGAGGCGGAGCCGGCCGTCCGGCGCGGCGTCGGTGCTGCGGACGGTGCGCTCCGCGGCGAAGACCCGGCCCCCGGCCGGGCCGGCCGCGAACTCGTCCTGCTCTCCGCTCGTCACGATGCCTCCGCGCCCGCCTGGGCCAGCGCGGTCGTCAGGGCGCGTACGAAAACGGGGATGAGGTCTTCGGTGAAGGCCAGCGGCGGCCTGACCTTCAGCACGTTCCCGGCCGGGGCGGTGCTGCCGACCAGGACGCCGTGGTGGCGCAGCGCCTCCTTGACCCGCCGGGCCGCCGCGCCGTCGGGTCGCAAGCCGGCCCGGTCGGCCACGATCTCGATGCCGTTGGCCAGCCCGATGCCGCGGACGTCGCCGACGAGGCCGCAGTCCGCGGTCGCGGCGCGGACCGCGTCCCGCAGGCGCGCGCCGGCCGATTGCGCGCGGGGGAGCAGCCGCTCGTCGGCCAGCACGTCCAGGACCGCGTGCGAGGCCGCCATGGACACCTGGTTCCCGCCGAAGGTGGAGAAGAACACGGTGTCCCGGCCGAAGCGCTCGGCCAGTTCCCGGCGGGTGATGACCGCGCCGACCGGCTGCCCGTTCCCCATCGGCTTGCCCAGGGTGACGAAGTCGGGGACGATGCCGAACCGCTGGAATGACCACATCGCATCGCCGGTGCGGCCGTGCCCGCCCTGGACCTCATCGGCGATCCACAGGCCGCCTGCCTGCCGGGTCAGCCGGAACAGTTCCCGGACGTAGGCCGGATCCAGGTCGTAGACGCCGTCGCTCTGCAGCACGCCGTCCAGGATGACCGCGGCCGGAGCCAGGCCGCGCCCGGCCAGCCGGCCGAGCGCGGCGGTGAACCCCCCGGTGTCCAGGTGCAGGCCGCGCAAGGTGTCGGGCGGGGTCCAGGTCGCGATGTGCGGCGGCGGGCGGGCGCCGGGCAGTACCTCGGGCGAGAGGTCCGCGGTCGCGGCGGTCATCCCGTGATAGGCGAACGCGGTGCAGACCCCGCCGTCATGGCCGGTGTAATGCCGGGCCAGCCGCCAGGCCAGGTCGTTGGCCTCGGAGCCGGAGTTCACGAACAGCACCGTGTCCAGGCCGTCCGGGCACGTCGCGGTCAGCCGCTCGGCCAGCCGCACGGCCGAGGCATGCAGGTAGCGCAGGTTGGTGTTGAGCACCCGCCACTGCCGGGCGACCGCGGCGGCGACCCGGGGATGGCCGTGCCCGACGCACGGCACGTTGTTGTACATGTCCAGGTAGCGGCGGCCGTCGGCGCCGGTCATCCAGACGCCGCGGGCGCTGGCCAGCTCAATGGGCTCGGCGTAGCTGAGCGGCTCCATGGCCGGCCCGAAGACCGCATCCCGGCGGGCGGCCAGCGTCGGGCCGACCGGACCCGGGGGGGGGGGGGGCGCCAAGGAACAACGCCAACAAGACCCCAACCCGAAACGACACGAGCCTACAACCAACCCCACAAACACACCCACCCCAACCCAAGC
>JBPCKO010000365.1:0-10254 GCA_051004215.1 Streptosporangiaceae bacterium | reverse complement strand
GGGGGGGAAAGCGAGCGGGCCGGCCACGCTTGTGCTGAACAGGGCCGGGGCGGTAGAAGATCGCACTACGCCGAGGGCGGTGATCGCGATCACCGCGACCGCGAGCGTGTCGCAGGTGATGGCGGCGAGCCGGAGAATCTCGGCGGCGTCCCGGGGATGGACCGGGCGCACCGGCCGGTCCGGCTCGGCCAGCCCGGGCCGCCATTTCCCGATCGCAGCCGAGACACCCGCGACCAGCAGCAGGATCACGCAGCAAGCGGCCACCCGGCCGGCCGAGACCCTGGCCGCGCCGGTCAGCCGGGCCGCCGCCGCGGCGACGGCGAGCCCCACGGCGGCGGCCGCCCACACTCCGGTGGCCGGCCGATGGCGCGGATCGTCGGCGTCGGTGAACTTGGCGACGGCCCGCCTGGCCCGCATCTGGCCGAGCGACCACAGCATCATCGCCAGCAGGACCTGGGCCAGGGCGGCGAAGGCCAGCTGGGGGACGCCGAGGAAGGAACCCAGGTTGAACCAGGCGCGCTGCATGTCCGGCATCTGTTCGAGGGTGCCGTTCAGCGGCGGCGCGATCGCCATGACGGCGAGCAGCCCCAGCACGACGAGGGAGAAACGCTGAATCTGGAGCGCGTGGCCGACCCGGCGCAGCTTCCGGTAACCGTCACCGCGGCGCGGAACGTCCTCGGGCCCGGGCAGGCGGGCCCGGTAGTACTGATGACTGGCGTGCAGCTGGAGGACGAGCCAGCCAAGCAGGGCCAGCACGGTGAGCCATTTCAGCTCGGTACCGAGGTGCAAGGGCCACGCCATCGCCTGCGGAACGCCGTTTCCTGACCTGGCCGCGCGGGACAGGCCCAGGGTGACCGCGGCCAGGGCGGCCTCGACGGCGTAGGCCACGCAGACCGCGTACAGCAGGCGCCGGCCGGCCGAACGAGGCGGCTGGCCCGAGAGCAAGGTGATTCCGAGCATCAATCCGGCCCCGATGAACAGCGCGTCCGCGGCCAGGTACCAGCCCAGCCAGGACGCCAGGGCGGGGAGTTCTTGGTCGCGGCGTCCCAGGCCGCCAGCGCGGCGTGCGGCGGTGTTGTCAGGCTGCCGAGCTGGCCGATCCCGGTCACCGCGGCGACCGGGTACTGGCCCGTCGGGGTCACCTCGCCGACGATCGCGCTGATCTGGCCCTTGATGATCCAGGCCGCGGCGAGCACGCCGAGCCAGGTCCCGGCGGCCCACCGGCTGCCGGTCGCAGGCGGCCAGGCCCGCGCGGCCCAGCCAGCGGATGCCGGTCGGCCAGGACCGGGCTCGGTGCTTTCTGGCCCGGTGCCGCCGGAATCTGGGCCGCCGGAATCTGGGCGGTCGGGCGCGGGCGCGGTCCGGCTCGCGGTGACCTTTCTGCCGCCGAAGAAATGGGCTATCACAGCGCTCCCGCCCGCCCCGCGCCCGGATGCCGGGCCGCAGGTCCGCGGGGGCCGGAAAACGGGCGCCCCCGTTCGCGATTCCCGTTCGCGCCTGGCCGTTGTCTTTATCTACGGCAACGAGACAGGTAATGGCAAGCATCGCGGGGGCGGGTAGTTCCGCTGCGGGCCGGAAATAACTCTCGCGAAGGCCGTCAGCCGGTGACCGCGGCGGCCAGCCGGTCGGCCGCCTCGGCGAAGTCCGAGACCATCTCGTAGATCACGTCGCGGACGGTGGTCGGCTTGTTCATCAGCCCGACGCCCTGGCCGACCCAGTAGGTGGCGAGTTGCCGGGCGCCGGCGTTCCCCTGCTCGGCGAGGGCGTCGATCCGGCGCATCACCGGCTCGCTCAGCAGTGACTGCAGCGGCATCGGCAGCGCGCCCGGGCTGCCCTCGCCCTCCCAGGCCTCGGTCCAGTCGGACCGCAGCTGCCGGGATGGCTTGCCGGTGCGGCTGCGCGACCTGACCGTGTCGCGCGCGGTCGCCGCGAGCATCTTCTGCTTGGTGTACGGCGCGGTTTCGGCCTCCTCGGTGGTCAGCCAGACCGAGCCGGTCCAGGCCCCGGCCGCCCCGAGCGCGATCGCGGCGGCCATCTGGCGGCCGGTGACGATGCCCCCGGCCGCCAGCACGGGCACCTCGCGGATCGGCTTGATCGCCTCGATCACCTCGGGCACCAGCACCATCGTGGTGACCTCGCCGCAGTGGCCGCCCGCCTCGGTCCCGGCCGCGACCAGGATGTCGACGCCCGCGTTGACTTGCCTGATCGCGTGCTCCCTGGCCCCGACCAGAGCCGCGATCGGCACCCCGGCCGCGCGGGCCCGCTCGATCATGAAGGCCGGCGGCGGGCCGAGCGCGCTCGCGATCAGCTTGATCGGATGCCGGAACGCCACGTCCAGCAACTGCTCGCCGGCCTCGTCACTGATCGACACCGTGGTCGGCCGCCGGGGCGGGCCGCCCGGGCCACCGGCCGGGATCCCGTGCGAGGTCAGCAACCGGTCCACGAAGTCGCGCTGGGGCTGGCCGATCATCGCGTGGATCGCGGCCGCGTCCAGGCCCTCCCCCTGGCCGGCGAACTTCTCGGGGACCAGGATGTCGGCGCCGTACGGGCGGCCGCCCACCTGATCGTCGATCCAGGCGAGCTCGTGCTCGAGCTGCTCGGGCGTGTGCATGGACGCGCCGAGCACGCCGAACCCGCCCGCGTTGGTGACCGCCGCGACCACGTCCCGGCAGTGACTGAACGCCAGCAGCGGCAGGTCGATGCCCAGCAGGCCGCAAATCGGGGTCTTCATATCCGGTTACCTCATCGTTCGTCGCTGGTCACACGGCGATTATCCGGCCCGGTCAAGCCGCCCGGCCTGGCTAGCGCACATTCAGCCCGGTCACGGCCCTTCCGATGATCATCCGCTGGATCTCCGAGGTGCCCTCGAAGATCGTGAAGATCTTCGCGTCCCGGTGCATCCGCTCGACCGGGTACGCCCTGGTGTAGCCGTTCCCGCCCAGGATCTGGATGGCCTGCTCGGTCACCCGGACGGCCGTCTCCCCTGCGACCAGCTTGGAGATCGAGCCCTCGGCATGGGTGAACGTGCGGCCGTGCCTGGCCATCCAGGCCGCCCGCCAGGTCAGCAGGCGGGCCGCGTCGACCGAGGCCTGCATGTCGGCGAGCATGAACGCGACGCCCTGGTTCTGTCCGATCGGCTGGCCGAACTGCGTCCGCTGGACCGCGTAATCCCTGGCGTACTCGAGCCCGGCCCTGGCCACTCCGACCGCCATCGCCGCCACGGTGGGCCGGGAAGCCTCGAACGTCTTCATCGCGGCCTGCTCGCCGCCCTTCTGCCCGCCCGCCAGCCTGGCCAGCCGGGCATCCAGCCGCTCCTTGCCACCGACCAGGCACCGCCCGGGCACCCGCACGTCCGCCAGCACGACCTCGGCCGTGTGCGAGGCCCGGACCCCGTGCTTGCGGAACTTCTGCCCCTGGGACAGCCCCCTGGTCCCGGGCGGGACGATGAAGCTGGCCTGCCCGCGGCTGCCCAGTGCCGGGTCGACCGACGCGACGACCACGTGCACGTCGGCGATGCCGCCGTTGGTGGCCCACGACTTGGTGCCGTTCAGCACCCACTCGCCGGCGGCCTGATCGTAGACGGCCCGGGTCCTGATCGCCCCGACGTCGCTGCCGGCCTCGGGCTCGGACGAGCAGAACGCGCCCAGCTTGACGTCGCCGGGACCGCCGAACATCTGCGGTACCCACTCGCCGACCTGCTCGGGGGTGCCCTGCCCGCTGACCGCCACCGCGGCCAGGCAACTGCCGGTCAGGGCCAGGCCGATGCCCGCGTCGCCCCAGAACAGTTCCTCGAAGGCGACCGGGGTGCCGAGGCCGGTCGGCTCGAACCACTGGCCGCCGAAGAAGTCGAGCGAGTACAGGCCGATCTTGGCCGCCTCGGCCAGGATCGGCCAGGGCGTCTCCTCGCGCTCGTCCCACTCCGCGGCGGCCGGGCGCATCACGTCGCGGGCGAACTCGTGCACCCAGTCGCGCATGGCCCGCACGTCGTCGGGCAGGTCGAGGGAGAAGCCGCCGCCGTCCTGTTCGCCGTCGCCCATCGAAGCCCTCCTCGCCGCGGATCCCTAAGTTACTCAAGAGTAGTTCTGCTGGAGGCGGCGCGCACCGGGCTGACCGTCACGATTCGGCGAGGATGTCGCGCAGCCGGGCCGCCTCGGCCGGGCGGACGTTCGGGTCGCGCAGGCGCAGGCGCGCGACCTCGGCTACGTGCGGCGCGGAATCCGCGGTCACGCCGGACTCGAAGCGGCGGATGAACGTGCGCCGCAGGACCGCGGTGGCCAGCCGGACCGGCGCCGGCAGGTCATCGACCTGCGAGGTCCTCATGATCAGCGCGGCCATCGCGGTGTCCGCCCCCGGCGGCCCGGCCGCCGCGCTTGACCAGTCGATGACGACCGGGCCCGCTCCGGTCAGCATCACGTTGCCGGGATGCAGGTCCATGTGCAGGACCCGGTCCCCGGCAGCCTCCGGGAGCGGCGTCAGCCAGTCCGGCGCCGCGAGCTCGTGCAGGCGGTCGTGCAGCCCGGCGAGGATCCGGGCCCGCTCGGTCACCCGCCAGGGCCGCCGCCCGAGATCCGCGAGCATGTCCGGTCCGGCCAGCCTGGCCAGCACCAGGTCAGGGCCGTCGGCGTCGAACACCTCGGGCACGGGGAAGCCGGACCGGCGCAGGTAGGTCATGATGCGGGCCTCCGGCCCGGTGTCGGACCGGATCCGGTACCGCCGCAGCACCCGGCCGCCGCCAATGTCGTACACGTCGGCGGCCCGGCCCGAGCCGATCAGCCGCCCGGGAGGCGTGACGTCTGGCATGCCATCATTCTGCGCATGGACTACGGCAGCTACCACCATCTGACGTTCGAGCGCCGCGATCACGGGGTGCTGCTGGTCACGATGAACCGGCCCGAGGTGTTTAACGCGGCCGACGAGGAGATGCACGGCCAGCTGGCCCGGGTGTGGACCGACATCTCCCGCGACGACGAGACCAGGGTCGCGGTGATAACCGGCGCGGGCAAGGCGTTCTCGGCGGGGGGCGACCTGGCCATGGTGCAGCGGATGGCCGGCGACTACGACCGCACCGCGCACATGCTGAGCGAGATGAGCGACCTGGTCTACAACATGACCAACTGCGAGAAGCCGATCATCTCGGCGATCAACGGCGTCGCGGTCGGGGCCGGCCTGGTCGTCGCGCTGCTCGCCGACATCAGCATCTGCGCGGCCGAGGCCCGGCTCGGCGACGGTCATGTCAAGCTCGGCGCTGCCGCGGGCGACCATGCGGCGATCATCTGGCCGCTGCTGTGCGGCATGGCCAAGGCCCGCTACCACCTGCTAACCGGTGAGATGGTCGACGGCACCGAGGCCGAGCGGATCGGCCTGGTCAGCAAGGTGCTGCCGCGGGACCAGGTGCTGGACGAGGCGCTCGGGGTCGCGGACACCCTCGCGACCGGGTCGCAGCTGGCGATCCGGCTCACCAAGCGGGCGCTGAACAGCTGGCTGCGCAGCGCCGGCCCGATCTTCGACCAGTCGGCGGCCTACGAGATGCTCACGTTCATGGGTCCCGACCTGGTCGAAGGGGCGGCCGCCCTGCGCGAGAAGCGCCCGCCGAACTTCGCTTAGTCGCGTTCGTGCCGGTCGAGGAAGGCATAGACGTCGGCCTGGTCGACGCCGGGAAAGCTGCCCGACGGCAGCGCGAGCAGGATGAGCGAGTGCGCGCGGGCCGAGGGCCAGGCCATTCCGTCCCAGCGGGCCGCGAGCCTGGCTGGCGGCCGCTGGCGGGTACAAATTCCAGTTCATCACGCTGGCCGGGTTCCACGCGCTCAACCACTCGATGTTCAGCCTGGCCCGCGGCTACGCGGTCGAGGGCATGACCGCCTACGTCCGGCTGCAGGACGCCGAGTTCGCTTCCGAGGCGCAGGGTACACGGCGACCAGGCACCAGCGCGAGGTCGGCACCGGCTACTTCGACCTGGTCGCCTCGGCGATCAATCCGGACGCCTCGACGACGGCGCTGGCCGGGTCGACCGAGGCTCACCAGTTCGCCGCGGCGCACCACTGAGGGCGGGCCTGGCTAGGTCAGGGCGCTGCGCAGGCCCGCGATGTAGCCGGCCGTCGCCCGGTGCTGCATGCGACGGCTCGCCGGGCGGCCGAGCACGGCCAGCGGGTGTCGCGGCCTGGAAAAGGCGCTCAGCTCGAACCACACCACGCCGTCCCTGCGGCTGACGATGAAGGCCTCCTCGCCTTGCTCGGGATGCCCGGGCAGGGTGCCGTAGGCGAACCCGCGGCGATCCGGCTCGTCGATCACGTAGACGACCCGGCCCGCGGCGGTGACGAACCCGACCGGCAGCCGGAACACGATCACGAACGTGGCCCCCTCGCGCACCGGGTCGGCCGGATACACGCTCATGCCCGCGCCACGCTGGGCCGCCCAGGTCGCGAGCGCGTCCGCCGCCCTGGCGAACCTGGCCCCGTCGTCCGGGCCGAGGTCCACCGACCGCCGGTCGTGCGCGTACCCCGCGGGCAGCGGGCCGCGGGTCGCGCCGACCTGGGGGTAATTGAGTTTCTTGCCCGCCTGCTCGGCGACGAACGCGGCGACCTGGTCCGCCGACGGCCGGCGCAGCCAGATGATCCGCACCGCTCAGTTGCTCCGCATCGCTAGGGGACCAGGCCGACCGCGGTCGTGGCGGCGTAGTCGTCGTCATAGTCCTCGATCTCGGCCGCAGTGCCGTGCCAGCGGGACGGCATGAACAGCGGGATGATCATCGCCGTGCCGGCCAGCGCCGATACCCAAGTGAGGTTACCGGCAAGCCGCTCCCCAAACCCCGCAAAGTCTGCCAGAAATCGACGGTTAATCACGGAACGATAACGAGACGGTCGTCCGCGGCCGGGCGCCGGCCAGCATCCGGCGGGCCCTGACCCGCCATTTGTTGACCGGCTCGAGGACCTCGTAGGGCCAGTACGCGCCCCGCTCGATCAGCCGGAGCTTGGCGCCCCGCGGCCCGGCCGGCGGCTGGTACCCGGGCGGGGCGTAGCGGCCGAAGTCGGCGTGCATCCGCGCGAAGAACCGGCGGCGGTCACGGCGCGGCAGCAGGCCAGGCCGCCCCACCGGGCCGAACCCGGGCCCGGTGGTCTGCAGGACCGCGGCATAGTGCCCGATGGCCCGCTCGAAGACCGCGGACCTGACCGCGGGCGTGGCGACCGGGTCCCCGGCCGCGGCCAGCTCGTCCAGCCGGGCCAGCACCTCCTCGTAGGCACCGAAAACGGCCCAGTGCCGCTCGCTGGTCGTGGCCATGAACGAACCCGGCCTGGACCGCCGGTACAGGTAACACACGCGATCCAGCGCGACCAGGCGGCCGGCGAAGAGCGCGGCGCTGGTCACCGGGATGTCCTCGTGAATGCCGGGCCTGAACGGCTCGTCCAGGCCGATCAGGAAGTCCCGGCGGAACAGCCTGCTCCAGGCGGTCATGGTGAGATCAACCAGCTGCGGCGCCGCGGCGAGCGTAAAAACGCCAGCTGGCGCTCCGCTCAGCAGCGGGCCGCCGGTGCTGGGACGAGTGCTACCGTCCGGATATCGCTCGGCGTAGTCGATCAGCAGCAGGTCAGGCACGGTGGCCTCGAGCCTGGCGGCGACCGCGGCCACCGCCCCGGGCGGCAGCAGGTCGTCGCCGTCGACGAACCATACATACTGGCCGGTGGCCCGGGCCAGCCCGGCGTTCCTGGCGTTGCCCGGGCCGCCCGTGGTGTCCAGGTGCAGCACGCTCAGCCGGCCGTCCGCCGCCGCCCGCTGGTCCAGCAGCTCCCCGCATCCGTCGGGCGAGGCATCGTCGACCGCGATCACCTCGAGCGCCACTTCGCGGTCGCGGGCCAGCACCGAGTCCAGGCACGGGCCGAGGTAACCGGGCACGCCGTGCACCGGGATGACGACGCTGATCAGCGGCGCGGCGGCGGAGCCGGCGGCCTCGCGGCCCGGCGGCCCGCTGCCCTCAGCCGACGTGGCCGGCCTCCGTCTCGCGGGCCTGCCGCTGGCCGGCCGGGACATCGGGCTGGTCGATCGCGATCGTGGACGGCCACCAGTTCCAGCGGCCGAGCAGCACCACCGTCGATGGCACCAGCAGGGTCCTGACCAGGAAGGTGTCCATCAAGATGCCGAGCGCGAGGGCGAATCCGATGTCGCGGATCTGAGCCGAGCTGCTGCCCGAGACGAAGCCGAGCACCAGGA
The DNA here is from genome assembly GCA_051004215.1 of Streptosporangiaceae bacterium. Taxonomy (GTDB): domain Bacteria; phylum Actinomycetota; class Actinomycetes; order Streptosporangiales; family Streptosporangiaceae; genus Chersky-822. Next base: position 2,052 of record JBPCKO010000365.1, on the reverse strand, counting down.
ACGAGCCCGCCAGCACCAGCCCGGCCGAGGTGACCGTGGTCCCGGTGACGCTGAGTGCCCGGGAAACAGCCTCCCGTAGCGGCAGCTTGTGAGCTTCCTCCCTGATTCGCGTCATGACCAGGATGTTGTAGTCCTCGCCCAGCGCCAGCAGGAAGATGAACATCAGGAAGGGCAGGAAGAACACCAGGCCGCCGGACCCGCCCAGGTCGATGAACAAGATCGCGGCCAGCCCGAGGGCGGCCAGGTAGGAAATGCCGACCGAAACGATCAGGTAAATCGGCGCGATCAGGCTGCGCAGGACGATCGCCAGCAGCAGGCCGATGACCAGGATCGCGACCGGGATGATCTTCTTCAGGTCGTTGCCGGACACCGTGCTGATGTCGTAGAGGGCGGGCGCCTCCCCCGCCACCCCCGATGCCGTGGCTCCCATGAGTCCGGCGACCCGGGTCGTGGCCGCGCGGATGTCCGGGATCGCGTGCACCGCCGGGGTGCCGCCGGGATCACCCGCGCGCAGTCCGACCGAGAACTGGATGGTCCGGCCGTCCGCGCTGACGTAATTGCCCGCGGCCCGGAAGAGCTGGTAGGCGCGGGCCGGGATCGGCCCGCGCGAGGGCGGCGCGGGCGCGAGGTTCTTCGGCGAGCCGAGCGCGGCGTGCAACTGCGCGAACTGGGCCGGCGTCAGCGTGATCCCGACCGGGTTGAGCGGGCCGGTCACCTGGCTGAACAGCGGGCTGGCCCGGAGCGCGGCGGTGCCGCGGCCGAGTGCCGCCGGGTTGTCCCACACCGGCTGGCTGAACCGGAAGATCAGGTCGGTCGGGTTCGCCGACGCCTGCGGGAAGTACTTGGTCAGCAGGGCCTGGCCGCTGGCCGAGTCGGTGCCGGCCGGGGCCGTGGTGCTGCCGCCGAAACCGGCCGCCTTGTAACCGGTCACGCCGACCGCGAGCGCGGCGAAGAAGACCAGGCCGGCCAGCAGCGTCGGCAGCGGGTGGCGCACGATCCGCCCGGCGACGGTGCCCCAGAAACCCCCCTTGCCGCTGCCCTGGATGTCCCACGGCAGCAGCTTGGGCCGGCCGAACATCTTCTGGAAGAGCGTCCGCTTGATCCCGAGCAAGGACAGCCGGATCGACAGCAGCGCGGGCAGCAGGGTCAGGGCGGCCAGCAGCGTGACCGCGATCGCGATCGCGAACGGCACGCCGAGGTCGGCGTAGAACGGGAAACTGGCCAGCAGCAGCGTGAGCACGGCGGCGATGACCGTGGCGGCCGAGAACGTGATCGACTCCCCGACCTTCGTGATCGAGGTGACGATGGCATGCCTGGCCGGCTCCCTGGCCCGGCGCAGGTCCGACCAGACCGACGGCCCTGGCCCACCGTCGTGCCCGGCCAGCGGGAGCTGCTCGCGCACGCGGAACACCAGGAAGAGCCCGTAGTCGGTGCCCGCTCCGAGTACCAGGACGATCATCAGGAACTGGGCGATCGGCGAGACCTGGAGGCCGTGCTGGGCCGCCTCGGCCACCAGCGGCCCGGAGATGACCACCGACAAGAGCGCGGGCGCGAGCGTGACCAGGGCGAGCGTCAGTGACCGGAAGATCAGCACGAGCAGCACGATGATCAGCAGCGACGAGTACTTCTCGATCTTGCCGCCCTGGTTGCCGTTGGCCTTCTGCTGGTCGACCTGGACGGCGAGGCTCCCTGCCAGGTGCGCCTGCAGGCCGGCCGGCCGGGGCGTCCTGGCGATCCTGGTCCGCAGGCCGTCGACCAGCGTGCTCGCGGCATTGGAGTTGCCGCCGAGCTGGTGCACGAGGATCAGGAACTGGCTGGCCTGCCCCGATCCGGCCTGCCCGGGCTGGGACTGGCCGAGGTCGAGGATCTTGACGACCGGCGGGTCGGCGGCCAGCGTGCGCTGCAGTGCGGCCAGCGCGGACGTGTCGGCGGGGGTCAGCGGCCCGACCGGGCGGGCCGCGACCAGCGGCACCAGAATCAAGCTGGAGGTGCAGAACAGCCTGGCCAGCAGCGTCACCTTCTCCACCGACGCGCCGGATGGCAGGAAATTGG
>JBPCKO010000364.1:0-6757 GCA_051004215.1 Streptosporangiaceae bacterium | reverse complement strand
GGGTCCGAGAGCCCTCCTTAAACCGGCGCCCCGACGCCGCACTGTGCGGAGGCGCCGCCGCGGCCGCCGTGGACTGGCTGTGACCGGGCCAGCGGCCCGCGCCGAGACCGCAGGCCAGCCCGGAGGCCCGGCCTCCGCCGGGCCCGGACCGGGCGGCCCCCTGGCGGGCCTGCTCGTGGTCGACCTCTCCCGGGCCCTGGCCGGCCCGCACGCCGCGATGATGCTCGGCGACCTGGGCGCCAGGGTAATCAAGGTCGAGTCCCCGGGCGGTGATGACAGCCGGAGCTGGGGGCCGCCGTTCCTGCCCGGCCGGGACGGGCGCGAGCACGCGACCTACTTCCTGTCCTGCAACCGGAACAAGGAGTCGGTCGCCGCCGACCTGAAGTCGGCCGCCGGCCAGGACCTGCTGACCGCGCTGGTCGGGCGGGCGGACGTGCTGATCGAGAACTTCCGGCCCGGCGTGCTCGACCGGCTGGGCTTCGGCGTCGAGCGGCTGCACGAGCTCAACGGCGGCCTGGTCATCTTGTCGATCACCGGGTTCGGTCACGACGGCCCCGAGGGCAGCCGGGCGGGTTACGACCAGATCGCCCAGGGCGAAGGCGGGCTGATGTCGGTCACCGGCCCTGGTCCTGGCGAGCCGACCAGGGTCGGCGTGCCGATCGGGGACATCCTGGCCGGCATGTACGGCGCCTACGGCGTGGTCGCGGCGCTGCGGGAGCGCGATCAGACCGGCCGCGGCCAGGTGGTGCGGACGAGCCTGCTCGCGGCGGTCGTCGGCGCGCACGCGTTCCAGGGCACCCGGTACACGGTCGCGGGCGAGGTGCCTGCTCCCGGCGGCAACTACCACCCGTCGATCTGCCCGTACGGGCTCTACCGGGCGGCCGACGGCTTCGTGCAGATCGCGGTCGGCAGCGATGCGCTCTGGCAGCGGTTCGCGCCCGCCTTCGGCCTGGACCGGCCGGAGTGGGCGCTGAATGCCGGCCGGGTACGCGATCACGCGGCCGTCAACAGCGCCGTCGACGTGGCGTTCGGACACCAGGACAGCGCCGTGGTGCTCGCCGCGCTGGCCGGCCTGGGTGTCCCGGCGGGCAAGGTGCGGGACCTGGCCGAGGTCTACGCCTGGGAGCAGACCAGGTCGCAGGGCCTGGTCGTGCCGGTGGAGCACGCCGCCCTCGGCCCGGTCGAGCTGCCCGGGCCGCCGCTGCGGTTCTTCCGGCCGGACGGGCAGGAAGCCGGGCGGCGCGAGCACCTGCCGCCGCCCCTGCTCGACCAGCACGGCCAGCAGGTCCGCGAGTGGCTGGACCGGGATCCGGGCGGGCCAGACTCAGCCTGACCGCGGGGCCCGGCCGCGCGGGCTGGCGCCGCGGCCGAGCGGGCGGCGGCGGCGTTCGCTAGCGTTCGTCGGGTGCGAGTGCTGATCGCCCTTGGCGGCAATGCGATGACGAGCCCGGACGGCCGGGCCAGGCCGGATGACCAGCGGGAGGCGATCGCGGCGGCGATGACGGAGGTCGCCGCCATCATCGCGGCCGGGACCCAGGTCGTGCTCACTCACGGCAACGGCCCGCAGGTCGGCAACCTGCTGGTGAAGAACGAGCTGGCCGCGCACGTGGTCCCGCCGGTGCCGCTGGACTGGTGCGGGGCGCAGACGCAGGGCACGATCGGCGTGCTGATACTGAACGCGCTGGAATCGGCCCTCGCGGTCCAGGGTGTCGCCGCGGGGCGCCCCGCCGTGCTGGTCTCGCGCACGCTGGTCAGGGCGGACGATCCGCGCTTCACCGAGCCGAGCAAGCCGATCGGGCGGTACCTGGGCCAGGACGAGGCGGCCGGGCTGATCGCCCACGGCCAGCACTGGCGGGATCAGGGCGCGCGCGGCTGGCGCCGGATCGTGGCCTCGCCCGAGCCGGTCGAGTGCCTGGACGCCGCGGCCGCCCGCGTGCTGCTGGACGCCGGGTACACCGTCGTCTGCGCGGGCGGCGGCGGCGTGCCGGTGGTCCGCGATGCCGACGGCACGCTGCGCGGCGTCGAGGCGGTGATCGACAAGGACCTGACCGCGGCCCTGCTGGGCCGCCAGCTCGGCGCGGACCTGCTGCTGATCGCCACCGACGTGCCGGCCGTGATGACCGGCTGGGGCACGCCGTCGCAGCGTGAGCTCCGGGCGGTCGGGGTCGGCGAGCTGCGCCAGCTGGCGGCCGCCGGCGAATTCGGCCGGGGCAGCATGGGGCCCAAGGTCGACGCCGCCTGCCGGTTCGCCGCCGGCGGCGGCCGGGCGGTGATCGGGCACCTGAACGCGATCACCGATGCGCTGGCCGGGCGGGCCGGCACGGTGGTCACACTGACCGGTGCGCCAGACTGAGCTGGAGTGAGGCTGCGGAGCCCGAGCAGCCTGTCCCCAGTCAGCGAGCCCCGGAGGTGCGAGCCGTGCCCGAGCCGATCGAAGTCCGCAAGGTCCCCTTGCACAGCGTGTCCGACGCCAGCGAGCTGGCGAAGCTGATCGACGACGGGGAGATCGAGGCCGACCGGGTAATCGCCGTGATCGGCAAGACCGAGGGCAACGGCGGGGTCAACGACTACACCAGGATCATCGCCGACCGGGCCTTCCGCGAGGTGATCGCGGCGAAGGGCAGCCGCGGGGCCGACGAGGTCAGGCAGATCCCGATCGTCTGGTCCGGCGGTACCGACGGGGTGATCAGCCCGCACGCGACGGTCTTCGCCACCTTGCCGGGCGACCAGGCCGAGCAGACCGGCGAGCCGCGGCTGACCATCGGTTTCGCGATGAGCGAGCGGCTGCTGCCCGAGGACATCGGCCGGACCGCAATGATCACCAAGGTCGCCGCCGCGGTCAAGGCGGCCATGGAGCGCGCGGGCATCACCGACCCGGCCGACGTGCATTACGTGCAGACCAAGACCCCGCTGCTCACCATCGGAACGATCAGGGACGCCAAGGAGCGCGGCCAGAGCGTGTGGACCGAGAACACGCACGAGTCGATGGACCTGTCCAACGGATGCACCGCGCTGGGCATCGCCGTCGCGCTCGGCGAGATCGAGATGCCCGCCGACGCCGACGTGCTGCACAGCCGGGACCTGTACTCCGCGGTCGCTTCTTGCTCATCGGGGGTGGAGCTGGACCAGGCCCAGGTCGTCGTGGCCGGCAACGCCCGCGGGGTCGGCGGCCGGTACCGGATCGGCCAATCGGTGATGCGCGACGCCCTGGACTCCGACGGGATCTGGGCGGCGATCAGGGACGCCGGCCTCGAATTGCCGGACCGGCCGCACCCGTCAGACCTCGACGGCCGGCTGGTGAACGTGTTCCTCAAGTGCGAGGCCAGCCAGGACGGCCAGGTCAGGGGCCGCCGGAACGCGATGCTGGACGACTCCGACGTGCACTGGCACCGCCAGATCAAGTCCTGCGTCGGCGGCGTGGCGGCCGCCGTGACCGGTGACCCGGCGGTGTTCGTCCCGGTTTCGGCGGCCCATCAGGGCCCCGACGGCGGCGGCCCGGTGGCCGCGATCGTCGACCTCGGCCCCTAACCCGCCCCGCGGCGCCCCGCAGGTCGCGGCTGTTTCATGATCACGGAAGGTTTTCCGCGGCGGCTGCGGGCGGGCTCAGGGGATTGTCGCAACGCCTGACCGTATCGGGAGGGTGTGGTGGGCAATCCGGGGTGGCCGGCGCGGGCTAGGAGGAGCCGCCGGTGTAGGCGGCGGTGCAGCGCCCGGCGGCGGCCCGGGCGGCGGCCTCGTCCGTGCCGGCCGCGATGTCCGCGTCCCGCCACCGCTGGCTCGAAAGCGTCATGAAATCCCGGCCCCCGGCCGAGCTCATCCAGGCGGCGGCCGCCTGCTGGCCGGCGGGCGCGCTGCCGCCATGGAGGTACCTGGCCAGCCCGAGCAGCGTCATGTCCCACCCGACGCCGGTCGCGCCCGGCCCGAATTCGGCCCACCGCTGGTCATCAGCCGGCCCGACATGTTCAAGCTCGAACCGGGTCCACCCGCGTGCCTCGGCGGTCAGCCTCACCTCGATCCAGGTCACCGCCCCGCCGAACTCCCCCAGGTCGCCGCGAAGCAGTTCGGCGGATCGCAGCGCTGAACCGTCCCGCTCGCGTTGCCCTCGATCTGGAACCGGCCGCCCGGGACGAGGTCTCCGGATACGGGCGGGAACCAGCGGCCGATCCGCTCCGGGTTCGTGCACGCCGCCCAGAGGTCGCCGATGTCCGTGCGGTACCGCTGGCTGATGGTCAGCACCTGCGCCTGACCCGCGGCGAGCACGCGGGTGCCGACCTGGCGCTCGACCCCGTTGATCTGCTCGGTGACCTCGCTCATGACTGGCTCCTGGTCGCTGGTGGTCCCGGCTCGCCGGCCAGCCGGCGTTCGCGCTGGCCGCGGGCGATCTCGGTGCCGAGCGCGTCCAGGTGCGGCGCCCAGAACCGGCGGAACGGGCCGATCCAGGCGTCCACGTCCCGCAGCGGGCCGGGGCTGAGCGCGTACAGGCGGCGGGTGCCGGCCGGACGCACGGTCGCGAACCCGGCGTCGCGGAGCACCCGCAGGTGCTGGGAGACCGCGGGCTGGGTGATCGCGAACTCGCGCCGGATCACCGCGCACACCTGCCCCGAGCTGTGCTCGCCGTCGGCGAGCAGCTCGAGAATCCGCCGCCGGACCGGATCGCCCAGCACCTCGAACGCATGCATTCGCCAACTATATCAACAGCAACTTATATAAGCGAGAACTACTGCTCAGTGAACTACCGCGGGACCGCGGCGCGGGCGGCCAGGGCCGGTGTCAGGCAGGCCCGGGCCGCCGGGAGCAGGGCGGGAGAAGCGGGAGGAGGAGCCGGGGGGCGGGCTGGTCGGGCATCATGAGCGGATGCCGCTGGTCGAGTTCGGGGGGAAGGCGCCGTCGGGGCTGCCCGGCGGGAAGGACCCGGTGCGGCCGGGAATGAACATCCCCGACGGCCTGCCCGGGTAGGGCGGGTCCGTGTCCAGCCGGGAGCTGGTGATCCTCGGCACGGCCAGCCAGGCGCCGACCCGCCGCCGCAATCACAACGGCTACGTGCTGCGCTGGGACGGGCGGGGGATCTTGTTCGACCCTGGCGAGGGAACTCAGCGCCAGATGCAGTTCGCCGGGGTCACGGCGAGTCAGATCGACCGGATCTGCATCACCCACTTCCACGGTGATCACTGCCTGGGCGTGCCCGGCGTGCTTCAGCGGATGACCCTGGACCAGGTCCCGCACCTGGTCCAGGTGCATTATCCGGCCGAGAACGCCGAGGTATTCGAGCGGCTCAGGTACGCCGCGCTGTACCGGGACGACCAGCTCAGGCTGGCCGAGCGGCCGGTCGAGGCGGACGGGCTGGTCAGCCGCGAGCCGTCGGTCAGGCTGGAAGCGCGGCGGCTGTCGCATACGGTCCCGGCCTACGGCTACCGGCTGACCGAGCCGGACGGCCGGCGGATGCTGCCCGGAAGGCTGGCCGCCGCCGGGGTGACCGGGCCCGACGTCGGGCGGCTGAAGCGCGAGGGGAGCCTGATCACCGGTTCTGGGCGGCTGCTCACCGCGGACGAGGTGAGCGAGCCGCGGCCCGGCCAGCGGTTCGCGTTCGTCATGGACACCAGGCTCTGTGACGCCGCGTTCGCGCTGGCCGACCGGGCCGACTTGCTGGTCTGCGAGTCCACGTTCGCCGAGGCCGATGCGTCGCTGGCCCGCGAGTACGGGCACCTGACGGCCGGGCAGGCCGGCCGGATCGCGGCCGAGTCGCGGGCCAGAACGCTCGTGCTCACCCACTTCTCCCAGCGCTACGACGATGGCGGCACACGTCGGATGAAGGGCGAGGCCGAGGCGATGTTCGGCGGCGAGGTCGTGCTGGCCCGCGACCTGGACCGGGTCCCGGTACCACCCAGGCCGGATGGCCGGACTGTTCGCGGGTGAGCTGGCCGGCCTGCGCGGCGAGGGCCCGGCGGCCAGGATCAAGTAGGAAGCCGCTCAGTCGATACGCCTGAGCGGCTTCCTACTTGACTGCGCGGCCCGGCTAGGTGTCCTGCTGGGCTTCCTTCATGTTGACGTGGTATGCGTCTGGCGGCCAGGCCCGGTAGACCATCCGCGCGGGCCGCAACGGCTTCTGGCGGTAGTTGAATGCGTTGGTGAACGGGTACGCGAACTTGTCGTTGACGCCGAGGGGCTTCAGCCCGAAGGTGTGCTCGGTGTAGGCGAGAAGGCCCGCGAACGTCGACGCTGTCGTGTCCGTGTAGCGGGCCCTGGCGTACGGGCTGACGATGATCAGCGGCGTGCGCGGTCCCTGCGGGGTGCCGTCGGGGTTGACCCCGGGCCGCACCTGGTCGTAGAAGCAGCCGCAGTCGTCCCAGGTGATGAACAGCGCGGTCGACCGCCACTGCGGCCCGTTCATGACCGCCGACGCGACTTGGCCGAGCCAGTCGTCGCCCGCGGTGATGGAGAAGCCGTTGTGCTCGCTGAAGGCGGAGTCCTTGCCGCCCGGGGTGACCACGGCGAAGCTCGGCAGCTTTCCGGCCCGGGCGACCCTGACGAAGGTCGAGCTCTGCACGTTGTTGGCCTTCTGCCTGGTGTACAGGCATTCGGCGAAGGACGGGCAGATGTCCCAGCCGTACCCGCCGGCCGTGCCGGCGGTGGTGCCCGGCGCGGACGGCTCGCCGAACAGCTTCCAGGACCGGCCGGCCGCGGCCAGCCGGTTCAGGATGGTCGCGTGGTCTCCGACCGGGGTGGACCGGAACGCGCCGCCGTGGGCGCGGCCGAGACG
>JBPCKO010000363.1:0-5108 GCA_051004215.1 Streptosporangiaceae bacterium | reverse complement strand
GGTCTGGTCCGCCCGTCGCGTGCGCGTGACCGGCGCCGCCGGTACTGCCGGTGGCGGAGCCCTCGGGCCGCACCGGGGAGCCGCCGCGGGTGCGCTTACGTGACCTGGACCTGGCCGACGGCGTCCGCCGCTCGTCACGGTCTCCGGAGCCCCGCTCGCCCGAGCCCCGCTCGCCCGAGCCCCGCTCGCCGGAGCCCCGCTCGCCCGGGCCGCGGCCAGCGGAGCCGCGGTCGCCAGGACCGCCGGACCGGCGCGAACGGACCTTGCCGGTCTCGCCGATGTCCTCCAGCTCCTCGGCCTCCAGGCCGGCCCGGTCGCGCCGGGCCCTGGGCAGCGAACCCTTGGCCCCGGCCGGGATCCCGAGCGCGGCGAACAGGTGCTCGGAGGTCGAGTAGGTCTCCAGCGGCTCAGGCTGACCGAGCCCGAGCGTGTCGCTGATCAGCTTCCAGCGGGCCATGTCCTGCCAGTCCACGAACGTCACGGCGACGCCAGTGCGGCCGGCCCGGCCGGTACGGCCGGTCCGGTGCAGGTAGGCCTTATCGTCTTCCGGGCACTCGTTGTTGACGACGTGCGTGACATCGTCCACGTCGAGACCGCGCGCGGCCACGTCGGTCGCGACCAGCACATCGATCTTGCCGCTGCGGAACGCCCGCAGGGCCCGCTCCCGCTGGCTCTGGCCCAGGTCACCATGGACCGCGGCGGCCGCGAAGCCGCGCTCGGTCAGCTGGGCGGTGACGTTGTCGCAGGCCCGCCGGGTGCGGCAGAACACGATGGTCAGCCCCCGGCCCTCGGCCTGGAGCAGGCGGGCGAGCACCTCGATCTTGTCCATCTGGTGGGCCCGGAACACATGCTGGTCGGTGGTCGGCACGTGGGTGGGCTCGTCGTGATGCTCGGCCCTGATGTGCATCGGCCGGTTCATGTGCCGCCTGGCCAGCGTCACGATCTCGGCCGGCATGGTCGCGGAGAACAGCATGGTCTGCCGGCCAGCCGGGGTGAGCCGCAGGATCGCCTCGACGTCGGGCAGGAACCCCAGGTCAAGCATCCGGTCGGCCTCGTCGAGGACGAGCACCTCGGTGCGGCCCAGGTGCAGCTGACCCTGCCGGGCCAGGTCGAGGAGCCGCCCGGGAGTGCCGACGACCACGTCAACGGTCGCCAGCGCCTCGATCTGCGGCTCGTAGGCCCGGCCGCCGTACAGCGTGACCACGTTGACCTCGGTCTGGGCGGCGGCGGTGCGCACGTCGTCGGCTACCTGGATAGCCAGTTCCCTGGTCGGGACGACGACCAGCGCCCGCGGCGTGGCGGGCTTGTCGCGCGGGGCGCCGATCAGCTGCTGCAGGATCGGGACCCCGAACGCGAAGGTCTTGCCGGTCCCGGTCCTGGCCTGGCCGATCACGTCGTGCTTGTCCAGCGCAACCGGCAGCGTCAGGGCCTGGATCGGGAACGTCTTCGTGATGCCCGCGGCGGCCAGGGCCGCGCAGATCGGCTCGGCGATGCCGAACTCATCGAATCCAGGGGCCACGGACTGCCCGGCCGGGCTGGCGGCCACCATGTCGGCGACCTCGGCCGACACGTCGGCCTCCAGGACGGTCCCGTCCGCGGCGGCGACAGAAACGTGCGCGTCGGCGGTGATCAAATCATCGGAAATGCTTAGGTCGGTTGTCAGGTCTTGCGTAGTCAGGGCTTTCGCCTCCATCGGTGGTCCGCGGCGGACCTGACGCACGCGCGTCAAGTCTCGTTGCCGCAGGACGGCAGGGTGACTCATCCATGGGACGTCTGGGCGTGCTATCACGCGCGCCCGGTCAGCGGAACCAAGAGCCGATCTGGCCGATCGCCGGGACGAGCCTGGCGCGATACCGCAGGCCAACTGGCCTGTGAGCCGCGCTATGAGGTTCAACGCACCTCGGGCTAGTCCCATTCCACGATGACGTCGTAGCTCAGTGTAGCAATGCCCGCCGACACCGGCCGGTGGCCAGGCGCGGTAACCGGTGCGGGCGTTGTTACGCTCCACTCTGTGAGGCGAGCGGAGGCCAGCGGTTGAGCCAGCACGAACCCACCGCCGAGGGCGTGGTCGAATTGCTCGGCGTGCTGGCCTATGCGTCGCTGGTAGCGTTTTTCCGGCTGGCTGACGACGCCTCGCTGGCGACGGCGCTGCCCGATAAGGCCGATCTGGCCGGCATGGCGGTCGCCCAGTTCGGTCACTTCGAGCTCCTGCGCCAGCGGATCACCGAGCTGGGCGCCGACCCGCATGAGGTGATGGCACCGTTCGTCGAGCCGATCGACGCCTTCCACGCCAGGACCGCGCCCTCGAGCTGGCTGGAAGGACTGGTCAAGGCCTATGTCGGCGACGGCATCGCGGCCGACTTCTACCGGGTGATCGCCCAGCTGCTCGACCAGCCGACCAGGACGCTGGTGCTCACCGTGCTGGCCGACTCCGGGCACTCGGAGTTCGCGATCGCCCGGGTCCGCGAGGCCATCGCGGCCGATCCGGCCGTGGCCGGCCGGCTGGCCCTGTGGGCCCGCCGCCTGGTTGGCGAGGCGCTGAGCCAGGCCCAGCGGGTCGCCGCCGAGCGGGAGGCGCTGGCCAGGCTGCTCGCCGGCGGGTCGACGGCGCAGCTTGGCGAGATCGGCCGGATGTTTGCCGACCTGACCGACGCGCACGCGCGGCGCATGACCGCGCTCGGCCTGAACGACTAGGAGCCGAAGCCGATCCGGCGGGGTTCGGCCTGGTCGAGTTCCACGTAGGCGATCTTGTCCGGCGGGACCAGGACCGTGCCGCCGCGCTTGTCCGTGACCGTGAAGACGGTGTGGTCGGCCAGCGCCGCCGCCAACGCCCGCTTGATCTCCTCGGCCGATGCGCTGGTCTCGACGACCAGCTCGCGCGGCCCCATCTGAATGCCGATCTTGACTTCCACCGGGTCCTCCGTCGCGCCTTGCTGGGCTGCGCCTTGCTGGGCTGCCTCGTGCGGGTGATTACTCGTGCGGGCCCTCGGCCAGCGGCCAGCCGCTAATGCCGCGCCAGGCCAGCAAGGACAGCATGTCCTCGGCCGTGTCCTTCCCGATGGCGCGCTCGGTGCTCAGCCAGTACCGCGAGCTGACCTGGGCCATCCCGACCAGGGCCATGCCCAGCAGGTCGGCCTCGTCGTTCGAGACACCCGCGTCTGACCGGATGAATTCGCTGACCATCTCGGCGCACTCGTACATCGCGCGGTCAAGCCGCGCCCGGACGGCCGGCTCATTGCTGAGGTCGGATTCAAACACGAGGCGGAACGCCTCGCCCGCCCCACTGACGTAGTCGAAGAAGGCCCGGAACGTGGCCGGGACCCGCTGCGCGTTGTCGGTCGTCGAGGCCAGCGCTTCGGAAACGGCGCCGACCAGTTCGGCCACGCTCTCGTCCAGCAGGGCCAGGTAGAGGTCGAGCTTGCCGGGGAAGTGCTGGTACAGCACCGGCTTGCTGACGCCGGCCCGCTCGGCGATCTCGTCCATCGCCGCCGCGTGATAGCCCTGTGCGACGAACACCTCACGGGCGGCGCCGAGGAGCTGGCGGCGCCTGGCCGGGCGCGGCAGCCTGGTGCTGGCCGATCGGGTGGTCTGCGAGGTCGCGATCACTAGGTCTCTCCGAGATCTGTCGGCGTCAGGTGATCAGTTCGGCGGCTGGGTGTTCGAGGCTGAAAAAGCCATCCTACGGTGGGGTCTATACCCGCACGCCGCCGTGACTGCGCCGTCAGCGGTAGTCGTCGTCGCTGAGGTTGATGGCCCTGGCCTGTTCGGCGGCGTCGGCCTCGTCGGCTTCCAGCGGCAGTTCAGCGGGGTGGAGTTCCGACTCCTCCTCGTCGTCCTGGTCGTCCGGCAGCACCAAGGTGTGCTGTTCGACGACGTCATCCACTGGTCCTTCTGCGTCCGTGTCGGTCATGTCGCCCCCTTGAGAAGGCTGATACCCGCCGCGCGAGCGGATTTCGCCCCATCGAACATATTGCCGAATGGCTACAGTAGAGCAACGCTAGTTGTATACGTATCCGATCTGCCAGGGTAAGGAGACGCTGTGCGCAGCATGTGGAAGGGCGGGATCTCCTTCGGGCTGGTCATGATTCCGGTGCGACTCTACGCCGCCACTGAACAGAAGGACATTGCGTTCCGCCAGGTACACCGGGCCGACGGAGGGCGCATTAGGTTCCGGCGGTTTTGTTCGGTTTGCGACGAGGAAGTCGCCTACGAGGACGTGGTCAAGGGCTACGAACTACCGGACGGCGAGATGGTGATCCTCGACGACGAGGACCTGGCCGACCTCCCGCTGCCGACCACCAAGTCGATCGAGGTCCTTCAGTTCGCCCCGGCCGAGCAGCTCGACCCGATCCTGTTCAACAAGAGCTACTACGTCGAGCCCGAGGCGGCCGGGTCGCGCGCCTATGTGCTGCTGCGGGACGCCCTGGAGCAGTCGGGCCGGATCGCGATCGCCCAGGTCGCGCTGCGTCAGCGCGAGTCCCTGGCCACGCTGCGCAGCCGGGACGGCGTGCTGGTGCTGGAGACGCTGCTATGGCCGGATGAGATCAGGAACGCGTCCTTCCCGTTCCTTGACAACGAGATCGAGGTCCGGCCGCAGGAACTGACCATGGCCTCGTCGCTGATCGACTCGATGACGTCCGACTTCGACCCGGACGCGCATCACGACGGGTACCGGGAGGCGCTGACCGAGGTCGTCGAGGCCAAGGTGGCGGGTCGGGAGATAGCCGCGCCGGCCACCCTGGAGATCGCCGCCGGGCCGTCGACCAGCCTGGCCGACGCCCTGCGAGCGAGCCTGGCCGCCGCGCAAGGGGGTTCGGGCGCCGGCCAGAATGGGGCGAAGGCCACCTCGGCGAAGGACGAGGAGGACGAGGCACCGGAGCCAGCGCCGGCCAAGGCGAGGTCGCGGAAGGCGAGTTAGGCCCAGGCCGGGGCACGCGGCGGGGCCAAGTCGGCCGGCGACCAGGAAGAGGATGCGGACGCGGGGCCGCGGAAGGGCGCGGCCCGGCCTGCTCGCAAGGCCAGCTGCCGCCCCCGTTTCGGGACTCGGCCGCGGCCACCGGCGCTGGCCGGGCCGCCGCAGAGTTCTGGGCCGCGTGGCCACGGGGTTG
>JBPCKO010000362.1:0-10912 GCA_051004215.1 Streptosporangiaceae bacterium | reverse complement strand
CGGCCGGCCCGGACGCGCAGGCGCAGCCGAAACGGCCGAGCATCCCGGCCGCGGCGAAGCCGGCCGCCGCCGCTCCGGCCCCGCCCCACCAGGGCAGGCCGGACCCGGCCAGGTCGCGGCCGATGTCGGGCAGCAGGTCGGCCAGCACGACCGCGAGCAGCAGGCCCGCCGCGACCCGCAGCGCGGCCGACGGCAGCCGCGCGGTGCGGGCCGAGATCCACGCCCCGGCCAGCGTCGCCCCCGCGATGAGGGCGACGCCGGCCAGGATCATCGGGGGCAGCGGCATGGCCGACCTAGACCGCGAAGTCCGGCATGGCGGGCCGGGCCGTGGCGACGCGTCCCTTGGGCTCCTCCCACTCCTCCTGCCGGCCGAGCGCGGTCAGGTCGAGCAGCGCGTACGCGTCGCCGGTCTGCTCGCAGCCGCGGCCGAACGTGGAGTAGGTGTGGTAGACCTCGTCCCCGTCGCGCAGGAAACAGCTCAGCCCCGGCTGCTCAGACGGGCCCTCGAGGATCCAGCCGAAGCCCGCCTCCTTCAGTTCCTCGGCGTTGCGGTAGTTGAACATGATCGGCGCGACCGAGGCGTCCAGGCTGACGTGGAAGTCGTAGTTGAAGTCGCTGCCGTTGGAGGAGTACCAGGGGAACTCCCAGCCGCGCTTGACCCGGCACTCCTCGATCTTGGCCAGCGGGGCCCGGCTGATCGCCGCGAATGTGGTGTTCCGGCCCCGCAGGTGGGTGAGCAGCGGCGCGGACAGCTCGTCCAGGCTGGCCGAGCAGGCCGGGCACGGCTCCTCCCAGTCCGGGCCGAACATCACGTGCTGGACGATCAGCTGCTGATGCGGGCCGAACACGTCGCGCAGGCTGGCCTGCCCGGCCTCGCCGGCGAAGGCGTAATCCTGGTCGACGCGGACCATGGGCAGCAGGCGCCGCTGCGTGTTCAGCTGGTCCCGCTTCCTGGTCATCTCCTTTTCCTCGGTCAGCAGCTCCTTGCGGGCGGCGAGCCATTGCTCGCGCGAGGTGATGGCGGGAAGGCTCATCGTGGACTCCTGTCATCGGGTGACCGCTCCTGGCGGAGCCGGTTCACTGATCCGACGAACCGCGGGGGCGGCGATGGACAGGCGGGCCGCGAATGTCCGGTTGTCGCGCCGGCGCGGTCAGGGCCGCGCGATCGGCCGGATCTCGATCGCGCCGATCCCCGAAGTCGGGTGCCGGGACGCCACGTCGACGGCCTGTCGCAGGTCAGCGCACTCGATCAGGTCGTAACCAGCCACTTGCTCCTTGGTCTCGGCGAACGGCCCGTCGCCGACCAGCACCTCACCGTCTCTGACCCGTACGGTCCTGGCCTGCGACGCAGGCTCGAGCCTGGCCCCATCTCAGCCTCCATCATCGGTCGGGCCGGGCAGGCGGTGCTACCCCGGCGACGAACGGGACAGGTCATCCTGGACGGCCGGCCCGGCGGTGGCCCGCAGCCCGCTCAGCACGCGGTCGAGCAGGTCGACCTGCCGCTGGGCGGGCACCCGGTCCGGGTACAGGACCCGCTCGGCGCTGACCCCGTCGATCAGGACGACCAGCTGGTGCACGGCCAGGTCGAGGTCGGCATCCTGGCCGATCTCGCCGGCCAGAGCCGCCTCCTCGAGGTGACCGCGCAGCCTGGCCCGTAGCCGGTCGAACTCGCTGTGCTGGAGCTCGCGCAGGTCAGGGCTGCCGAGCGCGCGACCCCAGAAGCTGATCTCGATCTGGGCCTCGGTGTCCCTCAGCTCGTCCAGCGGGAGGGCTTCGAGCATCACGATCCGCAGCGCCTCCAGGCCCGCCTGGCCGGCCGCGCGGGCGGCCATCCGGGCGCCGACCCGGCGATGGGAGAGCACCAGCGCGGAGCCGAGGATGTCGGCCTTGTCATCGAAGTAATGGGCCAGGATGCCGCGAGAGCAGCCCGCTTCCTTGGCGATGGCCCTGATCGTCGCCTTCGCGATCCCGTCGCGGGCGATCACCCGCCAGGTGGCGGACAAGATCTCGTCTCGCCTGGCATCCCAGTCCACGATCTTCGGCATAGATTCAGGCTATTTTTTTGTCGGACGTCCGTCTAACATCCTGGTTAATGTCCAGCCCGGACGTTGCCGAGCTGCACGCCGCCCGCGAGCAGCTCGTCACGTACAGCGTGCGCTTGCTTGCCGACGGGCTGGCCGTCGGCAGCGCAGGCAACCTGAGCGTGCGCTGCGGCGACCTGGTCGCGATCACCCCTTCTGGCCTCCCCTACCACGAGCTGCGGCCGGCCGACATCGCCGTGACCACGCTGGACGGCACCGAGGTGGACGCGCCCGAGGTACCCTCCACCGAACTGCCGATGCACCTGGCCGTGTACGCGGCGACGAGCGCCCGGGCCGTCGTGCATACGCACTCGGCCGAGGTGATCGCGCTGTCGGCGAGCCGGGACGAGCTGCCGGCCATTCACTACGCGATCACCGCGCTGGGCGGCCCGGTGCGGGTGGCGCCGTATGTGCGGTTCGGCTCGGACGGCCTGGCCGCCGCGGCCACCGCCGCGCTGTCCGGGCGGCGGGCGGCGATCCTGCGGAACCACGGGGCGATCGCCTGCGGCGGCAGCCTGGCCACGGCCTATGACAATGCGCTGCTGCTGGAGTGGCTGGCCAGGGTCTGGCGGCTGGCCCAGGCCTACGGGGACCCCGGCACGCTCTCCGAGGCCGACCTGGCCGAGGTCACGGCCGAGGCGAAGCGCCGCCGCTACGGCGTCAGGCGCGGCGGCCGGAGCGCGGCCCGGTGACCGGTCCGGGACCGGCCGCTCCGGGACCGGCCGCTCCGGTGGTGCGGGCCAGCCCGGGGCCGGTCGTCGTGCTCGGCGCGCACATCCTGGATGTGCTCGGGCGGCCGGTGGAGTCGATCCCGCCCGGGCAGGGCAGCGCGCGGCTGGCCGAGATCCGGGCCACGGTGGCCGGGACGGCGGCCGGCACCGCGGTCGACCTGGCCAAGCTCGGCGTGGCCGTGCGGACCATCGGCGCGGTCGGCGACGACCTGCTGGCCCAGGTGCTGACCGGCGAGATGAACAGGCACGGGATCGACACCAGCCGCCTGGTGCGCAAGCCTGGCGCCCAGACCTCGGCCACGATCTTGCCGATCAGGCCCAACGGCGAACGCCCGGCGTTGCACGTGCCCGGCGCGACCGCGCTGCTGGAGCGGGCCGATCTCGACCTGGCCGCGCTGACCGGCGCCGCGGCGGTCATGATCGGCGCGCCCGACGCGCTGACCGGGCTGACGTCCGGCGACCTGGAGGAGATCGCGACCGCGGCCAAGGCCGCAGGCGCACTGCTCGTCGTGGACGTGCTGCGGCCAGGCAGCCGCCGCGACTTCGAGCGGATCCGCGGGCTGCTCGCCCTGGCCGACTGGTTCGCCCCGAATTCCGACCAGCTCGCCGCGCTCACCGGTGAGAGTTCGCTGGCGGGCGCCATCAGCTCCGTGCTCGCGCTGGGCACCGGCGGCGTGGCCGTGACCCTCGGCGCCCAGGGCGCGGTCCTGGCGACCCGCTCGGGCGGCGCGCCGGTCCCGGTACCGGGCATCGCGGTCGATGTCACCGACACCACCGGCTGCGGGGACGGATTCAGCGCGGGCCTGATCACCGGGCTGCTCGCCGGGGCGGCGCCGGAAGACGCCGCCTGGCTGGGAGTGGCCTGCGGCTCGCTGGTCGCGACCGGGCTGGGTTCCGATGCCGGGATCACCGGCCTGGATCAGGTACTGGGTTTCCTGGGCCGCCAGGCCCCCGGCCCGGCCGCCCGCCTGGTCGCGGCCCTGGCCCCGAGGCCGGTTCCGGCCGGGACGACCGCGTAGCGAGGAGGCAGCATGACCCATCAGGGGCCGGCGATGACCGGGACCGACCAGCGCGACCGGACGGCCGACCGCGACCTGCGGCGGCGGGCCGGCGCGGTGATCCCGGGCGGGATGTACGGCCACCAGTCGGCGGGCCCGCTGCCGCCGGAGTACCCGCAGTTCATGCGCAGCGGCCAGGGCGCCAGGATCTGGGACGCCGACGGTAACTGCTACGTCGACCTGATGGGCAGCTACGGGCCGGTCGTGCTCGGTCATCGGCACCCGGGGGTCGAGGCGGCCGCCAGGGCCCAGGCCGCGCTGGCCGACTGCCAGAACGGGCCGGCGCCGGTCATGGTCGAGCTCGCCGAGTTGCTGGTCGCAACGGTGCGGCACGCGGACTGGGCGATGCTGGCCAAGAACGGCACCGATGCGACCACCATGTGCTGCACGATCGCCAGGGCCCAGACCGGCCGCAAGCGGATCCTGGTCGCCCGCGGCGCTTACCACGGCGCGGCGCCCTGGTGCACCCCGCGCCCGGCCGGGACGACCGCGGAAGACCGGGCCAACCTCGGCCAGTACGAGTTCAACGACCTGGCCAGCGCGCGGGCGGCGGCGCAGGCGGCGGGTGATGACCTGGCCGCCATCCTGGTCAGCCCGTTCCGGCACGACGCCGGCTATGACCAGGAGCTTGTCGACCCCGCGTTCGCGCGCGGCCTGCGCGAGATCTGCGACGCGGCCGGTGCCGCGCTGATCCTGGACGACGTGCGCTGCGGCTTCCGGCTGCACCTGGGTTCGAGCTGGGAGCCGGTCGGCGTCGACCCCGACCTGTCGGCCTGGAGCAAGGCGATCGCCAACGGTCATCCGCTCGCCGCCGTGCTCGGCAACGAACGGTTCAGGGACGGCGCCGCGAGCATCTTCGTCACCGGCTCGTTCTGGTTCGCGGCGGTGCCGATGGCGGCGGCCGTGGCGACGATCACCGCACTGGGCACCGAAGATGCGATCGGGGCGATGGAGCGGGCCGGAACGGTACTGCGGGACGGCATTCTCGCTCAGGCCGCCGCCTGGGACCTGGCGGTGAACTACACCGGCCCGGTGCAGATGCCGTACCTGACCTTCGCCGGCGATGTCGGTCACGAGCTGGCCACGGTCTTCGCCGCCGAGGCGATCAGGCGGGGCGCGTACCTGCACCCGCGGCACAACTGGTTCGTATCCGCGGCGATGACCGGAGCGGACCTCGAGCTCGCGCTCGCGGCCACCGATCAGGCGTTCGGCGCGGTTCGCGCCCGGCTCGGCCGGTGAGCCGGCCGGGCGGCAAGCAGTGATAACTACGGCGCTTAACCATAAGGAGGGGCAGGCATGTCCAGCACTACAGGTGATCCGGCCCGGCCGGCTGCCGGTACGACCGCGGTGGCGCACAATGCCGAGGTGGCCGAGGCCGAGGCGATCGTCTCCCGGGCCGGCTACCAGCCCGAGCTCAGGCGATCGCTGCGGTTCTTCTCGATGTTCGCGATCGCGTTCTCGATCATCTCGATCACGACCGGCATCTTCCTGAACTACGGCTTCGGCCTGGTCAACTGGGGTCCGGCCTCGATCTGGACCTGGCCGATCGTGGGGGTCGGCAACCTGATGATCGCGTTCGTGGTGGCCGAGCTGGGAACCAGGATTCCGCTGGCCGGCTACGCCTACCAGTGGAGTGCCCGGCTGGTGAACCCCACCTACGGCTGGTTCGTGGGCTTCGCCGGGCTGCTGTACATGGCGGTCGGCGGTGGCGCGATCATGCTGGGGGTCGCGTCCCCGCTCCTGCTCAGCGAGTTCGGGGTGAACACCCCGAGCAAGCGGCTGGTGCTGGCGGTGGCGATCCTCTTGATGCTGCTGCCGACCGTGATCAACATCATCAGCATCCAGGTGGCCGCCCGGGTGAACAACGTTGCCGTGTTCACCGAGATCATCGGGACCGTGGTGTTCGGCGTGCTGCTCCTGGCCCTGTGGGGCTTCAACGCCAAGCCCAGCCCCTACGGTGCGGGCATCCTGACCAATACCACCTCGGTCGCGCACAACCCGACCTGGTACGCCTTCGCCCTGGCCGGGCTGCTTGGCGCGTTCACGCTGGTCGGCTTCGAGCTCGCGGCCGACATGTCCGAGGACGCGGTCAACCCGGTGCGCAGCGTCCCGCGCGGCGTGATCTGGGCGGTCGTTGGTTCCGTCGTGCTCGGCATGGTCGCGCTGGTCGGATTCACCGTGGCGATCCCGAACCTGAAGGTGGTGGAGACCGCGGCCGCCACCGGGTCGGCGCCGCCGCTCGTAGTTATCGCCGGCTACTGGCTGCCGTCCTGGGTGGTGAAGGTGTTCATCGCGTTCGTGATCTTCTCGATGTTCGCGATCCTCGTCGTCGGGGCCGGAGCCCAGGCGCGGCTGGCCTACTCGCTGGCCAGAGACAACATGCTGCCGTTCTCGAAGCAGCTCAAGAAGGTGAACCTGCGCAGCCAGACCCCGATCGTCGCGCTGCTGGTCTTCGGGGTGATCGATCTCGGCGTGATGTGGTACGGCTACCTGCAGGCCAGCGCGTTCGCCACCCTGGTCGGGGCGACGGCCATCATCCCGTACATCATCTACTTCCTGATCACGGTGGCCTATGCGGTCAAGCGGCGGACCACCGACACCATCCCGGGCGCGTTTACCCTCGGCCGGTGGGCCTGGCCGGTGATCGGATTCGTGCTGGTCTACACCGTCGTCATCATGCTCGCGCTGTCGCTGCCATCGGAATTCCACAGCGCGGACAAGGTGCTCGGCTACGGAGCCGCGCTGGCCGCGCTGTGGTACTTCGGCGGTCTGCTGTGGCGGTTGCGCCGCGGTACGGCAGGCGTCAAGCCGGTAGACGAGCTGCTCGAGTAAGGGGCCGGGGACGGTGCCGCGGGACGACCGGCTGTCCCGCGGCACCGCCGGGCCCCGGCGAAGCAGCGCCCGGCCCGGTGACCGCGGCGCCTGGCCAGGTCAGGATGGCGGGAACGCCGTCTTACGCAACGGCGCCTTGAGCACCTTGCCGTTCGGGTTGCGCGGCAGCGGCTCGGGCCGGATCGCGATGTACTGCGGCACCTTGAAATCGGCCAGGTGCTCGCGCGCGTACGCGCGTACCGCGGCCTGGTCGACCGTGGCGCCGGGCAGCGGCACGATCACCGCGCCGACCTTCTCGCCCATCATCGAGTCGGGCACGCCGACAACCGCGACCTCGCCCACACCGGGCGCGCCGATCAGCGCGTTCTCGACCTCGACGCAGTAGACGTTCTCGCCGCCCCGGTTGATCATGTCCTTGATCCGGTCCAGCACGAAAACCAGGCCGCTGTCGTCGACCCGGCCGACGTCGCCGGTATGCAGCCAGCCGCCGGCGAACGTCCGCGCCGTTGCCTCTGGCTTGTTCCAGTAGCCCGCGCACACGCTCTGGCCGCGGATGAGGATCTCGCCCAGGCCGGGTTCCGGCCCGGCGCTGGCCGGGTCGATGGTGACCTCGGCGTGCGGCGCGGCGAACCCGACCGAGTCGGCGTGGCCGGCGGCCCACTCGTGCGGCAGCAAGGTGGCGATCGAGGTGCACTCGGTCAGCCCGAACCCGTTGGCCAGCCGGGCCCCGGCGAACTGGGCGCCGATCTGGTGCACCAGTTCCGGTGCGATCGGCGCGCCGCCGTAGGAAGCCCACCGCACCCCGGCGACCTTCGCCGCCGAGAACTGCGGGTGGTGCAGGATGTAGTAGTAGATCGCGGGCACCGCGGTGCACGCGGTGATCCGTTCCCGCTCCAGCGTGTCGATCATCCTGGCCCCGTCGAAGCCGGCGTCGATCACGACGGCGCCGCCGATCCGCAGGGCGGGCAGCATCTGGGAGTGACAGCCGGTCACGTGGAACAGCGGGACCACGACCAGCGTCCGCATCTCGGCGCCCGCGTCGCGCGGGATGTCGCTGACCCGGTACACCGTCTCCACGTTGCCGAGAATGTTCGCGTGGGTGTGCATCGCGCCCTTGGGGAACCCGGTGGTGCCGCTGGTGTAGAAGATGGCCGCGACGTCGGACTGGCCCGTACCCTCGTGCACGAAAGGCGGGCCGTCCGGCAGCGGGATTTCCGGCTCG
The DNA here is from genome assembly GCA_051004215.1 of Streptosporangiaceae bacterium. GTDB lineage: Bacteria > Actinomycetota > Actinomycetes > Streptosporangiales > Streptosporangiaceae > Chersky-822. The sequence goes on along the minus strand of JBPCKO010000362.1, from coordinate 2,988 downwards.
AAGACAAAGGACGCGCCGCAGTCGCCGATGACATAACTGGCCTCTTCGCCGCTGAACCGCGTGTTCACCGGGACCGCGATCGCCCCGGCCATCAGTGCGCCGAAGAACGCGAGCACCCAGCCGTTGGAGTTCGGCAGCCGGATCGCGATCCGGTCGCCCGGCCGAATCCCCGCATCCCGCAGTCCGCCGCTGACCCGCGCGGCGGCGTCCCACAGCCCGGCATAGCTCAGCCGGCCGCCGCCGACCTCGACCAGGGCCTCGGCGTCCGGGCTGGCCTGGACGCTGTCGCGGAGCATCGCGACCAGCGACTCGTGCAGATCCGGGTACCGGCGCACGCCGTCGGGCCCGGTTCGCACGCCGGAGTCGTCGAACGGGTTCTGGCCGCGCGCGGGCGCCGGGATCGTCATCGCGGGCCGCTCACCCGGCCTGGCCGAAGAACTCGCGCGGGTTGCGGATCAGCATCTGCTCGATCTGGTCGTCGCTGACGCCGCGGTGGCGCAGGCCGGGCAGCACGGTGTCGTGGATGTAGGTGAACCGCCAGTCCGGCAGGACCGGGTCGACCTCCGCGGCGGAGAACCAGTCCATGAACGAGGACTTGTCATGCGAGAGCATGATCCGGTCCGCGTAGCCCCGCTCGCAGAGCTCCGAAAGCGTGTCGATCTGGGTGTCCAGCGGCACCGTGAGCGGCAGGCCGCAGCGATCCCAGCCCAGGTAGGAGCCAGCATCGATGATCTGGCTCAGGTAGCCGAGATCGGTGCTCTCGTTGGAGTGCCCGATCATGACCCGGCCCAGGTCGACCCCGCCCTCGGCGAGTATCCGCTGCTGGTCCAGGCCCCGCCTGGTCGGAGCGTGCGCGTGGGTGCAGATGGGCGCCCCGGTCCGCGCGTGCACGCGGGCGACGGCCCTGGCCAGCCGCTCCACATCGGGAGTCAGGCCGGGCTCGTCGGTGACGACCTTGAGCACGGCGGCGCGGTAACCGGTGTCGCCGATGCCGACGGTCAGGTCGGTCTCGAACAGCGACTCCAGCAAGCGGTCATCGCCGTCCAGGATCTTGCCGGGACCGCGCAGCGCGAACGGGAGCGGCAGGTGATCGTAGGTGTAAAAGCCGGTCGCGAACAAGATCCGCAGGCCGGTGCCCTCGGCCGCCCTGGCGACCAGCTCCGGGTCCCGGCCGAGGCCGGGAATGGTCATGTCGAGCACGGTATCGACGCCGGCCTGGTGCAGCGCGGTCAGCCGGGCCCGGGCCGCCGCCACCTCGGTCCCGGCGTCCCAGCCGCCGTACCCGGGCCACCCCCACTGCAGCGACTCGGTCCTGATGAAGACGTGCTCGTGCATGAACACGACGCCGAGGTCCTCGGTGCTGGTATCGCCCGCCGTGCTGGGAACGTACGCCATGCCGCTCCTGGTGTCCTCGCGGGGTCGGAGACGGCCCGATCGTCGCATAGGCCGCGGCCGCGGACAACCCCGCCGGAGCGCGCGGTCGTAACCGCGACGAATGCCCGGCCGGGTCAGGAACGCAGCGGCAGCAGCAGGATCGGCGTCGTCGTCGGCTGCTTGGTGCCGCCGGCCGGTTCCACCGTCAGGCCGAGCTTGTCGCCCGCTAGCAGGCCGCTGACCAGGACCGGCCCCGCTCGTCCGGCGGCCGGCAGCAGGCCTGCCCGGCGGATCAGGGACGGCCCGATCAGCCACAGCTCGTAGACCTTGCCGTCACGCAGCGATGGCAGTTTCGCCGGGGTGAAGATCAGGGCGTGCCTGGCCAGCGAGTAGACGACCGTCGCGGTACCGCCGGCCGACGTCGGCCGGCTGACCGCCCTGGCGTCGGGCGCGGTCAGCACGGCCGTGACGGCGGCCTGGGTATTCCTGGTCCGGCCGAGCTGACTCCTGGTGCTCGCGAGGGCGACGGCCAGGACGATCACGATGACCACGCAGGCGGCGGCGATCAGCCAGGCCCCTTCGGCGACCAGGACCGGCAGCGGCAGCCGGGTACCGGGAGCGCGGCGGCCGGCGGGCCTGGCGCGGTGCCGGCTCAGGCCCGCGACCGTAGAGAGCTGCCTGGTCCCTGATACGGAGGCGAGGATCCGGTCGCGTAGCTCGGGCGGCGGGGTCTCGTCGGCCGCGATGCCCAGCCGGGTCGCGGTATCCGTCAGGCCGCGCAGTTCAGCCGCGCAGTCGGGACAGCGCCGTGCGTGCCGCTCGAACCTGGCCCGCTCGGCCGGGTTGTCGATCGCATCGATCGCGTAGGAGGCGGTGAGCAGATGCTCGTTCGCGCGAGCGGACCGCATCACATCACCCCCATGCAGTCGCGCAGCCGGATCAGGCCGTCCCTGATCCTTGTCTTTATTGTGCCCAGCGTCACGCCGAGGATCTCACTCACCTGGCGGTAGGAATAGCCGCCGTAGTAGGCCAGCGTGATCGCCTCGCGCTGCACCTCAGTCAGGCTGGCCAGGCAGCGCCGCACCAATTCTGCGTCCAGTGCCGCCTGCACCAGGTCGGCGACCTCGTCGGCGCTGCCGGGCGGCTCGTGCAGGCGCCGCTCCCGGTCCGCGGCGGCGGTCGCCGACCGCACCCGGTCGACCGCCCGCCGGTGCGCGATCGTCAGCACCCAGCTCGCCGCGCTGCCCTTGCGCCGGTCAAACCTGGTCGCCGAGCGCCAGACCTCCAGCATGACCTCCTGCATGACCTCCTCGGCCTGGGCGGCATCGCGGACCACCCGCAGGATAAGACCGTAGGCCGGCCCGGAGATCTGGTCGTACAAACGCGCGAACGCGCCTTCGTCGCCACGAGCCACGACGGAGAGCAGCCGATTCAGATCCTGGTCTCTCCCCTCCGTCAGACCAGAACCCGAATCGGTTGCGCGCGTGTCAGGCGCGTCCACAGCAGTTATTCGGAGTGCCGGACGGATCGGATTGGGTCACGTTCACGCCGTTTCCTCACGAGCGGGTTCACCCGGGCGGAGAGGGGACAGGGGAGACAACAATAGTCCTCGCC
>JBPCKO010000361.1:0-12365 GCA_051004215.1 Streptosporangiaceae bacterium | reverse complement strand
GCCGGCGAAGGCGCCGCCGGACGCGGGGCGGGCCGGGCCGACCCAGAGCCTGAGGTCGGACCTGGCCGTGGCGGCCCGGGGCGGGGCGCCGGGGCCGGACGAGGCGAGGTCTGGGCGGGCCGGGCCGAAACCGGAGCCGGCCGGGCCGAGCCCGTGCCGGACGAACCGGTGCCAGCCGAACCGGTGGATGAACCGGTGCCGGACGAACCCGAGCTCGCCGGGCGGGCGGCCGGCCTGGTGGCGGCCGAACCGTTTGGCTCAGAACCCGTGCTGGCCGAACCCGTGCCATCCGAACCCGTGCCCGCCGAACCGCTACTGGCCGAACCCGTGCCATCCGAACCCGTGCCCGACGAACCCTCGCCCGCCGAACCACTGCCGGCCGATCCCGTGCCGTCCGAACCCGTGCCCGACGAACCCTCGCCCGACGAACCCGCGCTGGCCGAATCCAGGCTCGCCGACGAGGCGCTCCGGGCACTGGCCGCAGGTGCGGTCATCACCGGACGCGGCGCCGCCGGACGGGTCGCCACGCTCCCGGCCTCGCCCTCCAGGCCGCCCTGGTGGCCGGGTGCGGCCGCCCGGGCACTAGCCCGGTCCGGGGTCCGCACCGCCTTGGCGTCGGCCTTCTTTTTATGCGGCCCGATGACCATGATCATGTTCCGGCCGTCCTGCTTGGGCTGCGACTCGACGAAGCCGAGCTCCTCGACGTCGCCGGCCAGCCGCTGCAACAGCTTGTAGCCCAGCTCGGGCCGTGACTGCTCACGACCGCGGAACATGATCGTCACCTTGACCTTGTCACCCTGCCGGAGGAACCGCTCGACGTGGCCCTTCTTTGTGCCATAGTCGTGCGGGTCGATCTTCGGCCGGATTTTGATCTCTTTGATGACCGTCTGAGTCTGGTTCTTGCGCGACTCGCGGGCCTTGAGTGCCGACTCGTACTTGAACTTGCCGAAGTCCATGAGCTTGCACACGGGCGGCCGCGCCGTCGGAGCGACCTCGACCAGGTCAAGGTCGGATTCCTGAGCCAGCCGGAGCGCATCGGTAATCGATACGATCCCGACCTGCTCGCCAGAAGGGCCTACGAGCCTGACCTCCGGTACCCGGATACGGTCGTTGATGCGAGGTTCAGTGCTGATGTGACCTCCAAAGTCACCCTTATCCCCTGCTCCAGGGCTATCCCGTCGCAGGCAATGCGTGCTGCGGGCCGTGAAAACAACAAAGCCCCGCACGGCTCGCATGCGGGGCCACCACGGGCACGGCGAGCACCTCGCAGGCTTATGCCCGCGGCACTCGCCACGCAACACCCCGGGACGCTGGCCCGCCATAAGCGCGCCAAGCCCGGTGCGTCCGGCCTGCGCCAGTCATCCGGGGCCGGCTGACTGGACCGCTACCCGTCAGCCGGCGGTGCCCGGAGGCTCCGCGATGCTGACCAGGTGGGAGGTGGCCGAGGTGGTCCTCCGCTTCGCTGCCCGGCGCGAGACGCCGGGCGGTTAAGTTCTCCTGGTAAGAGTAGCGCATCTTACCGGTGCCTTCGCAGCCGCTGCGCCCCGCGCGAAGCGCCGTCGGCGACGACCGGCTGCGACATTCAGGTCATAAGTAAATGGTTAGGCAGCGCGGGTGAGTGCCTGGTCGAGGCGGCGGTAGCGGCGGCGGTTGACCCAGTAGAAGAGCCGCAGGGGGGAGTCGAGGTGAATAGTGCCTTTTGCTGATCTGCGGTGGCGTGGGCGATGAGCCACGGAATCATGAACTGGGCCCGCGGCCGGGGGGGGCCTTGCGTGCCCTAGTTTCGAGGTTTTTGTACTCCGCGGCGGGAATCTCCGACTCGGCGAGGGGCAGAGCCGTTTCTTCCTCTAGCGTGAGGTGGGTGTCGAGCAGGTCGGCCATCGTGGACAGGGCGCTGGCAGCCCTGGCGCGGTCTGCAGCGAAGTCGCCGGCCGGGTCGGCCAGTGTGGCGAGCCCGTCCCAGACGGCCTGCAGAGCGGGGCCGAGCATCTCGTGCTGGCTGTCCAGCTCGATCAGGTGCATCCGGCTGGCTCCGGCTCTGGCTTGCAGGGCGGGAAAGAAGATCTCGTCCTCGTGGGCGTGGTGCATGACGAGCTGACCGCGGTACTGGTCGAAGTAGGCTCGGATGCCGGGTAGCCGGCCCGGCTGGTCGCTGGGATTCAGCGCGGTGACGATTGCTGCGAGCCGCGCCGCATCGGCGCGGAGCGCCTGGTGGATCAAGGTGACGAGGGTCAGGTCGGGCTTCGGCCGGTCGCCGCTCACCGCGTCTGCCGCCCTCGCACGAGGGCGATGCTGGTAGTGACGATGAACACGAGCCAGACGGCGAACCCGGCGAGGCCGACCGCAATCCGGGGACCGCCGTTGGTGAGGGCGACGGTGAAGGTCGCCGCGGTCAGCAGGCAGGCTGCTCCGGGCCACGCAGCGGCGGCGAGCCAGGCGGGGATTAGGCCGATCGATGCCGCGGCCCGGCTGAGCCCGATGAGCGCAACGGCGATGGCGGCCAGATCCAGGCCGAAGGCGGCCCGCGCAGCGTCCACAGTGCCTGGACGACTGCCGGAGAGGACGCCAGCTGTGTCGTCTTTGCGGTCAGGACGATCTCGGTGATGTTCACGACGGCAAACAGGGCGGCGACGGTCGCCGCTCCCAGCGCACCGACGCTGGCCCACCACCGGCTGTCGTCCTGGCTGGCTTTGGTCCACACCGCGGCGACGAACGGCAACAGGGCGAGCATCCCGGCCGGGAACAGGCCGAGAGGCACCAGGCTGGCGGCGCGATGGTCCAGGAAGTATGCGGTGACCTGGGCAGGTGCGGCATTGAAGCCCGGGGCCTTGGCCCTGATGATGTTTTGCGCCAACACGAAGGCTGCGAAGGCCAGGCCGCCGGCTCCGGCCACCCGGCCGATGGCGGCGGCCTCGTTCCCCCCCGGTCCGGCACTGCTGCCCGATGACTGTTCCAGCGCCGCGAGATCCTGCGGGCCGCACGGCGGCTGTTCGCCGAGCACGGCTACGCCAGTACCTCGCTGCAGCAGATCGCCGAAGAGTCAGGCGTGGCGGTGCAGACCATCTACTCCAGCGTCGGCTCCAAGGCCGCAGTCGTCCTGGCCCTCAACGACCTCATCGACGAGGAGGCCGACGTGGCGCAACTCGCCGCCGAGCTCTCCGAGGAGACCGACCCGCCCCGGCTGATCGCCAAAGGGGTGCATCTGACCCGCCAGCTGAACGAACGCTGCGGGGATCTCATCCAGGTGCTGCTATCGGCCGAGCTCGCCGAACCCGACGCTGCTGCCGTCGTCGCCGACGGGATGCGCCGGCACGAGCAGGGCGCCAGCGCACTCGCCCAGCGGCTGGGCGCACTTGGCGCCTTGCGAGCCGACACCACGCCCGAGCGGGCCCTCGCCGCGTTCTCCATGATGACCTCGCCGGCCAGCTGGCGGCAGCTCACCCAGGGTGCGCGCTGGACTTTCGACGACGGCGAGGCGTGGCTCGCGTCATCCCTCGCCCAGCTTTTGCTGGAGCGCAGCCGCTAAAGGTTTCGCCACAATCACGCCAGGGCAATCAGCGCGCGCGGATCACCAGCCCTCACCCGCGGCGGGGCGGCCGCCCGCCAGCGCCGCCAGTCAGGGATCCTCGCGCCGGGAATAGTCCGTTGATGGCGGCCCGCTGGTAAGGCGATCACCGGGTCACGCCGCCACGCTGGGCCACATCTCAGACTGCTGCTGTAGTACCAGAAGCTAGCGACCAAGGATCGCTAGCAGCCGACGCGCGTTATTCCCCGGTCCGGCCCGGTGGTCGCATCGGCCCCCCGCTGTAGCCGCGGCCGGTCAGTGCGCGGGCAATCGAACCGCCGATGGCCCGGGCGACCGGCGGCGGGAAGGCATTCCCGACCTGGCGGTAGGCCGCGGTCTTGCGGCCGGCGAACGCCCACTCGTCGGGAAATCCCTGCAATCTCGCCACCATGCGCACGGTCAGCCGGGGCGGCGCGGCCAGCGGGAATGCCTCGCCGGGCGGGCTGTCGGCGATTCCCAGGCCGTCGACCCCGAGCTGCCGCCACGCCGCCCTGGCCCTGGTCGGCCCGAGATCGGGGCCGCCGTGCTTCCTGCTGCCGCCCACGATCGTCGGCGCGATGCCGTCGGCCCCGGCCGCCCAGGATGCGGCACCCGGCCAGCCGCCAGCCGCCATCAGGTCGGCCAGCGTCTCCCCCACTGTCGGCGGCCGGCCGCCGGCCGTCCGCGGCCAGTCGAAGGATCCCGCCCACGGCTGGCCGATGGCGATCAGCACAAACCTGGGCCTGAGCTGCGGCAGCCCATGCTCGCTGGCCTGAATCAGGTGCCACCAGGTCCGGTAGCCGAGGTCGGCCAACCGGGCGGCGAACTCCGCCCGGTATCCGTCGAACCGGGCCGCGGCCAGCCCGCGTACGTTCTCCAGCAGCACGGCCCGAGGCCGGATTTCCGCGGCTAGCCGGAGCGCCTGCGGGAACAGGTCGCGCTCGTCGGCCGGGCCAAGCTGGCGTCCGGCGACCGAGAACGGCGGACAGGGAACGCCGCCGGCCAGCAGGTCGGCCCCGCGGAATTCGGCCCCGTCGACCTCGGCGACATCGGCCTCGATGACCTTCCATCTGCCGCCGCGGTTCTTGCGCAGCGTCTCGCAGGCATCCCGGTCGATCTCGACCGCCGCCGCGTGCGCGAACCCCGCCTGCTCCAAGCCCAGGGCCTGGCCGCCGGCGCCCGCGCAGATCTCCACGCAGCGCAGCCCCCCTGGCCCGGTCGCGATATACGTCGGCGCGGTCATATGCCTGCTCGCACTGTCCCATTTGGCGGCCGGAGACGCCGCCGGGCTACTGCCCGCCGGTCAGGCCCGATTCTGCCCCACGCCAGCTCCGGCCAGCCCACGCCACGCCACGCCACGCCCGATCGCGCTCATCATGATCAGCGGGATCTACGTGCCCTCCTCACCGAACCCACCTGAGCCGGGATTCGAGAGGAGCGCCGCCAGCCCGGCGGCGCGCATCTCGTCCACCGGCGCGGGGCGGCCGGTCATCAGCTCGACCTGGCCCGCGGCCTGGTGCAGCAGCAGGTCGAAACCGCCGGCCAGCACCGCGCCGACGGCCGTCGCCGCGTTCGCGAGCGGCGTCGGCCAGGGGTAGTAGACGACGTCGAAAACGGCTCGCGGGGGCTCCGGCAGTCCGGCCAGCGCGCTCGCGAACCGGTCGGCGACCCCGGCGGGCACGGTCGAGACGATCAGCGCGGCCCCGGCCAGGCTGGCCACCTCGAACGGGCGCAGCGTCACCGTGACGTTCAGCCGGTCCGCCGCTGCGAGCAGGTCACCGGCCCGGCCCGGGCCCCGGACAGCGACCGCGACCTCCCGCTCACCGAGTTCGCGCACGGCGGCCAGCGCCGCGCAGGCGGTCGCGCCGCCGCCCAGAATCAGCGCCGGTCCGACACCCGCGTCCTGGCCCGGCGCGATGCCGCGCTCGGCAAGGGCACCGACCATGCCGGGCACGTCGGTGTTGTAGCCGAGCCGCTGCGCCGCGGCGAACAGCACCGTATTGGCCCCTCCGACCTCGCTGACCAACGGGTCGGCCCGGTCCAGCAGCGGCAGCACCGCTCGCTTCAGCGGCATGGTCAGGGACAGCCCGGCCCAGTCGGGCCCGCACTGGTCGAGCAGCCCGGGCAGCTCCGCTTCGCCGCACTCGATGGCGTCGTAACGCCACCAGGTCAGTCCGAGCGCGGCATAGGCCGCCGCGTGCAGCACCGGTGAAAGCGAGTGCCCGACCGGCGAGCCGAGGACCGCAGCCCGCACGCACCGGCGATCTGGCTCCGTTACCCCTGGAACCGGCGCTGCCACTGCTGGAACTTGGCGTAACTCGCAGTGAAGTACGTCTTGAATGGCTTGTGGCGAGTGTCGGTGATGAAGTACAGCATGCCGCCCTTGACCGGCTGCACTGCCGCCTTGAGCGCGTCAATGTTCGGGCTGCCAATGGGCGCGGGCGGCAGGCCGGTGTGAAGGTAGGTGTTGTAGGGCGACTGGAAGTGCTCCTGGGCCTGGGTGATGGCCACCCCGTATTTGTTCATCGCGTAGAACACGGTGCTGTCGAGTTCCAGCGGCCTGCCGATCTTCAGTCGGTTCCAGATGACCCGCGAGATCTTCGGCATGTCCGACACGCTGCCGGCTTCTTCCTGGATCATGCTGGCCACAATCAGCGCGTGCCAGGGCGTCGTGAAGACCTTCTTGGCCAGGCCGACCAGGCCCGCCTGGGTCGCCCGGTGGTTGAAGTCGGCGACCATCTGCCTCAGGATGTTCAGCGCACTCTCGTGCGGCGCGAAGCTATAGACGTCCGGGTACAGGAATCCCTCGGCGGTGCTGCCCGCCGCCCATGACGGCAGCCCGAGCTGCGCCGGATGATCAATCAGCTTCGTGAACTGGCCGACCGGGAGGTGGGTGAAAGCGGCGAGCTTGGTAGCGATCACGCTCGCGCGTTCACCGTCGCCGACCTGGAACGTGACGGACTCCCTGGACGAGCCGCTGAGCAGCAGCTGAACCGCGAGGCTGGCGTTCATATGGTGGTGCAGCTTATAGATGCCCGGCTGGAGGTTGGGGGCGTTCGCGGCCGCGGCCGCAGCCGTGTCATACGGTCGCTCGGCGGCGATCACGCCCTTGCTCAGCAAGAGCGGGCCGAGGCCGGTCAGCGAGGCGCCATGCCCGACCCTGATGCTCACGGTCCCGTAGCCCTTGCCTGAGTAGTCGCCGTACCGGTGGTTGATCCACTGGCCCACGTAGTTCTTGCCAACGGCGGCACCTATGCCGACGATAAGGACAACCACAGCGATCGCCAGCGTGAACGCCACCTTGCCGCGGGCGGTGCGGCGCTTCTTGCCCCTGGCCCTGGTCCGCGTCGGCCCGTTGCCCGGAGGCTCGCCCGCTCCGCCGCCACGGCTGAACCGGCGGGACAGGAGCCCGCTGCCGGCGTCATCATGCCACTCGTCATCGGCAGGCTCGTTCTGCCACTCGGCGTAGCCGTCAGGCTCGGCCGCAACGGGGCCAGGCAATGCGTCCTCCAGGTTGCGTTCCGCGCGCGGCTTGACCGAAGGCGGCCCGGCCGACCAGCGGATACTGCCCGAATCCTCAATGCTTGAACCTAGCGCGCCCAGCTCCTCGTCCTCATCATCTGCCGACGGCAATCGCGAGACTGGCCGGCGGAGCGCATCCGAATCGTCGCGGTCGGGCGTACTTGCACCACGACGCTCCCTCGCACCGGAATCCGCGCTGCTCTGCGGCCCGCTGCCGGGCCTGAGCTCCCACCCGGAGGCGCCGCCGGCGCCCGTGTCGCCTGGTCTGCCGCCGGTGAGGTCGAGCGGACCGGTGCCGGAGTCGCTTGCGGTCCGCGGAATCTGACCCGTTCCAGGGCGATCAAAGGTGGCGGAAAGCGCGCCGGATTCGTCGTTTGCGGTCCCTGGCCCGAGTGCGCGGCGTTGTGTCGCGGACGCGCCGTACTCGCCCGGCCGCGAGTAAATCGGGTCCGCGTAACCGTCGCCTGCATTGCCCTTGCCAGCCGCGCCGCTGCCCGCAGGACCGGCGCCGGCCGCGCCGCTGCCCGCATGGCCCCCGCCGGCCGCGCCGCTGCCCGCATAGCCGTCATCCGGGTACCCAGCATCCGCGTAACCGCGATCCGAGGCGGCTGAGTGGCGGCCGCGGCCCGCCGGTTCGCTGGCGCCGTAACCGGCGTCAGCCGGGTCGTAGGAGCCGGTGCCGTATCCGGACCCGTGATCATGGGTTGCCCCGTAGCCGGCGCCGAATTCCTGGTCGGCTGGATAGTCCGACCCGGTCCCGAAGTCCTGACCGGCGCCGTAACCCTGGCCGGTCCCGTAACCCTGGCCGCCGTAACCCTGGCCGGTGCCGTAACCCTGGCCGGCTTCGAAGTCCTGACCGGTCCCGTAGTCCTGGCCGCCGTAGCCCTGGCCGGTCCCGTAACCCTGGCCGGTCCCGTAACCCTGGCCGGTCCCGTAGCCCTCGCCGGACCCGTAGCCCTCGCCGGACCCGTAGCCAGCCGCGGTGTCATAGCCCGGCGCTGACCCGTACCCGGCGTCCGCACCGTAGGCCTGCCCCTGGCCGTACTCCGGCCCAGCACCGTAGCCCGGCCCCTGGCCGTATCCCGATCCCGCACCGCGATCCCGGCCCGGACCGTAGCCGGGGTCGGCACCGTCATCCGCACCGTCGCCATCGCCGTACCTGGCCACCGCGGCCGAGCCGCTGTATCCGGTGTCGCCGCCGTACCCGCCAGAATCGGCGTAACTGGCGGGCTGACCGTAACCGTCGGTCCCTTGATAATGGCGCCGGTCGCCGTAATCCCCGCCGCCCTGGTAACCCGCGGCCGCGCCATAACCGCCGGCATCACCCTGACCCGCGGTCTGGCCATAACTCCCGTAGCCACCGCCGTCGTACGAGGGGTACCCGGCGCCGCCGTGCCCTTCTCCGCCATACCCGCCACCGCCGTACTCGCCGGCGCCGTACTCGCCGGCGCGGGCGGGCCGGTCCGCGGCACCGTACTCGCCGGAGTCGGGGTACCCGGCTTCGCCGTAGCCGCCAGTACGGCCGTATTCACGGGCACTGCCGTATTCGCCAGCAGCGCCGTATCCGCCGGAAGCGTTGTACTCGTCAGCGCTGTGGTATTGGTCAGCACTGTTGTACTGGTCAGCGCTGTTGTACTGGTCAGCACCGCCGTAACCGCCAGCACCGCCGGCACCGTAACCGGGGCCCGGCCGGTCGTCGTCGCTATAGGCTGCGCCGGCCGGCCGATGCCGGCCGCCACCCCGTGAACCGCTCTCGGCCATCACGTGCCGTCCCTGGTCGCGCCGACCACCTCACCTGGCGGCTGGCCCGTCTGGCGCTCGGCGTCGAGCGCCCCTTGCAGCAGCAGCGCCGCCGCTGCCTGGTCGATCACAGTACGGCGCTCCTTAGCGTTCCGGCCGCCCTGGGCGAGAGCGGCATGGGCGATGACGGTGGTGAACCGCTCGTCGACGAGCCTGACCGGCACCGGGCTCACCACGCCGGCCAGGGCTTCGGCAAAGTCTCGGGCCAGATCAGCGGCCTGTCCAGCCGTTCCCGACAAACTGGTCGGCAGGCCGACGATGATCTCGATCACATCCCGCTCGGCGGCGAGCCGCGCGATCTCGGCCAGGTCGCCCCGGCCCCGCCGCACCGTCGTGAGCGGGCTGGCCAGCAATCCGTGCGGGTCACAGCTGGCAATGCCGATCCTGGCCGAACCGACGTCAACGCCAAGCCTGGAACCCCGCCTCAGCGCCCCTGGCTGCTGGTGCATGCTATCAGAAATGACACGACTAGGCCGCAGCACGATCTCACGTTACGCTACCCGACGGGCCGATGCGTCCAATATCATCCCGAACTGCACTAAACGCCGCCGTTATCGCCTGACCTGCGTGTTCGCCGAGCTCACCGCCACCGCCCTGGGCGATATCGTCACGGCCGCCGCCCCGGCCGCCGAGCACCGCGGTCGCGGTGCCGATGAGCGCGCCGGCCGTGAGGCCACGCACCCTGGCCGCCTCGTTCACCGCGACGACCACGGACGGGCGCTCGCCGGGCAGCCCGGCCGTGATCACCACGCCTGGCCGGTCGGGCGGGATCTGGCCGCGCACGTCCAGCGCGAGCTTGCGGATGCCGTCGGCGGCCGTGCCGTCGGCCAGCCGGTGGGCCACGTAGGTCACGCCGTCCACGTTCTCCGCCCGGGCGACCAGGTCGTGGGCGACGTTGGCGAGCTGCGCCGACTGCGCCCTGGCCAGATCGCGTTCGGCGTCACGCAGCTTGGCGACGATGCCGGCGATCCGGTCCGGCAGGCCCGCCCGCGGCGTCTTAAGCTGCTCGCTGAGCTGGCTGACCAGCACGCTCTCCCTGGCCAGGAAGCGGAACGCGTCGATACCGACCAGCGCCTCGACGCGCCGCACGCCTGACCCGATCGAGGACTCGCCGAGGATCTTGACCAGCCCGAGCTGGCCTGACCTGACCACATGAGTGCCGCCGCACAGTTCCCTGGAATACTCGCCGACCTCGACGACCCGCACCTGCTCGCCGTACTTCTCGCCGAACAGCGCGAGCGCGCCCATGGCCCGCGCCTCGGCGATCGACGTGTGGAAGGCGCGCACGTCCAGGTCGTTGATGAGGACCTCGTTGACCTCATCCTCGGCGTCGGCCAGCACGGCGGGCGGCACGGCTCCGAGCGCGGTGAAGTCGAACCGGAACCGGCCTGGCGAGTTCTCCGAGCCGGCCTGGGCCGCGGACTCCCCCAGCGCGCCGCGGAACGCCCGGTGCACCAGATGGGTCGCGGTGTGCGAGCGCGAGATCGCCCGCCGCCGCTCGATATCGATCTCGGTGTGCACCATGTCCCCGACGGCCAGCTCGCCGGCCGTGACCCGGCAGCGGTGCACGATCAGCCCGGGCACCGGCGCCTGCACGTCCAGCACCTCGACGACCGCGCCGTCGCCGGCCCCGCTGCCCGCGGACCGCATGATCCCGGCATCCGCCAGCTGCCCGCCGCCCTCGGCATAGCAGGGGGTACGGTCCAGCACCACGTCCACGTCGCTGCCCGCGCCGGCCGCCGGCACCGAGGCGCCGCCGGACAGCAGGCCGATGACCGTCCCGTCCGACGCGACCTCGTCGTAGCCGGTGAAGACGACCTTGCCCGACCGCTCAAGGAACTGCGCGAACACGGAGATGTCGGCGTTGCCGGTCTTCTTCGCGGCGGCGTCTTCCTTAGCCCGCTGCCGCTGCTGCGTCATCAGGGTCCGGAACCCGTCCTCGTCGACCCGGAGGCCCTGCTCGGCCGCCATCTCCAGGGTCAGGTCGATCGGGAAACCGTAGGTGTCATGCAGCTGGAACGCCTGCGCCCCGGCGATCGTGTGCTCGCCCCGGCGGCTGACCTCCTCGGCCGCCGCTTCGAAGATCGCTGTGCCGGTCCGCAGCGTGGACAAGAACGCGCTCTCCTCGGCGTCCAGCACGGTGTGAATGTTCGGCGCATCCCTGAGCAGCTCCGGGTACTGGTCGCCGAGGGCCTCGATCGCGGTGAAGGTCAGCTCGTGCAGGAATCGCTCGCCCGAGCCGCCGCGGCCGCCGTCGCCGCCCCGCTGGGCGCCGGACAGCAGCCGCAGGTCGCGGACGCTGCGCCGGACGATCCGGCGCAGCACGTACCCGCGGCCCTCGTTGGACGGGATGACGCCGTCGGCCACCAGCATCACGGCGGCCCTGGTGTGGTCGGCCACCACGCGCAGCGCGACGTCGCTGGCGTGGTCGCGGCCGTACTTCTGGCCGGTCAGCTCGGCGGCCCGCTCGAGCACCTTCCACATGGTGTCGACCTCGTAGATGTTGTCGACGCCCTGCAGCAGCACCGCCATCCGCTCCAGGCCCATGCCGGTGTCGATGTTCCGCGATGGCAACTCGCCCTGGGTGTCGAAGTCGACCTTGCTGCGCACCGCGCCGAGCTGGTACTGCATGAACACCAGGTTCCAGACCTCGAGGTAGCGGTCCTCGTCGGCCTCGGGCCCGCCCTCGCGGCCGTATTCGGCCCCCCGGTCGTAGTAGATCTCCGAGCACGGGCCGCCTGGGCCCGGCACGCCCATGTGCCAGTAGTTGTCGGCCAGCCCGCGGCGCTGAATCCGGCTCTCCGGCACGCCGACGACATCACGCCAGATCGAGAACGCCTCGTCGTCGCCGGTGTACACGGTCGCCCACAGCCGGCCTTCAGCGAACCCGAAGCCGCCGTCGGACTCCGGCCTGGTCAGCAGCTCCCAGGCCAGCGGGATCGCCTGCTCCTTGAAGTAGTCGCCGAAGGAGAAGTTCCCGAGCATCTGGAAGAAGGTGGCGTGCCGCGTGGTCTTGCCGACCTCCTCGATGTCCGGGGTGCGCACGCACTTCTGCGCGCTCGCGGCTCGCGGGAAGGGCGGCACGCGCTGGCCGAGGAAATACGGCTTGAACGGCACCATTCCGGCGTTGACTAGCAGCAGCGTGGGATCCTCGGCGACCAGGCTGGCCGACGGGACCACGGTGTGCCCGCGCCGCGCGAAATAGTCAAGGAAACGGCGTGCGATCTCTGCCGACTCCATCAACGGCCATCCTTACGGTTGTCGGGGTTGCCCGGGATTCCCGCGCTCAGGCGGGCAGCGGCGCCTGAGGCGGCCGCTTTGACCTATGAGCGTATTGCCTTCCGGCCGCCGTGCCGATTCAAATGCTGCGGCGGGCATCCAGGTAGTCCGCCATGCCTGCCTGGACATCGCGGACGAACGCCGCGGTTCCGGCCGCCGCGCCGTGGCCGCCCGTCGCCTGGCCCGCCGCGGGTGCCCGGCCCGCCGCGGGTGCCCGGGC
>JBPCKO010000360.1:0-4535 GCA_051004215.1 Streptosporangiaceae bacterium | reverse complement strand
CCGCAGGCCCGCGAGCGCGGCCCTGGCCGGGCCGGCCGCGGCCTCGAGGCTGTCGGCCGCGTCGCTCACCACCACCGGCCCGCCCCCGAACCGGGCCGCGAGCTGCCTGGCCACCGGCATCGGATCGCCGCCGCCGCCCAGCACCACCACCAGCCGGTGGCCGTGCACGCCAGCCAGCAAGTCGAACTTGGCCCGCCTGGCCAGCAGCCGCATCTCCTCGATCAGTCCCTCCGGCTCGCCGCCGCCGGCGTTCCCGGCGACTACCGTCACCGGCGCGGGCGACCAGTTCAGAGCGGACGCCCAGGACGTCAGGCTCTCGTCGATCTCGCCGCGGACCAGCGAGTCCACGACCAGGGCCTCCAGCCGCGCATCCCAGGCCCCGCGGGCCTCGGCCGACCTGGCGTAGATCTGCGCCGCGGCGAAGGCGACCTCCCTGGTGTACCGGAGCACCGCCTCGCGCAGCTCGGTCTCCCCGCCCGGGGCGGCCAGCTCGTCGACCCGGCATTCCACCACGTCGACGATGATGCGGACCATCTCGACGGCCTGCTGCAGGCTGACCGCCCTGGCCAGCTCCCTGGGCGCGGTGCCGAAGACCTCGCCGGCGACCGCGGGCCGGCTGCGCTCGGGGTGCTTGACCCAGTCCACGAATGCGGCCACGCCGGCCTGGGCGACGAGCCCGAGCCAGGACCGGTTCTCGGCCGACAGCGCGCGGAACCACGGCAGCCGCTCGTCCATCGACGCCATCGACGCGGACCCGAGCGCCGACATGGACTGCTCGAGCCGGGCAATGGTGTCGCCGCGGACCCTTCCGCCGTCCGGCGGCGCCGGCGTTGCCTTCGCGCTCACCTCATCAGGGTGTCACGGGGCGCCTGGCCGCGCGCGCAAGCCTGCCCGTTGGCCCGGGCGCCCCGGTCCGGCCCGGCCACGGCAGGCCCGGTGCCGCGGGCTAGCCAAGCGCGAGGCTGACGTCGACGTCCAGCCGGTACTTCGCGATCGCCTCGGTCAGCACTTCCGGCTTCAGGTCGCCCTGCCGGACGAGCTGGCTCAGCACGGCGAGCGTCACCGACTCGGCGTCCACGTGGAAGTACCGCCGCGCGGCCGGCCGGGTGTCGGAGAACCCCCACCCGTCGGTGCCGAGCGAGGTGAACGGTCCTGGCACCCAGCGGGCGATCTGGTCAGGCACCGCCCGCAGCCAGTCGCTGACCGCGACCACCGGCTGCGGGTGGCCGTTCAGCGCGCCGGTCACGTACGGCACCCGCGGTTGCTCGTCCGGGTGCAGCAGGTTCCACTCCTCGCAGGACAGGCCGTCCCGGCGCAGCTCGCTCCAGGACGTCGCCGACCAGACCTCGGCGTGCACGCCCCAGTCCGCCGCCAGCAGCCGCTGGGCGTCCAGGGCCCACCGGATCCCGACCCCGGAGGCCAGGATCCTGGCCTGCTTGCCGTTGCCGTTCCGCTCGCCCGCGGCCGGCTCGCCGGGGCCGGCCGAGTAGCGGTACAGACCCCGCAGGATGCCCTCTTCCAGCGCCTGCGGCCCGCCCGGGTAATCGCCGGGGAACGCCGGCTGCACGTACGGCTCGTTGTAGACGGTGAGGTAGTAGAAGATGCTCTCGCCGTCCGGGTGCTCCTCCGACGATCCGTACATCCGGCGCAGGCCGTCCTTGACGATCACCGCCAGCTCGTAGGCCCAGGCCGCGTCGTAGCTGACGCAGGCCGGGCTGACCGAGGCCAGCAGCTGGCTGTGCCCGTCGTTGTGCTGCAGGCCCTCGCCGGCCAGCGTGGTCCGGCCCGCCGTCGCCCCGAGCAGGAACCCGCGGCCCAGCTGGTCGCCGAGGGCCCACATCTGGTCGCCGGTGCGCTGGAACCCGAACATCGAATAGAAGATGTAGACCGGGATCATCGGGGTGCCGTGCGTGGCGTAGGACGTCCCCGAGGCGATCACCGACCCCATTGCGCCGGCTTCGCTGATGCCCTCATGCAGGATCTGGCCCCGCTCGGATTCCCTGTAGGACAGCAGCAGCGCGCGGTCCACCGCCTCGTAGGACTGGCCGTGCGGAGAGTAGATCTTCGCCGTCGGGAACAGCGAGTCCATCCCGAAGGTGCGCGCCTCGTCCGGGATGATCGGCACGAACCTGGCCCCGATGCCCTCGTCCTTCATCAGGTCCTTGAGCAGCCGGACGAAGGCCATCGTGGTCGCCACCGCCTGCCGTCCCGAGCCGCGCTTGAGCTCGTCGTAGGCGCCGTCGCCGGGCAGGGTCAGCGGCCGGGCCCTGACCACCCGCTTGGGCAGGTACCCGCCGAGCGCACGGCGGCGCTCCTACATGTAGGCGATCTCGTCGGAGGTCTCGCCCGGGTGGTAGTACGGCGGCAGCTCGGCTTCGAGCGCGGAGTCGGGGATCTCCAGGTACAGCCGGTCCCTGAACTCCTTGAGCTCGGCCACGGTGAGCTTCTTCATCTGGTGGGTGGCGTTGCGGGCCTCGAAGTCCGGGCCCAGCGTCCAGCCCTTGATCGTGTGGGCCAGGATCACCGTCGGCTGGCCGACGTGCTCGGTCGCCGCCTTGAACGCGGCGTAGACCTTGCGGTAGTCGTGACCGCCGCGGGACAGGTTGCGTACCTGATCGTCGGACAGATGCGAGACGATCGCGCGCAGCCGCGGGTCGCTGCCGAAGAAGTGCTCCCTGGTGTAGGCGCCGGACTCGACCGCGTAGGTCTGGAACTGGCCGTCCGGCGTCGAGTTCATCGTGTTGACCAGCACGCCATCGATGTCCTGAGCCAGCAGCGGGTCCCAGTCCCGGCCCCAGATGACCTTGATGACGTTCCAGCCGGCGCCGCGGAAGAACGCCTCGAGCTCCTGGATGATCTTGCCGTTGCCGCGCACCGGCCCGTCCAGCCGCTGCAGGTTGCAGTTGATCACGAAGATCAGGTTGTCGAGCTCCTCCCGCGCGGCCAGCCCGATCGAGCCCAGCACCTCGGGCTCGTCGGTCTCGCCGTCGCCGAGGAACGCCCAGACCCGCGACCTGCTGGTGTCCTTCAGCTCCCTGGCCAGCAGGTACCGGTTGAACCTGGCCTGGTAGACCGCGTCGATCGCGCCCAGGCCCATGGAGACGGTGGGGAACTCCCAGAAGTCCGGCATCAGCCGGGGGTGCGGGTAGGACGGCAGGCCGCCGCCGGGATGCGACAGCTCCTGCCGGAATCCGTCCAGCTGATTCTCCGACAGCCGGCCTTCCAGGAAGGCGCGCGCGTACATGCCGGGAGCCGCGTGCCCCTGGATGAACACCTGGTCGCCGGACTCGCCGTGGTCCTTGCCGCGGAAGAAGTGGTTGAACCCGACCTCGTACAGGCTCGCCGCGGACGCGTAGGTGGCGATGTGACCGCCCACCCCGAGGCTTTTGCGGTTCGCCCTGGACACCATGACCGCGGCGTTCCAGCGGATGTAGGCGCGGATCCGCCGCTCGGTGAACTCGTCGCCGGGGAACCAGGGCTCCCGCTCGGGCGGGATCGTGTTGATGAAGTCGGTGCTGCGCAGGCCGGGCACCCCGACCTGCTGCTCGCGGGCGCGTTCGAGCAGCTTGAGCATGACGTAGCGGGCCCGGGTCCGGCCGCGGGTGCGCACCACGTTGTCGAAAGACTCCAGCCACTCCCGGGTCTCGTCGGCGTCGATATCGGGAAGCTGGGTAGGCAGACCGTCGCTGATGATCGAGTAGCGCTGGCGTCCTGAGGGCACGGGATGATCCTCGTCTTGGTAGCTGGTTACCCTCCCATCCTCATACGCGGGGCGCAGTGCTGCATCCATGCCCCGGCGAAATCCGCCGACCGGTTACGGCCGTCGCGGGCGCGTCTAATCTCCCGAATACCCGCAAATCATGTCGACCCGGAGGCCGAGTAAGCAGCCCGCTCACGGGGAAGATCGAATGATGACCTTGGTTACCAGGCTCTGTACGAATTGTGACTTGCGCAGGGCAGCCACGCAGTAGTGGACTGTCCCAGCAAGAAGTACCGGAGCTCGAATGGGAGGACACACGTGAGCGCGACCGCTGGCCAGGCGGCCGATCAGCATGACCTGGCCGAGCGGCTCGGCGTCAAGCCGGGCCATGTAGTCCAGGAGATCGGCTGGGACGAGGACTGCGACGAGCCGCTGCGCGACTCGGTCGCGTCCGGTGAGGGCGTCGAGCTGGTCGACGAGGACTACGAGGATGTCGTCGACGGCGTCCTGTTGTGGTGGCGGGACGAGGACGGCGACCTCGTCGACGCCCTGGTCGACGCCAAGACGCCGCTGGCCGACGGCGGCTACATCGTGCTGCTGACACCGAAGGCCGGCCGCGACGGCCACGTGGAACCCAGCGAGATCGGCGAGGCCGCGCCGACGGCGGGCCTGGCCCAGACCTCCACCGTCAGCGCGGGCAAGAACTGGTCGGCGACCCGGCTCGTCGCCCCCAAGTCCCGCCGCTGACCTGGCCCGGGCCTGCGGGCCCGGCCCAGCCCGGCCAGCCGCCAGGCTCGCTCGCGCGGCGCCGGCGCGGGGGGGGGGGGGGGGGGGG
>JBPCKO010000359.1:0-2683 GCA_051004215.1 Streptosporangiaceae bacterium | reverse complement strand
ACCGAACCGTCGTCCGGCGTCGCCCCGCGGCCCGGCGCACTGCTGCCCGCGGCGAACTGGCGCTCCAGCCGGTCGAGCCGGGCTACGAGGTCGTCAGGAACGGCGGGACCGGCATCCGGCCCGGCTGGCAACAGCACCTGGGCGCACATCAGCTCGAGCAGCAGGCGCGGCGAGGTCACGCCCCGCATCTCGATCAGGCCCGCGTTGATGACCTCGGCTGCGCGGGCGAGGCGTTCCTGGCCGAATCCGGCGGCCTGCTTGCGCATTCGCTCCAGCTGGTCTTCAGGCCCGTCGAGCAGGCCGGAACTCGCAGCGTCCGGCACGGCGGCCAGGATGATCAGGTCGCGCAGGCGGTCAAGCAAGTCCATGGCGAACCGGCGCGGATCGTGCCCGGCCTCCACGACGTGATCGATCGCCAGGAAGACAGCGGCCCCGTCCTGCACGGCGAACGCCTCGGCCATCTCGTCCAGCAGCGTCTCGTCGGTGTAGCCAAGCAGCGCGATCGCGCGGTCGTAGCGGAGGCCTGTCTCGTCGGCACCGGCCATCAGCTGGTCCAGGATGGAGAGCGAGTCGCGGACCGAGCCGGCCCCGGCCCTGATCACCACGGGCAGCACCGCGGGTTCGTAGCTGATCTTCTCCGTGGCCAGGATCTGCTCGAGCAGCTCCCGCAGGATCGCGGGCGGGACCAGCCGGAACGGGTAGTGGTGGGTCCGCGACCTGATCGTCGGGATGACCTTCTCCGGCTCGGTGGTCGCGAACACGAACTTCAGGTGCGGCGGCGGCTCCTCGACCAGCTTGAGCAGGGCGTTGAACCCCGCTCCGGTCACCATGTGGGCCTCGTCGATGATGTAGATCTTGTAGCGCGCCGAGACCGGCGAGTAGAAGGCCCGCTCGCGCAGGTCCCTGGCGTCGTCGATACCGCCGTGGGACGCGGCGTCGATCTCGATCACGTCGATGCTGCCGGGCCCGGACGGGGCCAGCGCGACGCAGGACGCGCATTCGCCGCACGGATCTGGCGTCGGCCCCTGCTCGCAGTTCAGCGAGCGGGCCAGGATCCGGGCACTGGAGGTCTTGCCGCAGCCACGCGGGCCGCTGAACAGGTAGGCGTGGTTTACCCGGCCGCTGCGCAGCGCCTGCCTGAGCGGCTCGGTGACATGGTCCTGGCCCTTGACTTCAGCGAAGGTAGCAGGCCGGTACCGGCGGTAGAGCGCGAGCGGCGCGTCTGGGAGGTCGTGACGGCCCCGGTCAGGTTCGCCCGAGCTGCCGCCAGACCTGACATCGCCAGCCATGACCTCGTCCTCGCCGGAGGGGAAGGGACCCCTCGCACACCCGTCAGAGCCCGCGTACCCTTGCTGCCTTCCGGCCCTGGGGGAGTTGGCGGGATAAACGCCGTGCGAGGGGTCTGCCGCCCAGTCTAGCCAGCCCGGCCGACGCTCGGTGCGCCGACGGGTTCGCGGGCCCGCCCGGCGGGCCGGCCGCCGGCTCTGGCCGGGCGCTTCGGCAAGGTCAGAACCGCAGCGTGGTACTGGCCGTGCCGAGCGCGAGCCCGGGCGCGAACAGCGTCGTGCCGAGCGCGGCGTTCAGCGCCTTCGCCGCCACCGCGCTGAGCTTCACCCCGATGCCGCGCACGGTCACCATGTGCTTGCCCGCATTCACCTTGGCGTGGGCCAGGCTCAGCCTGAACAAGGTCACCCTGGCCATGGCGTTCCCGTTCACGATGCCGGTCAGGTCGGAGTGCTTCAGGTCGATCGTGAACCGGCTGACCCGGACATGCTTGCCGTTGGTGGCATTGAAGAACAAGATCCCGCCGCGGTGCCGGATGTCGCCGCTCGGCGGGCTCAGGCTGACCCGTCCGCCGGTCACCGGGAAGGAGAACCGCGCCGCCGGGCCACTCTTGCGCCACACCAGCGACTGCGAACCTGGCGCCGTCGCGATCGGCACGATCCCGTTCTTGAGCAGGGTCAGGGCGATGCCCGGCCCGGTCGTCACGGAGGTCCGCCCGCCCTTCAGGTGAACGGAAGCGGCCGGGTGCGCGGTCGCCGCTGAGGCGCTCGCCGCCCCGCCGGCCAGCAATCCGGCCGCGGCGGTGGCGGCGGCCAGGTACCTAATGCCTCGCATCTTCGATCTCCCTTCGGGCCGCGCCGGTGCGTGGCCACGGCCTACTTACGGCCGGAACCGGGGATCAGATGCACCCGCGCCCGGGCGAACCCGTCACGGCAGCGGGCCGCGCACGACGCTGTCGGGCGCGTGCACCGGGCTGCCATTGAAGGGCTGCAGCGAGATGTCGATACGGGAGTAGAAGCGCAAATCCGCTCCCGGCGGCAGCGTGAACACGCCCGCGCGGGAACTGTTCAGGTCGCCGAGCGAGATCATCTTGACCCCGTCCCGGCCAAGCAGCCAGACCTCGTAAAACCCGGGCCGTGACGGCGCTCGCAAGGTGACGTGCAGCTGGGTGCCGGAGCCGGTTCGCTGCGCGACCGCGCGGCCGGCCGCGTGCCGCCACTGCGGGAACTGAGGCAGCGGCCGGAGCGCGGTCGTCCCGACGACGGCCGGGCCGGCCGGCTGGGCGAGCTGCCGGACGCCGGTCGCGACCACGGCGCCGATCAGGAGGCCGGCCACAGCGGTCAGGACGAGCCGTTGCGGCCAGGAAAAACGCCGACCCGAACGGGCGGCCGGCCAGAGC
>JBPCKO010000358.1:0-5596 GCA_051004215.1 Streptosporangiaceae bacterium | reverse complement strand
GGCCACCCCGGGCGGCCCGGCGGCCGGCCCCGAGGCCGCCACCCGGCGCTCGCGCCGGGCCAGGCGCCGGACCGCGGTCCGGCTGGTCTCGGTGTTCAGCGCGATCTCCCGCAAGGGGGCCTGGGAGGTCCCGCCCGAGCTGCGCTCGGTCACCGTCTTCGCCGACGCCCAGCTCGATCTGCGTCAGGCCCGGCTGAGCGGCAGCGAAGTCAGCATCGGGGCCATCGCGGTATTCGGCAGCACCACGATCACGGTGCCGCCGGAGATGCACGTCGTCGACGAGGGCCTGGCGGTGTTCGGCGGCCGGGAGATACCGCCGGACAGCGAGGAGTCGGCCCGCCCCGGCGCCCCCGTGCTGCGGATCACCGGGGTCAGCCTGCTCGGCCTGCTCACCGTCCGCCGCGAGAACCGCGGCCTGACCAAGGAATTGCCACCGTCCTGACTCCGCCGCGCAGCAACGTGGCGGAGTTGCGGTCACGGGCGGCGGGCGGGAGCGGAGGTGGACAGGGCGAGGGACTGGACGAAGTCGCCGATCTGGCGGAGGGTCCGGCACTCGCGCACCTGGGCGCACCACGGCGCGTACTGTCCGATCACCGAGTCGCCGTCGTTCCAGTACCGGCGTGGCTCCGGGTTCAGCCAGTACACCTGGCCAGCCCGGCCGGCGATGTCGGCGAACGCCGTGACGGCCGGGTCGCCGTAGTTGGACCGCGCGTCGCCCACCACGAGCACGACCGACCGCCTGGTCAGCTTAGGCCCGTAGGTGGTGGCGAACTCGCGCAGCACGTGGCCGTAGTCTGAGCTGCCGTTCAGCCGGACCGCCCGCCGGGCCGCCTCGCGGGCGGAGATCCGCCGTCCGGCCGAGCGGGCGTCGCGCACCAGCTCGGTGACGTCGGCCAGCCCGTCCACGAACGAGAACACCCGCAGCCGGTTCATCCGGCTGTCCAGGGCCACCAGCAGCTCGAGGGTGAACCGGGAGAACGACGCGACCGAGCCCGACATGTCGGCCAGCACCACGATCTCCGGCCGCGGCGGCTTGGCCGGCTCGGTCACGAGCCGGAACGGCACGCCCCCGGTTCCCATCGACGCGTGCAGCGTGCGGCGGATGCTGAGCTTGCGCTTGCGGCGCACGGCGAGCTGGGCCAGCACGTGCGTGAGCCGCTGCACGAGCGGCGCGATCGCCGCGGTCATCGCCTCGGTGTCGGCGGCCGACGCGCTGATGATGTCGATGTCTTCGGCCAGCCCGACCCGCATGGTTTCGCGGACCGCCCGGGCACCGCGGTCAGCGACCAGCGCGCGCCGTACCGCTTCGCGCAGATCGGCGCGAAACTCCTCGACGGCGCGATCGGCCCTGGCCTCCCGGATCGTGTCCCGCAGCGAATACGAGCCGCCCCCGCCGCCGCCTGGCCCTGACCCGCCGCCGCCGCCGTCACCGCCCGTCCCCGCGCCCCCGGCCCCGCCGTCCGGCTCGCCGCCCGGCAGGCCGGCCCTCAGCAGGTCAGCCCGGGCGCTGTCCAGGCCGGCCGCCTCGTTGACGGCGATCGTGGCGAACACGCCGGCGACCGGGCGGCCGGCTTCGAGGTGACCGTAGCGGCGCACGCACTCGTCCGCGAGCAGCCGCCGGAGCTGGGCGTCCCCGGTGGCCAGGGCCGCGCGGAGGGCGCCGGCCAGCGCCTCGTCGGTCATCGACGCGGCCAGGTCGGCACCGGGATGCCGGGTGCCCGCCGTGTACAGCTCGAACAGCAGGTTGAACGCCTCCAGCTGCTCGGCGTTCTTGACCAGCGCGCACTGCAGGGCGGCCCGGACCGTCTCCTTCTGCGCCAGGGACAGCGAGGACAGGGCCCGCGCGGCGTCCAGGTGCTCGCCGACCGACACGCCGATGCCAACGGAGCGCAGCTCGTCGACCAGGCCGGCCAGGATGCCCTGCACGGTCAGATCCGCAGTTCGGCCTGCGCCGTGTCGATGTCGCGCTCGTACTTCAGCAGCACCGACAGGGTCTGCCTGATCAGGTCGCCGGTCAGGTCGCTGGCCCCGAGCGTGAGCAAGGTCCTGGCCCAGTCCACGGACTCGCCGATCGAGGGCGGCTTCTTCAGGTCGGCCTTGCGCAGCAGCGCGACCAGCTCGGCAACCTCGGCCGCCAGGTGCTCGGCGAGCCCGGGAACGTGCAGCCGGACAATCTCGGCCTCCCGCTCCGGCGCCGGGTAGCCCAGGTGCAGGAACAGGCAGCGCCGCTTCAGCGCCTCGGACAGGTCCCGGCTGTTGTTCGAGGTAAGGAACACCTGCGGGATGTGCCGCGCGGTCACCGTTCCCAGCTCGGGAATCGACACCTGGTATTCCGACAGCACCTCGAGCAGGAGCGCCTCGCTCTCGATGTCCAGCCGGTCGACCTCGTCGAGCAGCAGCACCACCGGGTCTTCTGACCTGATCGCGGCCAGCAGCGGCCGGCTCAGCAAGAACTCCTCGCCGAACACGCCGGCGGAATCCAGGTCCTCGCCCGCCTGGCCCTGGTGCAGCTGGAGCTGCAGCAGCTGGCGCCGGTAATCCCATTCGTAAATGGCCTTGGACTCGTCCAGTCCCTCGTAGCACTGCAGCCGGATCAGCCGCTTTCCGGCCGCCTGGGCCACCGACTTGGCGAGCTGCGTCTTGCCCGTGCCGGCCGGGCCCTCGACCAGTACCGGCTTGCCGAGCTCGGCTCCGAGGTGGACCACGGTGGCGATCGTGGTGTCGGCGAGGTAGCCCGCCTGGCGCAGGCCATCGAGCATGCGGTCGACCGGGCCGGAAATCTGGGTCACAGGGTCAGTATCCCTAATGTCCGGCCGGCCTCTGCCCGCGAGCCGGCCGGCCGGCGCTACCGGCCTGCCTCCCCTGGTCTGCTTGGTGGGCTTATTTCGCTATTACCTGGCGAAGAACCTGTTCTGGTGACCTCTGCCCCCGTACGCTGTTCCACGGCCTAGACCACACACCGTCATATGGAGGCGGAATGCAGCATCGGATCCGCCCCTGGCGAGCGGCCCTTTTCGGGTCGGTTGTCGTGGGCACGGCCTTTTCGCTCGCCGGAGTCGGCATGGCCGGCACCGCGGGGACGCACCCGCACGGCGCGGCGGCGCGCCAGCGCGCGTTCGACGCGTATGTCCGGGCGCACAGCAAGAAGCCGAAGAACAATCACACTCCCGACGACGGCGATCTGGCCGACGTGTTCGCCGCGTTCAACAATGAGCGCACCGCCCCCGCGGGCAGCGTGTCGGGCGCGGCCCTGGTCGACGCGGCCCGGCAGGCCGCGAAGCTCCCGGTCACCCCGGGTTCCTGGCACGAGTTCACCAGCAAGCCCTATAACGCGCAGCCGAGCAACTACACCGACCCGTTCTGGTCCAATGCCGGGGCCGGCTTCTCGCTGGTCGGCGGCCGCGTCACCGCCCTCACCACGACTCCGAACGGCACCTGGTTCGCCGGCGCCGCCGATGGCGGCGTGTGGCGCTCCACGGATCAGGGCAAGCACTGGACACCCGTCTTCGACGCCCAGCCAACGCTGTCGATCGGCGCTCTCGCGGTCGACCCGGCCAACGGATCGCTGTGGGTGGGTACCGGCGAGGCGAACGTCTCCGCCGACTCCTACGTCGGCACCGGCGTGTACCGGTCGGCCAACAACGGCCGGACCTTCACCCCGGTCGGCGTCAATCAGTTCGGCGTCAACCCGCTGACCAGTCACACGGTGTTCCGGATCGCGTTCGACGCCAGCGGCGACGCCTTCGCGGCCACCGACAACGGGCTGTTCAGGATGGCGGCGGGCAGCAACACCTGGACCGAAGTGCTCGACCCGGCGGGCCCGAACGACAACCCGCCCTACGACCAGCAGGTGACCGACGTCGCCGTGCAGCCGGGCTCGGGCGGCCAGGTCGTCATCGCCGCGATCGGCTGGCACGGTCCTGGCAACACCGAGTACAACGGCTTCTACCAGTCCACCGACGGCGGCCAGACCTTCGCCCAGGTGACCCCGGGCGGCGACGTCAACGCGAGTGACATCGGGCGGACCACCTTCGCGTACTCGGCCGACGGCACCAAGCTGTACGCCATCGTCCAGTCGCTGTCGGCGCTCGCGTCCGGCCAGGAGTCGGTCCTGCAGGGCATCTACGTCTCCTCAGGAAGCCCGGCCAGCGTCGCCGGGCCCTGGACCAAGATCGCGGACGAGGCCAAGCTGGCCGCGTCCGGCTCCGCCCTCGGCGTCGGCTCGGGCTACGGCGTCGGCGTGCAGGCCTGGTACAACCAGGACCTGACGGTCGACCCGGCCAACCCGGACCACGTCTACGCGGGCCTGGAGGAGGTCTTCCAGTCCACCAACGGCGGCACCACCTGGAACACCGCCAGCCCGTACTGGAACTACACGCTGCCGTGCGAGACGACCTCGGCCGGCTGCCCGAATACGACCCACCCCGACCAGCACGCGATGATGATCACCGGCGGCAAGCTCGTGATCGGCAACGACGGCGGCGTGTACAGCCGGGCCCTGTCCGACGCCCAGCAGTACGGCGGCTGGACTGACCTGAACGCCACGCTGCGGAACTGGCAGTACTACGACGCCCGGGCCGGCCTGCTCAGCAGCACGAGCACCGGCGTGTGGGGCGGCCTGCAGGACAACGGCACCTCGTTCCTGGGCAGCGGCAACAGCCAGATGGTCGAGCCGGCTGGCGGCGACGGCTTCTATGTCGTCGTCGACCCGGGGAACGCCAGGCGGATGGTCGGCGAGTACACCGACGGCACGATGTACTCCTCGACCGACGGCGGTCACTCGTTCTACGACTACGTGTCGCCGACCTGTGCCGCTCAGGCCACGGTGGGCCTGACCCCGCGCTCGGACTGCGACCCGGCCGCCCGGTTCGCGACGCCGCTGATCCAGGACCAGCAGAACAAGGGCGTCTGGGTCACCGGCGGCCAGGACGTCTGGGTGACCTCGGCGGGCTGGCACACCAAGTGCACCGACACCTCGTGCTCGTGGCAGCCGGTCTACGACCTCGGGGCCGGCAACGCGACCACGGCGCTGACCTCGGCCCACAGCGGCACGATCATCTACGCGGCGTGGGTGGCCGGCGGGGGCAACCCCAGCCCGGCGTTCGGCCGCGGCATCGCGACCAACTACGGCGGCGCCTGGCACCAGGTGAACATGACCGGGCTGCCGAACCGGTACATCGCCGGGCTCACCGTCGACCCGGCCCATCCGGGCCACGCGTACGCCATCTTCAATGGCTACTCGCGACGGTTCGTGCCGGGCGGCGGCGTCGGCCACGTCTTCGAGACCCATAACGGAGGCAAGTCCTGGACGAACATCTCCGGAAACCTGCCCGATATCCCGGGTGACGCGCTGGTGCTCAGCCATCACCGGCTCGCGCTCGGCACCGACCAGGGCGTATTCACCGCGACGGCGGGCCTGGGCACCGCGACCAAGTGGTCGCGGCTCGGCGACGGGCTGCCGAACGCCGTGGTCGACGACCTGACCACCGGGCCGAACGGCTTCATCTACGCCGGGACGCACGGCCGCGGGGTGTGGAGGTTCCGCTTCCCCGGCTGATCAGCTCGCAGTGACCGGGCGGGGGGGGGGGGGGGGGGG
>JBPCKO010000357.1:0-21523 GCA_051004215.1 Streptosporangiaceae bacterium | reverse complement strand
CCCGTCGCCGTCGCCCTCGCCGTCGCCGTCGGCCGTCGGGCCGCTCCCGGTCGCGCCCGGCCAGGGCCGGCTCGCCCAGACCATGGCCAGGCCGCGGGCTCGCGGCCGGGCGTTCCACGCGATGGTGACCGACCTGTGGCTCGCGGTCCGCCGGGATAAGCCGTCGCTGGCCAAGGCCGCGTTCTTCCCGGAGGCCGCCTACCGGCAGGTCAAGGCCATCTACGATCCCGGCGGCGACTGGCGGAACCGGCTCTGGCTGGACTTCGCCCTCGACGTCAGGGCCGCGCACCGGCTGCTCGGCCGCCATTCGGGCCGGGCCCGCCTGACCAGGGTGATCGTGCCGGAATCGGCGGCGGTGTGGGTCGGCCCTGGCGCCTGCTACAACCGGGCCGGCTACTGGCACGTGGCCAACCCGCGGGTGGTGTACCGGCTGCACGGCCAGGAACGCTCGTTCGGAATCGCCTCGCTGATCTCCTGGCGCGGCGTCTGGTACGTCGTGCACTTCGGTGGCGTCGTGCGACCGGCCGTCGGCCTGGTCGATGCCCCGGCCGCCGGGCCGGGGTACGCAGGCCCGCAGGGCGGCTGCTGACCGGCGCGTCCCCGCGTCACACCGCGGGCAGCACCTGCGCCGCGATGAGCTCCAGGTGATCGAGGTCGTCCAGGTCGAGGACCTGAAGATAGATCCGCTCGGTCCCGATCGCGGCGAACTCGCCGATCTTGGCCACGACCTCCTCAGGGGTTCCGGCCAGGCCCTCCTCGCGCAGTTGCTCAGGCTCTCGCCCGATCACCGCGGCCCGGCGCTTGACCTCGGCCTCATCCCGGCCGCAGCAGAGCGTCTGCGCGACCGAGTAGGTCATCGACGACTCGGCCCGCCCGGCTGCCTGCACGGCCGCCCGCACCCGGTCGAACGCCGCCTGCGAGCCGGTCACGCTGTCGAACGCGGCGTTGAATTCGTCGGCGTAAGCCGCCGCCAGCCGGGGCGTCCGCTTCGGGCCGCCGCCCCCGATGATCACCGGCGGCTTCGGCTGCACCGGCTTGGGCAGGGCGGGAGAATCGGCGACCGTGTACTGGGCGCCCTGGAACGAGAACGGCGTGCCCTGGGGCGCCGACCACATGCCGGTGATGATCGCGAGCTGTTCCTCCAGCATCGCGAACCGGTCGCCGAGCGACGGGAACGGGATGCCGTAGGCCGTGTGTTCCTGGTCGAACCAGCCGGTGCCGAGCCCCAGCTCGACCCGGCCGCCGCTCATCTGGTCGACCTGGGCGACCGTCACCGCGAGCGGCCCGGGCAGCCGGAATGTCACCGGCGAGACCAGCGTGCCCAGCCTGATCCGATCGGTCTGCACGGCCAGCCCGGCGAGGGTGGCCCAGGCGTCGGTCGGGCCGGGCCGCCCGCTGACGCTCCCCATCTTCAGGTAATGGTCGGACCGGAAGAACCCGTCGAATCCGAGGTCCTCGGTGGCCTTGGCCACCCGCAGCAGCGCCGGGTAGTCGGCGCCCTGCTGGGGCTCGGTGAAGATCCGCAGTCGCATAGAGCGCATCTTGCCTTACGCTGCACCACCTTGCGCATCCGGCACCGGCGCCAGCACGGCCAGGCACTCGACGTGATGGGTCATCGGGAAGGCGTCGAAGGCCCGCAGCCCGGTGAGCTCCCAGCCCAGCCCGCCGAACACGGCGATGTCCCTGGCCAGGGTGGCCGGGTCGCAGGACACGTACGCGACCGCGCGCAGGCCGGGCCACGCGCACAGCGCCTCGGCCAGCCCGCGGCCCGCGCCGGTTCGCGGCGGGTCAAGGACGGCGATGCTAGCGCCGGCCGCCGGGCCGGACGGCCGGTCCTGGCCATCGCCGATCAGGGCGGCGGCGTCGCCGCGCAGGATCCGGGCCCACGGCGCCGACCGCAGGTTGTACCGGGCGTCCCTGACCGCCGCGGCGTCCTGCTCGATTCCGATCACGTGCCCGGCCGGCCCGACCGCCTCGGCGAGCACGCCCGCGAACAGGCCGGCCCCGCAGTACAGGTCAAGGGCGGTCTCACCGGGCTCCGGCTGCAGGCTGGCCAGCACCGCGTCCGCGAGCGCGTCCGCCGCCCCGGGATGGACCTGCCAGAAGCCGCCTGCCGCCACCCGCCAGTCCCGGCCGGCCCCCTGCCGGGTGAGGAACCGCGGCGCCCGCTGCGTCACCCCGGGGCCGAGCACCGCCCGCTGCCCCGTTCCCGGCGCGACCGCGACCTCGACCCAGCGCGCGCCAGGCCACCGCTGCCTGGTCACCCCGGCCTCGGTCACCAGCGGATGGGCGATCAGGCAGTCCCTGACCGGCACGATGTCGTGCGAGCGGTGCCGCCGCAGGCCGGCCTGGCCGTTCCGGCCGACCGCGAACCTGACCCTGGTCCGCCAGCCGAGGCCGCTGGTCTCCCCGGGCAGCGGCTCCACCGTCACCTCCCGGTCCAGCCCGGCGATCCGGCGCAGCTGCTGGCTGATCACCTGGGCCTTGATCGCCCGCTGGGCGGCCAGGCTGGCGTGCTGCCAGTCGCAGCCGCCGCACCCGCCGGGCACCGCGTACGGGCAGGGCGGGCTGACCCGCTCGGGCGCGGCCCGCAGGATCTCGACCGCGTCGGCCCGGACGAGCCGGGCGGTGGTATCGGTGACCACGGCCCGCACCAGTTCCCCGGGCAGGGCATATCGGACGAAGAACACCAGGCCGGAGCTGGTCCTGGCGATGCAGGAACCGCCGTGCACGGCCTCGCCGACGCTGAGTTCGATGACCTGTCCCCTGGCCGGCTGGCCGCTCTGCTGGCCGCCCTGTTCGCCGCTCACCGTCCCATCGTGCCGTCTGCCAGGCTGACCCGCACTCCGCGGGGGTAGACCCTGCGCTAGCACCAGCCGCTTGCAGGGCATAACGTTCTTCAGGCGCCAATGTTGCTGGAAGGATGGTCATGCACATCGTGATCATGGGGTGCGGGCGGGTAGGGTCCACGATTGCCCACATCCTGGAGGATCACGGCCACTCCGTCGCCGTGATCGACCAGGACGCCGAGGCGTTCCGCAAGCTGCGCCCCGGATTCAGGGGCAGCAAGGTCACGGGCGTCGGTTTCGACCGGGATGTGCTGGTCGAGGCGGGGATCGAGAAGGCGCACGCCTTCGCCGCGGTGTCCAGCGGCGATAACTCCAACGTCATCGCGGCCCGGGTGGCCCGCGAGTCGTTCGGCGTGCAGCGCGTCGCCGCCCGCATCTACGACCCGCGCCGGGCCGAGGTCTACCAGCGGCTGGGCATCCCCACGGTGGCCACGGTCCGGTGGACGGCCGACCAGATGCTGCGCCGCCTGCTCCCCGAGGGCGTCGCCACGCTGTGGCGGGACCCGACCGGCTCGGTGGTCCTGGCCGAGCTGGGGTGCTGCGACGCCTGGCTCGGCGAGAAGGTCAGTGCCCTGGAAGCGGCCGCGGAGACCAGGATCGCGTTCATCTCCCGGCTCGGCGAGGCGCTCATCCCCGGACCGGGCACCGTGCTGCAGCAAGGCGACGTCCTGCACGTGATGGCCAGAGAGGACGACCTCAAGCAGATCTCGTCGGTCTTCGCGAGCCGGCCGGCCGGGAAGGGGAGCCACTGATGCGCGTTGCCATCGCCGGGGCCGGCGCCGTCGGCCGGTCCATTGCCAAGGAGCTGCTCGAGAACGGCCACGAGGTCCTGCTCATCGACAAGAACTCCCGGGCGATCAAGGTCTACAGCGTGCCCAGGGCCGAGTGGCTGCTCGCCGACGCCTGCGAGATCGCCTCGCTCGACGACGCCTCGCTGGAGCGGTGCAACGTCGTGATCGCCGCGACCGGCGATGACAAGGTCAACCTCGTGGTCTCGCTGCTGGCCAAGACCGAGTACGGCGTGCCGAGGGTGGTGGCGCGGATCAACCACCCGAACAACGAGTGGCTGTTCAACGAATCCTGGGGCGTGGACGTCGCGGTGTCCACGCCCCGGCTGCTCTCGGCGCTGGTCGAGGAGGCCGTCAGCGTCGGCGACCTGGTCCGGCTGATGACGTTCCGGCAGAGCGCGGCCAGCCTGGTCGAGCTGACCATGCCCGACGACGCCCCGCTGGTCGGCCGGCGGATCGGGGCGATCGGATGGCCCGCCGACACGGCTCTGGTCGCGATCTTGCGCGACGGCCGGGTGATCGTGCCGAACAACGACGACCCGCTCGAAGCCGGGGACGAGCTGCTGTTCGTGACCAGCGAGGACGTCGAGGCCGAGCTCGGGCAGCTGCTCGCTACCGGGTCTCGCTGATTTCCGGGCCCCTGGCGAACGGGTCGGGCAGCTCCCAGCCCTGCTCCTCCTGCGCGAGCTGTTCCTCCAGGGCCTGCCTGGCCTCCTCGGGCAGCCGGATCTCCAGCTGCTCGCGCGGCGGCGCCGGGTAGTCGCCGCGCACCACGACCACGTCGGCGAACAGCTCGTCGAAATCAGCGCCCGCGGCCCGGCCGGTCGCGGCCGGGCCGCTGACTACCCCGCGCAGGAACCAGCGCGGCCCGTCGAAGCCCAGGAACCTGACCGGCTGCGGCTGCCCGGCCTGCGCCGGGTCGTCCTCGGCTCCGACCGGGACGTGGGCCTGCAGCTCGGGACCGGCCTGGCCCTGCATCTCGGCGCAGCTGCCGCCCGACTCGGCGATGTTGGCGGCGATCTCGTGCCTGACCTCGTCCCACAAGCCGCCGCTGCGGGACGCGGCGAACGCCTGCAGCTGCATCCCGCTGTCACCGTTCACCACGGCTACCCAGGCACCCTGCTCTTCGGCGATATTGATCTGGACGTCGAAGCCATCGCGGACCGGGATCAGCAGGCTGCCGCAGTCGATCCGCTCGTTTTCCGGAAAGTCGTCGGCGATGTCCCACGGGCCCGCGGCCCGCGCAGCGCCCGCGCCGGAATCACCGGGCGGTACCCGCTCTGGCTCGGGCCGGTCCGGACCCGGGTCCGGCTCGACCGCGTTCTCACGGCGACGGCGTCGCAACACGTCCGTGCTCCCTACCTGCTCTTCGATGTGCCTTGCTCGGGTATCGCGCCGTCACCCGGCGGCCGCGTGCCCGCCGGTGGAGCCGAACCCGCCCTCGCCCCTGGCCGACCCGGGCAGGCTGCTCACCTCGCGGAACACCGCGTGCTCGACCCGCTGGATGATCAGCTGGGCGATCCGGTCTCCGCGCCGGAACCGGACCGCGGCGTGCCGGTCAGTGTTGATCATGGTCACGGCGATCTCTCCACGGTACCCCGCGTCGATCGTGCCGGGTGCGTTGACGAGCGTGACGCCATGCCGGGCCGCCAGTCCCGACCTGGGGTGCACGAACGCGGCATATCCGGCGGGCAGGGCGATCGCGATCCCAGTCGGCACCACGGTCCGCTCGCCGGGCTCGAGTTCGGTGTCGCGGGCCGCGTGCAGGTCGACTCCGGCGTCGCCCGGATGGGCCCGGCCAGGCAGCGGCAGGCCGGGGTCGATCCGCCTGATCAGCACCTCGACGCGGTCGGGTTGCGCGGTCATCGGGGGTCGCCTCCGGTCCTGGCCGTCATTCGCCGGCCGGGCTGCGGCGAGACGTCGTCGTAGTCACTGCGCAGGTACGGCCAGGCATAGGAGATCACGGCGGCGGCGGGCACCGCCACGATAGCGCCAGGAATCCCGGCCACGATCCCGCCGACCGCGAGCACGACGATGATGGCCAGCGGGTGCAAGCGGACGATGCGGCCGACCACGAGCGGCTGCAGCAGGTGCGATTCGATCTGGTTCTCGGCCAGGAACACCGCGAGCAGGATCACGGCCGCGATCCAGCCCTTGGTCGCCAGCGTGATCACGATGGCCAGCGCGCCGACGACCAGAATGCCGACCAGCGGGATGTAGGCGGCGAGGAACACCAGGATGGTCAGCGGGATCGCGAGCGGCACGCCGATCAGCCAGAGCGCGAGGCCGATGAACACGGCGTGGATGGCGGCGACCACGGTAGTGCCGCGAACATAGGCGACCAGGGCCTGCCAGGCGGCGTCGCCGGCTAGCCGGGCCCGCCGCCTGGCCCGCGGGCGCAGCCCGCTGCTCAGCCAGGTCCAGATCTTCCGGCCGTCCTTGAGCAGGAAGAACGTGATGAAGAAGGTCAAGATGAAGCCGGTCAGCACCTCGATGAAATACCGCCCGCCGGTGACGACCGCTCCGGTCACCACCGACTTGTGCTGGGTCAGGTAGGATATCACCCGGCCGGAGATCTGGTCGAGCCTGATGCCTTTCAGCCGGAACGGCGGCCCCGACAGGTAGGCCTGGACCTCGTTCGCGGTGCGCCGCAGTTCGGCGGCCAGCATCGGGTAGTCGGCCTGCACCCGGTTGGCGATCAGCGTGCCGATGCCGCCCAGCACCGCCATCGTCAGCAGCACGGTGCACCAGGTCGCGGCCAGCCCGGGCAGCCCCGCCCGGCGCAGCAACGCGGTCAGCGGCTGCAGCAGCGCGCACAGCAGCAGCGCCGCGATCAGCGGGATCACCAGCAACCGGAGCGCGTCGGCGATCTTGAACGCCAGGTAGAGCACGGCCGCGACCAGCAGCAGCCGCCAGCACCAGGCGGCCGAGTTCCTGAGCAGCGGCGGCACCGCGTACCCGGCGGCTCCGTCCGGCTCGCTCACCGCCCCGGCCGGCTCGGTCTGGCCGGGCGCCCCGGCACCGTCCGGCTCCAGGCCAGCCCCGTCCGGCGAGTCAGCACCGCCCGTCGCCGGCCCGGCCGACCAGACCGAGCGCAGCCGGGCCGTCAGCCCTCGCGCCGCACTCCTCACGGACCCGCCGTCCCCGCTCATGGGCTCCATGTAACCAACTACGGTGGAACAATGCCCGTGTACCGTGAACGACTCGGCGCGCCGCTGACCTGGTGGCTGGTCATCACCGGTTGCGTGCTGCTGCTTGGCACCGCGGTGTGGGCCGGCCTCAGCCTGACCGTCGCCTGGCTGACCTATGCCGGGCTGGAAGCCCTGGCCGCGGCCATCCTGATCCCCTGGGGCCTGGCCAGCATCGCGGTCAGCCCGGACGCGCTGACGGCCAGGCGGCGCCGGCTGCCGCTCGGCCAGGTCGCGGGAGCCACCGCCCTGGACCGGGCCCAGTCGGCCGCCTTGCGCGGCCCGCAGGCCGACCCGGCCGCCGTCCTGCTGCTGCGGCCCTGGCTGCCGAGGGCCGTCTACGTCGAGGTCGCCAGGCGCCCGGCTGACCAGCCCTACTGGCTGCTCGCGACCCGCTTTCCAGAACGGCTGGCCGCGGCGATCGAGCAGGCCAGGGCGGCCGACGACGACGGGCGGCCCGGGCAGGCCGGCCAAGGGCACGTCCCGCGGCCCGGCACCGGCGCCGTAGGATGATGGGCGGCGAGTGAGCGGCCCGCGGGCCGGATCCGACATCATGCAGTGGAGAGGACACGTCCATGCCTGACAAGGGCGGTGATTACGGCAGCAAGGCGGTCACCACGCTGTCCGGGGTGGCGGCCGCGTTCGTCGCGCGCAAGGCACTCACTTTCGCCTGGACGAAGGTGCGGGGAGAGGTACCTCCCGATAAGGCCGAGGACCCGGAGGTCAACATCGGCGAGGCGCTGGCCTGGACCGTCGTCGCGGGCATCGGCGTCGCGGTCGCGCGGCTGATGGCGGTCAGGTTCGCCGTCCGGCAGACGGCTAAGCGGATGACGGGGGCTTCCGGCTCGTCCTGACCGCCGCAGGCTCTACTCTGTCTGGGTGCATTCCAAGGACCGTTCCAGGCTCACGTTCCAGGTCGGCTACGCGCTCACCCATCCCGGCAAGATCACCGGCTACGTCCGGCGCCGGGCGCGCGACGCCTACCTGCTGCGCACCTCGCCTGATCACGTCAGCTACTACCGCGCGGTGATGGCGTCCGACGCCGCCCGCAGCAAGGAAGCCGCCGTCGGCGGCAGCCCGTCGCACGAGGCCTGGCTCCAGATCGGGCAGCTGCAGTTCGACTACGCGACCGGCCACGGCCTCAAGCCCGACATGGCGATGCTGGAGATCGGCTGCGGCAACCTGCGGGCCGGGCGGCTGTTCATCGACTACCTGGAGCCAGGCCGCTACTACGGCCTGGACATCTCCCCCGACATCCTGCTGGCCGCGCAGGACACCATCGCCGAGTACGGCCTGGCCGCCAAGCTGCCGCACCTGACGCTGGTCAAGGACCTGCGCCTGCAGTTCCTGCCAGCCGGGGGGTTCGACTTCGTGCACGCCCACAGCGTGTTCTCGCACTCCCCGCCCGAGGTCATCGACGAGTGTTTCGCGCATATCGGCCGGGTGCTGGCTCCCGGCGGCTTCTTCGATTTCACCTTCGACCGGACCGAGGGCGCCGAGCACGACGTGCTGCGCGAAGACTTCTACTACCGGACCCAGACGCTCATCGACCTGGCCGCCAGGAACGGCCTGGATGCCGTCTTCATGGATGACTGGGAGCAGACAGGGCATGCCCAGTCGAAGATCCGGGTGAGTATTCCCGTCATCTCTGGACCCAGCGTCCGGTAAGGGGCAGGGTGATGCGGGCAGGGTATTTGTGACGTCCGCATTCGACGGGAGCACCGGATGGCTGAGCCGCAAGTACTGGCGATCGTGCTCGCGGGCGGAGCCGGCAAGCGGCTCGCTCCCCTCACCGACGACCGGGCCAAGCCCGCCGTCCCGTTCGGGGGCCTGTACCGGCTGATCGATTTCGCCCTGTCCAACCTGGTCAACGCCGGCTGCCGCCGGATCTGCGTGCTGACCCAGTATAAGAGCCACAGCCTGGACCGGCATGTCACCACCACCTGGCGGCTCAGCAGCCTGCTCGGCAACTACGTCACGCCGGTTCCGGCTCAGCAGCGGCTCGGGCCGCACTGGTACACCGGCTCGGCCGACGCGATCTACCAGTCGCTCAACCTGATCTACGACGACAACCCCGACATCGTCGCGGTGTTCGGCGCGGACCACGTGTACCGGATGGACATGATGCAGATGGTCCGCCGGCACGTCGACGGGGGCGCCGGGGTGACGGTGGCCGCGATCCCGGTAGACCGCGAGGAAGCAACCAGCTTCGGCGTCATCCAGACCGCCAGCGACGGGCGAACCGTAGAGGCGTTCCTGGAAAAGCCGGCCGATCCGCCCGGCCTGCCCGGCGACCCCGGCAAGTCGTATGCGTCCATGGGCAACTACGTGTTCAGCACCGACGTGCTCATCGAGGCGCTGCGCCAGGACGCGATCGACGACGGCAGCCGCCACGACATGGGCGGCGACATCCTCCCGATGCTGGTCAAGCAGGGGTGCGCGCAGGCCTACAACTTCGAGGACAACGAGGTGCCGGGAGCCGAGGACCGGGACACCGGCTACTGGCGCGACGTCGGGACGCTGGACTCTTACTTCGAGGCCCACCTGGACCTGTGCGCGGTGCATCCGATCTTCAACCTGTACAACGACCGCTGGCCGATCCTGACCTACGTGCCGTCCCAGCCGCCGGCCAAGTTCGTGCACAACACCGGCGACCGGATCGGCCGGGCCATCAACAGCGTGGTCAGCAACGGCGTGGTCGTATCCGGCGGCCTGGTCGTGCAGTCGGTGCTGTCCCCCGGCGTGCGGGTGAACTCCTGGTCCAGGGTCGAGCGCGCGGTCATCATGCACAACACCAAGATCGGGCGCCATGCCGTCGTCCAGGACGCGATCCTGGACAAGAACATCGAAGTGCCGGATGGGGTCCAGATCGGCGTCGATAAGGAGCACGACCGGGCCCGCGGGTTCCTGGTCTCGGCCGGCGGCATCACCGTTGTCGGCAAGGGCCAGAAAGTCACGCCGTGACGGTGGCTGGCCAAGTCGCTGTCGCCCTGCTGACCAGGGAGTACCCGCCTGAGGTGTACGGCGGGGCCGGCGTGCACGTGGAGTACCTGGCCCGCGAGCTGCGCTCGCTGGTCAGCCTCAGCGTGCACTGCCAGGGCGCCGACCGGCCGGGCGCGATCGCGCACCGGCCCTGGGACCTGCTGTCCGGGGCCAACGCGGCGCTCGGGATCATCTCGGCCGACCTGTCGATGACCGCGGCCGTCGGCTCGGCCGACGTCGTCCACTCCCATACCTGGTACGCCAACCTGGCCGGGCACCTGGCCGCGATGCTGTACCAGGTCCCGCACGTGATGACGATGCACTCACTCGAACCGCTGCGGCCGTGGAAGGCCGAGCAGCTCGGCGGCGGCTACGCGCTGTCTTCCTGGTGCGAGCGCGTCGCGGTCGAGGCCGCGGACGTGGTGATCGCCGTATCCAGCGGCATGCGCGCCGATGTGCTGGCGACCTACCCGTCGCTGCGGCCCGAGCGAGTGCACGTGATCCGCAACGGGATCGACACCGCCCAGTACGCTCCCGATCCTGGCACCGACGTCCTGACCAGGCACGGGATCGACCCTGCCCGCCCGGCCGTGGCCTACGTCGGCCGGGTCACCAGGCAAAAGGGCCTGCCCGTGCTGCTCCGCGCGGCCGAGCTGCTCGACCCCGACGTGCAGCTGGTGCTGTGCGCCGGGCAGGCCGACACAGCCGAGCTGCACGCCGAGGTAACGGGCCTGGCCGCCCGGCTCCGGGCTTCGAGGTCGGGTGTCGTGTGGATCAACGAGATGCTGCCCAGGCCCGAGGTGATCCAGATCCTCAGCCACGCCACCGTCTTCGCCTGCCCGTCCCTGTACGAGCCGCTCGGCATCGTCAACCTGGAGGCGATGGCCTGCGGCACGGCGGTCGTCGGCTCGGCCGTCGGCGGCATCCCCGAGGTCGTGGCCGACGGCCGGACCGGGCTGCTGGTTCCGCCCGGCGATCACCTCCGGCTGGCCGGGGCCCTGTCCGCCCTGACCGCGGACCCGGCCCGCGCGGCGGGGATGGGCCAGCTCGGGCGGCAGCGGGCCGTCGGGGAGTTCAGCTGGGCGAGCATCGCCGCCCAGACCGCGGCCCTGTACGCCGCCCTCACCCGTCGGTCCCGGTGACGGCGGCCGGCCCGGCCGTCTGCATCCTGATCGCGAGCGTGATCACCAGCAGCGCGCACAGGTCGAAGACCGCCGCCGTGGTGAAGGAGCTGGCCATCGCGTGGGTGAGGATCTCGTGCGCCCGGGCGACCGGGCCGGCGCCGGGCACCGGATGGCGCGCGGCGGACTTGCTGACCGTGCCGAAGACGGTGACGAGGATCGCGAGTCCGAGCGCCCCGCCGACCTGCTGGGTCACGTTGACCATGCTGGACGCCGCGCCGGAGTCTTCCGGCCGGACACCGGCCAGCGAGGCCATCGTCAGCGGCACGAAGGCGACGCCCAGGCCGGCCCCGAGCAGCAGCATCGGGCCGAGAATGCCCTGGACGTAGCTGGTTCCCGGCGTGATCTGGGTGAGCCAGCTCATCCCGGCGACGACCGGCAGCAGGCCCGCGACCATGGGCCGCTTCGGCCCGAACCGCGCGATCAGCCGGGGCGCGAGCCGCGAGACGGTGAACAGCGCGCCGGTCATCGGCACGAACGCGATGCCTGCCTTCAGCGGGCTGAAGCGCAGGATCTCCTGCACGTACTGGGTCAGGAAGCAGAACATCCCGAACATGCCCGCGACCAGCTGCAGCCGGGCGACGTT
Source organism: Streptosporangiaceae bacterium (assembly GCA_051004215.1). Taxonomy (GTDB): domain Bacteria; phylum Actinomycetota; class Actinomycetes; order Streptosporangiales; family Streptosporangiaceae; genus Chersky-822. The sequence goes on along the minus strand of JBPCKO010000357.1, from coordinate 9,949 downwards.
GGAGCCTGACCGGCTGCGGTCGGCGAACAACCGCAGCGGCGTGATCGGCTGCGGGCTGCGGGCCTCGTTCAGCACGAACGCACCGAGCAGCGCCGCGGCCGCCGCGAAGGCCGCCACTGTCAGCCGGTCCGTCCAGCCGCTGGCCGCGGCCCTGAGGAACGCGTAGACGAGCGCGGACATGCCGGCCGTCGAGGTCAGCGCGCCGACGAGGTCGAACCGGCCGGGCTGGCGGGCGGACTCGGGCAGGATCCGCGGGGCGGCCACGAGCACCGCGACGCCGATGGGCACGTTGATGAACAGGACCCAGCGCCACGAGGCCCACTCGGTGATCAGGCCGCCGAGTACCAGGCCGAGCGAGGCGCCGCCCATCATCACGGCGGTGAAGATGCCGAGGGCCCTGGTCCGCTCCCGTCCCTCGGGGAAGCCGGAGATGATGGTCGCCAGCACGGCGGGCGACGCGATCGCGCCGCCCACGCCCTGAAACGGCGCGCGCGGCGAGCAGCCATGCGGCGGACGTGGCCAGACCGCCGGCCAGCGACGCGGCCGTGAACACGGCGATGCCGGTCATGAAGGTCCGCCGCCGGCCGAGGATGTCGCCGGCCCGGCCGCCCAGCAGCAACAGCCCGCCGAAGGTCAGTGAGTAGACGTTGAGCACCCAGGCCAGGCTGGGGGTGGAGAAATGCAGACCGCGGGCGATGGCCGGCAGGGCGATGTTCACCACGGTCAGGTCGAGCACGATCATGAGCTGCGCGCACAGCACGATGGCGAGCGCTATGCCCCGCCGGTCGCGGGGCCGCGGAGCCAGCTCCGGGCGTGCGGTGGTTTGGACAGCGATGGTGGAAGTAGGCACCAGGTTCCTTCCAGGCGCGATGCGCAGCGCCGTCGGCCCCATGTGGCCTCATGGGACTCGCCAACGGCCGCTGAGCGAGCTAGTATCTATTCGGAGGATCCCTCCGGTAACTATACGGAGGCTGCCTCCGTTTTGCAAATCCAGAGGCAGGTGATCTATCGATGCAGGCGAGCGGACCGGACGGGCCGGCTGCGCGGCCTCCCGCGGACCGGGGCATGCGGGCCGACGCCCGGCGCAATTACGGCAAGCTGCTCGCGGCCGCAGCCGCGGCGTTCGCCGAGCACGGCGCCGATGACGTCTCGCTCGAGCAGGTCGCCAAGCGCGCCGGGGTCGGGATCGGCACGCTGTACCGCCACTTCCCCACCCGGCAGGCGCTGCTGGAGGCGGTGTACCGCGATCAGGTGGAGGGGCTGCGGGCCCGCGCCGACGAGCTGATCGCCACCAAGCCGCCCGCCGAGGCCCTCGCCACCTGGCTGCGCGACCTGCTCGACTTCGGCCGCACCAAGCGCGTCCTGACGTCGGCCCTGCTGACCACGGTCACCAGGGACTCCGAGGTGATGACCTCGAGCAGCGGCATCGTGCGGGGGGCCGCGAGCGACATCCTGGCCCGCGCTCAGCAGGCGGGCGCCGTGCGCGCCGACGCCGACCCGGCCGACCTGATGCGGCTGGTGCACGCGATCAGCATGACCACGGAGTGGGCGGGCGATGACAACGAACAGGCCGACCGGCTGCTCGCCCTCGTCCTCGACGGACTGAGGGCCACGCCAGCCGACGGCCCCGGCTGAATACCGGGTCGGTCAGGTGAGCTGGCTCAGCCAGGCGTAGGCCGTTTCCTTATGGTTGTGTTCGGTGTTGGCGTGGTCTTCCGATTCTGAGATGTGCGCCACTATGCCGGGCACGTGGGTCGCGAGCCACCGGCCGTGCACGACGGGTACGGCCAGGTCGCGGGCTCCGTGCCACAGGCGGACGGGGACGCGGGTGGTGGTGAGGTCACAGCCCCAGGGGGTGAGGATCGCGGTCCAGTCGTCCGGTGTGCTGAGGGCGGCGAACAGCCGGTCGGCGTCCTGACGCCAGTGCTGGCGGGCGGCCGAGCGGTCGGTGAAGAACAGCTCGACCTCGCCCGCGGACTCCGGTGACATGCCGTCACAGAAATCCAGGCCCGGCGATCCGTAGGGCGCGAAAGATGCGAAGACTGCCGCGCCGGTGACCAGGTCGGGCAGCAGGGCGGCGCTGGCAAGCGCGTAGGAACCGCCGCCGGAGAAACCCCACCCACCCATCCGTGCTATCCCCAGCGCCCTGGCAATGTGACGGTTGTCGGTGATGGCGTCGGCGATCCGCCGGTCTCCTCGACCCGGATCATCTCGCCGTCCGAGCCCGGGACGACATGCGTGGTGGTCTCCATGGCGTCGGATACTACGACTAGGCAGAACGCCGCTCGGCCAGCTGGGACGGCCGCCATTGACGAATCACCTATCAATATGATATCACTTTGATAGAAGGGACCGGGTGCCCGGCACCACAGCCCACAGGAGGCATCCCGATGAACACCCCCAGCGACAACACCGCTCAGAAAGGCCTGCGCGGGTGGTGGCTTTCTCCACCGCGACCCGGCCTGCACCGCCTGATCGTGCCCTATGAGTACCGCCACCTCCGCGTCTTCGGGGTCACGCGCCTTGTCGGCGGCGGTGTCGCGGCCGCCGCGGGCGTCGTGTGCCTCTCGTACGCCGTCTACGGATGGGCAGCCTTCTTCCTGGTTCTCGGGGCGCTGAATCTCGCGGGCGGCTACTGGTACATCACCATCGCTCGCCCCGGATCGGCCCGAGCCTGAACCCGGTCAGCACGCGCCGCGGCGACGACCCGCTGCTGCTCGGGTCACGGCCGTGAGGACAACGTGGTGGAGTTGCTGCTGCTAGAGCAACAGCAAGGCCGCCACGTTGCTGGGGGCACCCGCTCGTTCCGCGGCCTCGGAGGGTTGCCTGCACGGAAGTTCCGATTAAGATATATCGCGACCCGTACCTGAGGAGGACCTGGACGATGACGCTGCCCGAGCGCCGCGAGCACGATGCCGCCGCGATGCTGGCCTCCAACGCAGAACGTGATGCGGTCACCGAGCGCCTGCAGGTGGCCTTCGCCGAGCACCGGCTGACCGACGGCGAGTTCGACGACCGGATCCGCTCCGCGCTGACCGCCAGGACCAGCGGCGAGCTGGAGAAGCTGACCGTCGACCTCCCGGCCCAGCACCCGGCCCAGCACCCGGCCGGCGCGGGACCCCAGGTCCGGCCAGGACGGTTCGCCATCGCGTTCAAGAGCTCCATCCGGCGGGCCGGCCGGTGGACCGTGCCCGGCCGGCTGTACTCGCTGGTCTACAAGGGCAGCGGCGTGCTAGAACTGCGCGCGGCCCGGCTCCCAGCGCCGGTCACGACGATCGTGCTCGTCTGCTACAAGTCCGGCGCGGAGGTGCTGGTCCCGCCGGGCGTGCGGGTCGAGCTCGGCGGCACCGGCGTGTCAATGACCGACGACCAGGTCGGCGCGGCCCCCGGCACCGGGCTGGCTCCGCGGGCGCCCGTGGTGCACGTCAAGGGCGTGACCTACAAGGGCACGATCGAGGTCCGCACCAGGCCCGCGGCGGTCGGCGAGGTCGCGCGCTGCCCAGCGCGGTCAGGTGACCGAGCCGGCCGCGGCACCGGTGGCGTGGTCGGCGCCCCAGCGGGCCACCTCGGCCTCCAGGTCCAGCGGCGCGATCATCGCGCCGGCGGCCACCTCCTGCTCCCAGTCCCCGGGCGGCACCCGCCACATCACCTCGAACTCGATGCCGCTGGGGTCCTTGGCGTACAGGGATTTCGACACCCGGTGGTCGCTCGCGCCGACCAGCGCGCCCAGCACGGTCAGCCGCGACTGCGTCTCGGCTAGCTCGGCCAGCGTGCCAACCTCCCAGGCCAGGTGATACAGGCCCAGGTAGCGCCCCTCCGGCACGGTACCGTCGGGCACCGCGAACAGGCCGAGGTCGTGATCGTTCTCGGTACCCTGCGCGCGCAGGAACGCGGCCCGGCCCGGGATCTCGGTGCGCACCTCGAAGCCGAGCGCCTCGCGGTAGAACGCCACCGAGGCGGCCAGGTCGCGGACGTACAAGACGGCGTGGTTCAGGCGGCGAACAGGCATCGGTCAGCTCTCCAGGATCGGGACACCAGCCCTCAGTATGCGGCCGCCGGCCCGGCGCCCGCGAGGGCCAGCTTCTGCGCGACGTCGAAGTCATCGTCGACCAGCACCACGTCCCGCCCGGCCGCGTCGAGCAGCGAGGCGGCGACCGAGGCCCGGTAGCCGGACTGGCAGTGCACCCAGACCTGGCCGGGGCCGATCTCGCCGATCCGCCCGGGCAGCTCGTGCAGCGGGATGTGCAACGCGCCCTCGATCCGGGCGGCGTCCCACTCGGGCTGGCGGCGGACATCGAGCAGCACGAAGACCTGGCCGGCCCGGGCTCTGGCCAGCCCGGCGAAGTCGGTGACCGGATAGCGGGCCAGCGGCTGGCCGCCCGCCCAGGCCTCCGGCGTCCCGGAAGCGGCCGCCTGCACCCGGTCGATCCCGATCCTGACCAGCTCCCGCTGTGCCGCGGCAACGTCGTCGGCGGTGGTCCCGAGCAGGGTGAGCGGCGTGCCCCAGGGGATCAGCCAGCCCAGGTACGTGGTCAGGTTGTCACCGAGCTCGAACTGCAGCGTGCCGGGAACATGCCCGGCGGCGAACGCGACCCGGGACCGCAGGTCGACCACCCACTCCTCCGCGTCGATCCGGCGGCGCAGCTCGGCGCAGCCGGCCGGCCGCGGCGGCGTGAGGTCAGGGGCGAGCGGCCCGGCCGAGTTGGCCGGGGCCATGTGCGCGTAGTACGCCGGGTAGACGTCGAGCGCGGCCAGCGTCGACTCCACGTAGTCGTCCCGGCTCAGCCGGAGCGCCGGATTGGCCGTCAGCTCCATCCCGATCGTGGAGGCGTGGCCCGAGGTCGGGCTGGCCGAGCAGAAGCTGCCGAACCCGTGCGTCGGGCACACCATCGCGTCCGCGGGCAGCTCCGCGGCGAGCCGCCTGGCCGAGCCGTGCTGGGCCCGGGCCAACTCCTCCCGGTACTGGCGGCCGAGCAGGTCGGTCCGCCCGGTCGAGCCGTTCAGCAGCGAGCCGCCGGTGAACACGGCCACCACCAGGCCCGAGTGCCGGACCGCGAACGACAGGTGGTTGAACGTGTGCCCGGGGGTCGCCATGACCAGCACCTGCATCTCGCCGGCCTCGACCAGGTCGCCGTCGCGGACCGGCACGCGGTCGAACGACACCGGGTCGTCGGCGCAGACGTGATAGGCCGCCCTGACGGCCTGGGCCAGCGCGTAACCGCCGGTCACGTAGTCGTTGTGAATATGCGTCTCGAAGACGTGCGTGATCGTCACCCCGCGGGCGGCCGCGGCGGTTAGCACGCGGTCGATGTCCCGCTGCGGGTCGATCACGATCGCCACGGAACCATCGGTCGCCAGATAGCTGCGGTCGCCGAGCGACGGCGTCTCGATCGGAGCGATGTCGATCAACCCTCGCCCTCCCTCGGTGCCGGCTCGACGGACCCAGCCTATCCGGGCAGGGCGGCGGGCCCGGTGTAGATCGCACGGGGGCGAATCGGGGCATGCCGTGCGTACTCTTCCAGCGCGTGCGCGAGCCAGCCGGCCGCCCGGGCCACCGCGAAGATCGCCTCCCCCGCGCCGGGCACCATGCCCGCGACCGACGCCAGCATCGCCAGCGCGAAGTCGATGTTCGGCGCCGGCAGGGCCCGCCGCCGCGCTTCGGCCAGCACCGCTTCGGCGACCGCGAGCCGGGGCGAGGCAGGCGCGGCCGCACGAACCAGGTCAAGCAGCAGAACAGCTCGCGGGTCGTGCCCCCGGTAGACGAAATGGCCGAAGCCGGGGATCCGCTCGCCCCGCCGGAGCAGCTCGCCGACGACCCGGACCGCGTCACCGGGCTGACTGGCCGCCCGGAGCATCACCTCGGCGCCGAACGACGCGCCGCCGTGCAGCGACCCGCCGACCGCGCCGAGGCCGGCCGCCACGACCGCATACGGGTCGGCGCGGACCGATGCCGCGACCCGCGCGGCGAGCGTGGAGGCGGCCAGCTCGTGGTCGGCGAGCAGCGACAGGGCGGCCCGGAGCGCGCCGGCGAGCCCAGGCCCGGGCGGCACCGGGCAGAGCCTGGCCGCCAGACGCTCGGTGATCGAGCCGGCCGGACCGGGCTCCCCGGCCAGCGGCAGGCATTCGGTCATGCCCGCGATCAGGCACCGGCCCGCGGCGATCACCGCCGGCGGGTCCAGGTGCAGCCGGAGCGGGTCGGCCACGGCCAGCACCGGGACGATCACCTGCAGCCGCTCGGGCGGCAGGGTTCCGGCCGGCAAGGCCGCCTGCGCGGCCCGGCCTGCCCGCACCGCGTCGGCAGGCGCCTGCCAGGGCTCGCCGGGACCGGCCAGCGTGCCGGTCCACAGCAGCTCGGCGACCTGTTCCAGCTCGCAGTCCCTGGCCAGCGCGATGGCGTCCCGGCCCCGGAACCTGAGCCGGTCGCCGCTGATCTCGGTCAGCCCGGTCTCGATGATCAGCTCGGCCGCGCCTGGTGCCCGGCGCGGCCTGCCCCGGCGGGCCAGTCCCTCAACCTCGGCCGCGCTGAACAGGCTGGTCCGCGCGCCCGGGGCCCGCCGCCTGGTCAGCACGCCCCGGCTGACATAGGAGTACAGGCTGGCCTGCTTGACGCCGAGACGGCTGGCCGCCTCGGCCGCGCTGATCCAATCGCCCGGCACGCCGCGCCCCTCCCGGTCCTGATCCTGACCTTGACCGATTGACATTGATTTTCGTCAACATTGACAGGATGGTGGATCAGGCGCTGATAATCAAGTTCCGAACACCGCCGCAACGACGGGGAGTAGCGACGTGCCGCAGGTCCATATCCTGGATGTCACCAACCGGGACGGCGTGCAGACGGCCCGCACTGGCCTGTCCAAGTTCGGCAAGACGATGGTGAACTACTACCTGGCCAGGCTCGGGGTCGCGCAGTCCGAGATCGGGTTCCCCTTCTTGTTCCACGAGGTTCCGTACGTGCGGGCGAACGTGGCCCTGGCCAGGGCGGGCGCGTTCGGCGCGATGCGGCTGTCCGGCTGGTGCCGGGCCGTCACCGCCGACGTGACGGCCGCGGTACCGCTCGGTCTTGAGCACTACAACTTGTCGATCTCCACCTCGGACCAGATGATCGCGCACAAGTTCCGCGGCAAGCTGGACCGGACCGCCATCATCGGCGAGATGACCGCCGCCGTCGCCGCGGCCAGGGCCGGCGGCGCTCAGACGATCGGGGTGAACGCCGAGGACGGCTCGCGCACCGACGAGGGGTTCCTCACCGAGTTCGCGCTGGCGGCCCGGCAGGCCGGCGCTGACCGGGTCAGGTACTGCGACACGATCGGCGGCGACTCGCCCCAGCGGATCAGGGAGCGGTTCGCCAAGCTGGCCACCGCCACCGGCATGCCGGTCGAGACGCACTGTCACAACGACCTGGGGATGGCCGTCGCCAACTCGGTGTCCGGCGCCCTTGGCGACCTCGACGCGGGCCAGGACGCCTGGGTGAACACCTGCGTGAACGGCATCGGCGAGCGGTCGGGCAACGCCGACCTGCTCTCGGTCATCCTGGCCTTCCGGCATTCGTTCGGGGTGGCCGGCTCCGTCGAGCTCGGCGACCCGCTTGACCTGTCCTGGGCCCGCCGGTTCGCGCTGTGGGCCAGTTATGCGTTCGGGCAGCCGCTGCCGCCGAACCAGCCGGGCACCGGCCGGAACGCCTTCGCCCACGAGTCGGGCATTCACGCCGACGGCGCGCTGAAGGACCGGGCCAACTACGAGCTGTACGACGACGACACGCTGGGGCCGTTCCCGCAGGACTGGCACGCGAAGGCCGGGCGGGTCGTGCTGACCGGCGAGTACGGCGGCAAGGCCGGGTTCCGGCACGTGCTGGCCGGACTCGGCATCGAGGCCGGCCAGGACGAGGACCTGGTCTTCCAGCTCGTGCAGCTCTGCGGGTCGGCGACGGGCAAGCCGCTGACCGACGACGAGCTGCGCCTGATCGCGGCGTACCCGCGGCAGATCGCCCTGCTCTACCCCGGCCAGCTTCCTGACGGCCTAGCTTCCTGACGGCCCGGCGTCCTGGCGACCCGGGCGGCCCGGCCGGCCTGCTCTGGTCAGCCGCCGAGCTGCCGCCGGCTGCGGATCCCCTTCAGCCGGGCCTTCTGGTTCGAGTCCAGCATGGCGTAGGCGACCGCGGGGATCGCGATCGAGAGCACGATGACGCCCAGGGCCAGCCACGGGTCGATGATCAGCAGGATGAGCCCGATCACGACACCGGCGATCCCGATCTTCATGTGAGGGGTCATTACGAACCTTCCGGCTATTCCACTCGCTACGGAATGCCGTCCGGCCGTCCGATCCTGGCCGGCCCGCGGCAATCATTCCCTTACCCCCAAGGTAGCTGCCTGCCGGAGCGACGCGGCCGGATCGGATGCGCGATGATGGGGCGAACGCCCCGGGAGGACCACATGACGCTGTCGCTGCCGATCGAGCCGCAGGCCAACGAGCTACTGTCGCGCGACGGATTCGCGCTGCTGCTCGCGATGATGCTGGACCAGCAGGTGCCGTTCGAGAAGGCCTTCAACTCCCCGTATCAGCTGGCGCTCAGGCTCGGGCACGAGCCGGCCGCGCAGGAAATCGCCGACTTCGATCCGGACGCGCTCGCGGAGATCTTCGCGCAGCGCCCGGCTCTGCACCGGTTCCCGCGGGCAATGGCGGCGCGGGCTCAGGAGCTGGCCAGGATCGTCGCCGATCGCTACGACGCCGACGCCAGCGCGGTCTGGGCCACCGCGAAGGACGGCGCTGACCTGCGCCGCCGGCTGTCCGAGCTGCCCGGCTACGGCGCTTATAAGGCGCAGATCACGATCGCGCTGCTCGGCAAGCAGCTGGGCATCCAGCCGGATGGCTGGCGGGACGCGGCCGGGCACTTCGGCGAGGCAGGCTCGCACTACTCGGTCGCCGACATCAGCGACGACATCTCGCTGGCGGCGGTGCGCTCCTATAAGAAGGCGCAGAAGCAGCAGCAGCGGGAACGAGCGGCCGCCCGCTGACCGTTCTGCCCCCGTGACCTCGGGAGCCCGCGAGGCGTTCGCCTCGGCCTTCCGCGTCGACCGGTCCGGGCTGCGCCCGGTGGCCGCCGCCCGGGCCGCCACCGGAGTTGTCCTGCCGCTCATCGCGGGCGTCGCGGCCGGGCAGCCGGCGATCGGCGCCGCGGCCGCGTTCGGCGCCTTCAGCGTCGGCATCGCGACGGTCACCGCCGGTCCGCGCACCCCGGCCGGCACGATGCTGGCCACCAGCCTGGGGATGGGCCTGACCACGTTCATCGGCGGTGTCGGGGCTCGTCCCGGCGGCTCACCTGGTCGTGCTCGCGGCGGCCGGCTTCGTCACCGGGTTGCTGGTCGCGGCCGGGTCTGGCGCGACCCAGGTCGGCATCAACGCGACGATCGCGCTGCTGGTCTTCGGGCGGTTCGCGGTCCCGCCCTGGCTTGCCGCCGTGCACGGCAGCTGGGTACTGGCCGGCGGCTTGTTCCAGACCGGGCTGGCGGTCGCGATTAAGTCGCCCCGGCCGCTCCGCTCGCAGCGCGCCGCCCTGGCCGCCGCCTACGACGCGCTGGCCGGCGCCGCAGCCGGCCACGAGCAGCTGCCGATCACCGTGTCCGAGGCGGCCGCGACGGCCCGGCAGGTCATCGAACCCTGGCTGCAGGCCGGTGACCGCCCGCAGGCCCAGCAGCTGCGCGGGCTGACCGACCAGCTCGACCGGATCAGGCACGAGGTGCACGCGCTGCAGTTCGGGCAGGCGCCGCTGGCGTCCGAGCACCGGGCGCTGGCCGACGACGGGCTGGCCCTGGCCTCCGGTGCGCTGCACGAGATCGCGGCCGCCCTGCGGGAGGCCAGGGCCCCCGGCGCCGTCGACGCGGCCGCTGAGGGCCTGCAGGAGCTGGCCGACCAGCTGCCGCCCGGGCCGCCGGCGGGCAGCCCGGGTCCGGCC
>JBPCKO010000356.1:0-2761 GCA_051004215.1 Streptosporangiaceae bacterium | reverse complement strand
GCCTGCGGCCCGCACCGCCGTAGGCCGCCGGGTCGCGGCTACGCCAGCCGCGGTGGCCGGCCTCGGCCTGATCGCCGTCCTGGTGCTGTTCTGCTACGCCGGGCCGCTGTTCTATCACGGGAACCTGACCAAGGTGAACCTGCTGCTCGGCAACCGGCCGCCGGGGGCGGGCCATCCGCTCGGCACCGACGGCAACGGCCTTGACGTGCTCGGGCTGCTGATGGCCGGGGGCCGGATCTCGCTGGCGGTCGGGGTGGCGGCCGGGCTGCTGGCCGCGCTGATCGGGTCCGGCTGGGGAGCGGTGGCGGGTTACACGGGCGGCCCGCTTGACGCGCTGATGATGCGAATCGTCGATGCCGGCGTCGCGATTCCCACCCTCGTGCTGCTGCTCCTGCTCAGCGCGATCTACACCCCGTCGCCGGCCGTGCTGGTCGTGGTGATCGCGGCGAGCTCCTGGCTCAGCACCGCCTACCTGGTCCGCGGGGCCGCGCTCACCCTGCGGAGCCGGGAATTCGTGCAGGCGGTCCGGCTCATGGGCGGCGGCCGGGTCCGCGCGATCGTGCGGCACATCGCACCGAACGCCCTGGGCGTGATCACCGTTAACGTCACATTCCAGGTCGCCGACGCGATCCTGGCCCTGGCCACGCTGAGCTACCTGGGCCTGGGGGTCCGGCCGCCGGGCTCGGACTGGGGCGACATGGTGGCCGGCGGCGTGCGCTACATCTACGACGGCTACTGGTGGGAGATCTACCCGGCGGGCCTGGCGATCATCGTGGCCGTCGTGGCCTTCAACTTGCTCGGCGACGGGCTGCGGGACGGCCTGGCCGGGCCGGGCCGGATTCACTGACCCGGCACTACTTCCCGGCCCAGACGGCGGGTCATCGGCACCCGATGCCGCTAGCCTTCTTGTGTTGGACGTCGCAGGGAGGGGCTCGTCCGTGACCGAACTCGCCGATGCGATGTGCTCGCTATGACCATCGTGCCGCCGGTGCCTGGCCAGCGGCCGCCGGCGCTCGCGCAGGCTGCCGCCGCCGCTGCTTGTGATGCCGCGATGCTGGACGCGCTGCTCGGGCAGGCACCGACCGGATTCGCGTTCATCGACGCGGACTTCAGGCTCCGCCGGGTCGGGCAGGCGCTCGCCGAGCTGACCGGGGTCGAGCCGGCCGGGCAGATCGGGCACACCCCGGCCGAGGTCTGGCCGCCGGCGCTGGCCGAAATCGCCGGGTCCGCGGTGCGAAAGGTGCTGGCCGACGGCCTGCCGGTCACCGATGAGCGGCCAGGGGCCGGAGTCGACCCTGGTGACGGCAGCCAGATCGCGCTGTCCTGGTATCCGGCTCACGACGGCACCGGCGCCGTGACCGGGGTGACCATGATCGCCGGCCGCCTGGCCGCCGGGCCGGACTCGCCGGAGGCCGTACGCAGGACCAGAGAGCGGTACCGTTCCCTGGTCCAGGCAGGAAATCAGGTCGTCTGGGTCACCGGCCCGGCCGGTGAGGTCGCCGAGGACGCGCCGGAGTGGCGCTGGATCACCGGCCAGTCGCTGGAGGACTACCTCGCCGGCGGCTGGCTGGCCGCCATCCACCCCAATGACCGGGACCGGATCGAGCGGGACTGGCGTGAGTGCATCCGGACCGGGACCGTGTTCGACGGCAGCTACCGGGTCCGTACCAAGACCGGTTCCTACCGGCACTATGACGTTCGGGCCGTGCCCATCGAGCGGGACGGCGCGGTCATCGAGTGGATGGGGGCGAGCACCGACGTCACCAGCCAGCGCGAGGCCGACGAGATGCGCGGGCGGCTGACCGAGCAGCTCTCGGCGGCTGCCTTGCGCACCTCGCGGTTGCAGCAGGCCACGTCGCTGCTAGCGGAGGCGCTGTCGGTGCAGGAGGTGCTGGCGGTCATCACCGAGGTCGGCCGGTCCTCGGTTGGCGCGGAGCGGGCCGCGGTCGCGATCCTCGGCAATGACCGGTTCCGGCTGCGGGTCTTCACGGCCGACACCTCCGGCGACGGGCTGGCCGAGCTGGCCGGGGAGATCACCCTGGACCGGCCGAGCGTGCTGACGGCCGCCATCGCGCAGCGCCGCTGCGTGGTCTTCGCCAGCCAGGACAGCCTGCGCCGGCACTTCGAAGGGGACGAGCCGCCCCTGCTCACCGGCGGCGACGAGCAGTCCTGGGTCGGGCTGCCGCTGACGACATCCGGCGCGCCGCTGGGCGCGCTGCAGTTCGCCTTCACCCGCCCGCATCAGATCACCGACGAGGAGCGGGTGTTCCTTGAGGCGCTCGCCGGGCAGGGCGCGCTGGCCCTGGAGCGGGCCAAGCTGTACGAGCGCGAGCACGCCACCGCCGAGACCCTGCAGCGCAGCCTGCTGCCCGACACCCTGCCCGACGTGCCGGGGATCGCGCTGAAGGCCTTCTACAAGCCGGTCAGCATCGAGGTCGGCGGCGACTGGTACGACGCGTTCCGGCTGCCGGACGGCAAGCTCGCCGTCGCGGCCGGCGACGTGATGGGCAAGGGACTGACCGCCGCGGCCGGGATGGGCCGGGTTCGCAACGCGCTGCGCGCGCTGGCGCTGACCGACCCGCGCCCCGCCGCCGTCCTGGCCGGTCTGGACCGGCTGTTCCTCGCAACCGAGCAGGCCGAGCAGGTCACGACCGTCTGCTACCTCGTGGTCGACCCGCTGACCGGCGAGGGGGTAGCCGGCAACGCCGGGCACCTGCCGCCGCTGCTGATCGGGCCGGACGGGAGGCCACGGCCGGGACCA
>JBPCKO010000355.1:0-4402 GCA_051004215.1 Streptosporangiaceae bacterium | reverse complement strand
CGCCAGCGCCCCCAGCAGGGCGCCGGCCAGCAGGCCCAGCCGGCCGGCCGGCCCGAGCTGGGTGACATCCGAGCCGCAGGGAACGACCGCCGCGGCGGCCGCGGCCAGCGCGATCAGCCCGGCCCGGCCGATGCCCGCCAGGCTGAACCCGCGCCCGGACAGCGCGCCGAAGCAGCGACAGGAACGGCCGCGATGCCAGCGGTAACCGGCCGCGGCCACGACGACGAAGCCGGTGCTCAGGGCCAGCACCGCGAGGTTCAGCCAGCGTGCCCGCGGGCTGGACAGGCTGGCCGCGCCCAGGGCAAGCTCGGCCGCCGCGACCGCGACCGCGATCCTGAGCGCCGAACCGCGCCACATCGGGGCAGGCCAGAACTGGCGCACGGTCGCGGCGAAGCCGGACAGGTCGGCGAGCTTGGCCCCGCCGGCGGCGACCAGCAGCACCGCGACGGCGGCCTTGCAGGCCAGCGCCACCACCCCCATGGATCCCCCTCCGCTACTTATCCGGTGCTGGCCCAGGGGGACGACCCCCCGGAACCCCCCGCCGGGCTACTCAGTATCCGCCGCCGGGGCGCGCGGTCGTCCGCTCCGGCCGGGATCGCCGCGACCTGGGCCAGCTTGGCAACCTGCCAGTCGTGGTTGACCAGGCTCGACCCTCGCACGCGGCCGGCCTGGTCGACGATGATCGCGAACGGCATGACCCGGACGTTGTACCTCCCGTACAGCGCGGGCGAGCCGTCCACCACGGCCGCCCCGGTCAGCCTCAGCCCGTCGAGCACGTGCCAGGCGTGCGCAGCGGTGCCGCGGGTCAGCACGACGACCTCGATGTCCTGACCCGCCGCCAGCGCGCTCAGCCCGGCCAGCACCGAAGGAAACGACTTCAGCGAGTGGTCGGCGAAGACGATGAACTGCAGCCCGCGGGCCGGCGGCGAGGACCATGGCCGGCCATCGTGGCCTGGCAGCGTCCAGGCGGGCGCTCGTTTGCCCCTGACCAGCCCGTCCCGCTCCAGCGGGTCAGAACCGGACAGGCCCAGGTGCCCGGTGCCCAGGAGGGCGAGCACGGCCGCCGCGCACAGGATCGCCGCGACGACGACGAACGCGACTGCGAGCGCCATCACCGGCCGGCCGGCCGGGGCGGCAGCGAACACGTCGCAGTCATGGGCAGAACCAAATCATCCGGCCCCGGCCTGGTCAAGCAGGACACTCAAACCGGACGCCGCGGAGCCGACGCCCAGATGGCGATCGGCCGAAGGTTCGGTGACTGACGGCCCTGGCCGCCTGTCGTGGGTACACCGTTTGATGATGGCTTCCAGGTGATGGCTACGACGACGGGACGAGGCCGCTATGACGACAGAGGGCAAGACCGAGCACGTGGTGGTGGGGGTCGACGGGTCGGATTCCGCGGCCGCGGCGCTGAAGTGGGCCGCGCGCTACGCCCAGGCCACCGGCGGCACCATCCGGGCCGTGCTGGCCTGGCATTACCCGTCCGCCGCCGGGGTACCGCCGGTCGGCGTCACCCCGGCCAGCGTGGAGTCTGAGGTCGAGCGGAGCAGGGAGCTGATTATCAGCGAGGCGATCGCGGGCGCGCTCGGCGCCGAGCCGCCCGTCGCGATCGAGCGCAAGGCGGTCTACGGTCATCCGGCGCAGGTGCTGATCGACGAGTCAGCCGACGCCGACCTGCTGGTGGTAGGGAGCCGCGGCTACGGCGGATTCACGGGCATGATGCTCGGCTCGGTCAGCTCGCATTGCGTCACGAACTCCCACTGCCCAGTGACGGTCGTCCGCGCCGACTGACCACGACACCGTCGCGACGAACGCGGGGCCTGGTTAGGACCGGGGCCAGCGCCGTGTGGTCCAGCGCGGGCCGAAGCAGGCCCAGTCGATACCCCAGGCGATCATCCGGCGGCGGTTGAGCACGGCCGCGGCCACGCCTGCGACCGCCGACAGCAGGAGAGCCAGCACGGCTACCGTTCCGACCTGGATCAGGGCGGACCGCAGCCTCACCATGGCCGCGGTCATCGGATGCCGGCCGGTCAGCCCGCCCGACCTGGTTACCCAGACGCTGACCCGGCCGCCGGCCGGGATCCCGGACCTGACCGGGATCATGTCGCGGCGGATCGCGCCGGACGGGGCCCGCCAGCGCCCGGCCACCCAGTAGGTCGACATCGATCCGTAGCCGTAGAACTGCGGCGGCGGAGGCCTGAGCAGCACCGCGCTCACCTCACGCCAGGACGACTCCTGGCGGACCTGGCGCAGCCCGGCCGCGGTCGCCAGGTGTCCGGCAGCCGGCGCAAGGATGGCCGCGCCGAACACGAAGGTGAGCACCAGCACGAAGCGCAGCCCGCTCTCGAATTTGTCCACAGACCGCCGCAGCGGATTGCGGTCGATCCCCGCCCAGCAGGTAACCCGCCGGTACAGCGACCGATCCGTGGCTGGCTTGTGGCTACGGTCCCCCGTCCGTCGCACGCAGACAGCATTCCCCCGCAGCCGGTTCTCACCCGTGCGTTCTGCCCAGCTCAGAACCACCCCGCGTGGTAGCCTGCGCCAGGTAGACGGGGGGTTCGGTGGTGCACGGGGGGTCGCGCGCCGCGGTGCGGTGCACAGAACCGGACGGGCGGTCCGGATCGCTGGACCAGGCGGGGCGCCCACGGCGCCTGCCCTGGCTCACGTCCAGCTAAGCGATGCGGCGCCAGCCTGCCGCTCGCCCCGACACCGGCTGGCCAGCACCTGATCCGCTCCGGTCCAGACGGTTCTTTCTCGGCGGGCTTGCCATCGGCCTGGTCGCGATGTCTGCGACCGGCCTGGCCACGGCCGTCTTCATCGAGTCCCCGCAGCAGCTCGCGGCCAGGTCCGCTCCCCCGCCCAGTACGCCGATCAGCGCGACGGCGCGCTGGCAGGTGCTGCGCGACCCGATCACGGTGCAGGGCGCGGTCCGGTCCGCGCGGACCGTCGAGGTGACTCCGGCCGCGCCGTTCAGCACCATGATCGTCACGAAGATGCCGGTCAGGGCGGGCGACGTGGTCAGGCCAGGCCGGGCGGTCGCCGAGGTGGACGGCCGGCCGGTCCTGCTCCTGCGCGGGCGGCTGCCGCCTTACCGGGATCTGCGGGAAGGAGATCAGGGTCCGGACGTGACCCAGCTCCAGCGGGCGCTGGCCAGCCTCGGCTACGCGATCTTCGACCCCCGCGGCTACTTCGGCCCGAGCACGTCGTTCGCGGTCCTGCTCTTCTACCAGCACCTCGGCTACTCCGCGCCGCTCTATCACCCGCCCAAGACGCCGGCCGATCCCGAGCCGGTCCCCAGCGCCTACCTGCCGATGAGCGAGGTGGTGTTCATCCCGGCGAAGTCGGCGCTTGTCGTGGCGATAGGGGCCAGAACCGGCCGCCCGGCCGGTGCTGGCCCGCTGGTCACGCTGACCACCGGGCCTCCGTACGTGACCGGCAGCCTGACTGCGCATCAGGCCGCCCTGGCCCGCCCGGGCATGG
Source organism: Streptosporangiaceae bacterium (assembly GCA_051004215.1). GTDB lineage: Bacteria > Actinomycetota > Actinomycetes > Streptosporangiales > Streptosporangiaceae > Chersky-822. The sequence continues at coordinate 922 of JBPCKO010000355.1, read as the reverse complement.
CCGCCCGGATCGTGTCCGCGATCCCGCCGGTGACCGCGCGGGGGACGGTGACCAGGATCGGCCCCCTGCCGGCCGTCGGCGGCGCACCGCCCGGCGGCTTCCCCGTGCTGGTGCGCAGCCAGCGGCGGCTGCCGCAGCATCTGGTCGGGGCGAGCGTCCGCCTCACCATCGAGGCGCCGGTGACGGCCAGCCCGGTGCTGACCGTCCCGGCGGCCGCGATTATCGCCGGCCGGCCGGGCCAGCCCGCGCGGGTGATCAAGCTATCGGGCGGGCCGCGGGCCGCGGTGGCGGTGCGCACCGGGCCGAGCGCGGCCGGGCTGGTGGCGGTGCAGTCGGTCCGGCCAGGAGCGCTCGGGCCAGGCGACCACGTGCTGATCGGCACGAGCCGGTGAGCGCGGAGATCACCGCCCCGCTGGCCCCCGGGCCCGCGGCTCCCCTGATCGAGCTGCGCGGAGTCTGGGTGCGATACCCGGGCGGGACGGACCCCGCGCTCGGGCCGGCCAACCTGGTGGTCGGGCACGGCGAGCTGGTCACGGTGACCGGGCCGGCCGGGTCGGGCAAGAGCACCCTGCTCGCGGTCGTTGGCCTGCTGATCCGCCCGGCCGCCGGGCGTTACCTGCTGAACGGGCTGGACACGGCCGCACTCGGCGACCGTGACCTGGCCGCGCTGCGCGGCCGCCAGCTCGGCTGGGTCTTCCAGCGGCCGCGGCTGCTCCCGGCCAGAACCGCGCTCGACAACGTGATGGTCCCGCTGCTGTACGGCGGCGTGGCCAGGCCGAAGCGGCGGGCCGCCGCGGCCGCCGCGCTCGACCGGGTCGGGCTGGCCGGATGGGCCAAGGTCGCCGCCGGGCGGCTCTCGGCCGGCCAGCAGCAGGCCGTGGCGATCGCCCGGGCGATCGTGACCGAACCCAACCTGCTGCTG
>JBPCKO010000354.1:0-5700 GCA_051004215.1 Streptosporangiaceae bacterium | reverse complement strand
CCCCCCCCCCCCCCCCCGCCGCGGACAGGAAGTAAGCCAGGTCGGCGTCCAGGCCGCGGCCCATCGTGGACAGCGGCACCGGGCAGGCCGCCAGTGCCTCGCTCAGGCCGTCCACGCCGGTGCCGACCAGCCGGTGCCGGGCGGCCAGGGGCGGGGCAGCGGCCGCGACCCGCTGCCCGAACTCGCCGGGCAGCTCCGGCACCACGACGTCGGCCCGGGCCAGCGCGACCCTCCCGTACGCGGTCAGGCTATGGTGCGAGATCCCCTGGTGCCGGGCCCGCGGGTCGGCCTCGCTGATCCGCAGCGAGGCCACCGGCCGGCCGCCGAGCACCGCGGCCGCGTTCACCGCCTCCCCGGCCGCGACCCCGGAGAATCCCCACCTCGTGCCGGTACCGAGGTTGCCTGGTCCCTGCGCGACCACGATCAGGTCGGCGCCCAGCACATGCCGCGCGGCCAGCAGGCCGGTGTGCACGGTCACGGTCTCGAGATCGCCGCCGAACGCCTGTCCGGTGCTGATGGTTCCGGCCAGCCAGCCCGATTCGCGGAGTGCCGCGACGGTCCTGGAGAACCAGGCCGGCAGCGCGCCGCCGTCCAGCATCACGTAGGCGGCCCGGGCGGGCGGCTGATCTCCGCCGGGCCCGGGAGCGAGCGGCCGGCCAGTCGCCTGCACGGCGTGGCGTTCCGCGTAATAACCGGCGAGCACCGCGGGCAGGGCCGAGTGCAGGTCGGCAATCACCACGGGGACGCCGCCCAGGTCATCGGCGTCGCGCAGCATCTCGTGGTAAGGGGAACCCTGCTCGTCGGCCCCGAGGACGGAGGCCTGCAGCGGCGTGTACCTGGCCTTGACCAGGTGCCCAGGGCCGCCCGGGTCCGGCGGCAGCCGGTCCGGCGGCAGCCGGCCCGGCGCGGCGACGACGAGCGCGTAGCCGCCCGTGCCGAGCCCGGCGGCAAGGGCACTGGTGTTGAGCAGTACCTCGTCTCCCGGCTCCGGGCGGCCGGTCAGCCGGGGGTAGGCCAGGGCTCGCACCGGCGTCCCGGCCACGGTCACATCCAGCTCGGCCGCGCCGGGCCACTCCCGCCGCACTCCGGTCACGATCCCGCGCCGCCATCTGATCACGCCTGGCAGGCTAGCGCCGCCGCGCGGCCGAACCGGCCACAATCCGGCGACCGGCCCGCGGTACGGGTTATCGTCGATGCGAACAAGCCGAACTGGCCGCGGGGTGGCAATGTCCAAGCAGAAGACCGAGCGTCTGCTCAGCCTGGTCGTCTGCCTGCTGTCCACGCGCCGGTATCTGTCGGCCGGGCAGATCCGCGATGCCGTACCGGGCTACCCGGACAGCTTCGAAGCGTTCAAGCGCATGTACGAACGCGACAAGGACGAGCTCCGCGAACTCGGCATTCCCCTGGAAACCGGAACGAACGGCCCGGAGGAGGAAGTCGGCTACCGGATCTCCCGGCAGGCCTATGAGCTGCCCGAAATCCGGTTCGAGCCGGACGAGGCGGCCGTGCTGGGCCTGGCCGCCCGGGTCTGGCGCCAGGCCGAGCTGGCCGGAGCGGCGGCCGGCGGCCTGCTCAAGCTGCGGGCCGCGGGTATCGACGCCGACGAGAGCTCAGGTCCGGGCATCGAGCCGCGGCTGCGGACGGGCGAGGCCGCGTTCGGGCCGCTCTGGCGGGCGGTGCGGGACCGGCGTCCGGTCACGTTCGGCTACCAGGCCGCGGGCCGGACCGCGCCCCAGCGCAGGAACCTCGAGCCGTGGGGCGTGATGAACCGGCACGGCCGGTGGTATGTCGCCGGGCTCGACCGGGCCCGGGGCGAGGAACGGGTGTTCCGGCTGAGCCGGATCGACGGGCCGGTGACCTTCACCGGGCCGCCGGGCTCGGTCACGGTGCCCGCCGGAACCGACGTGCGCACGCTGGTCCAGTCCTGGGACACCGAGCCGCCGGCCGTGCGCACCGCGGTGCTGCGGGTGCGCTCGGGCGCCGGGTACGGGCTGCGCCGCCGGGCCGTGCGGGACGAGCCAGGCCAGGATGGCTGGGATCTGGTCGAGGCGCCGTTCTCCGAGCCTGGCTGGTACGCCGACTACCTCGCCTCGTTCGGCGCCGACGTGGTCGTGCTGGAGCCGGTGGACCTGCGCGAGGCCGTGCTCGGGCGGCTGAAAGGAGCGCTGGCGTGAGCGGGCGGGCGCCCAGGTCGGGGCGGGGCCAATCCGGGCGGCCTCAGTCCGGGCGGGCCCCGTCCGGGCGAGCGCAGCGTCCGGCGACTGCGACCGACCGGCTGCAGCGGCTGCTGGCGCTGGTCCCTTACGTGGTCAGCCGGGAGGTCGTCGGCCTGGCCGACACCGCGACCGCGTTCGGGGTAAGCGAGAACGAGCTGGTCGACGACCTGAACATGCTCTGGTGCGTCGAGCTGCGCTCGCCCGATCCGTACTGCCCGATCGACCTGTCCTACGAAGGCGGCGAGATCATGGTCAGCGAGGCCGAGTCGATGGACCGGCCGCTGCGGCTCGGCCCCGACGAGGCCAGCGCGCTGCTAATCGGGCTCCGGCTGCTGGCCGAGCTGCCCGGCCCCCAGGACCGCTCGGCCCTGCGCCGGACGATTGCCAAGCTGGAGGCGGCCGCCGGGGAGGCCGCCGCGGCCAGCGCCCAGGTGGCGGTGCAGATCGACGGCCGGGCCCCGGACGAGGTCCAGGCCCAGGTCGCGGACGCGATGCGGCGCGGCCGGCGCCTGCATCTGTCCTACTATGTGCCAGGCCGGGACGAGGCCACCGAGCGCGACGTCGACCCGATGCGGCTGCTGCTGGTCGAGGGCCGGACCTACCTGGAAGCGTGGTGCCGCAGCGCCGACGCCGTCCGGCTGTTCCGGCTGGACCGGGTGCTCGGACTGACCGTCCTCGACGTACCGACCCAGGTGCCGGAGGAGGCGCAGGGCGTCGATGTCGACTCCGGGCCGCTGTTCCGGCCGTCGGCGGCGGACGTGCGGGTCGAACTCGAGCTCTCCGAAGCCGGCCGCTGGGTCGCCGAGTACTACCCGTGCGAGCAGGTCACCGACTTGGCCGACGGGCGCCTGCGGGTGGTGCTGCGGACTCCGGATACACGCTGGGTGCGACGGCTCGCGCTCCGGCTCGGCGAGGACGGCAAGGTGCTGGCCCCGGCCGGGCTCGCCGCCCAGATCGAACAGGACGCCACCACCGCACTGGCGCAGTACGCCTGATCCGAGTCATGAGCGCTTAGCGCCTGTAGAATACGGTCCGGGCAATCTGGAACCCGGCCGGTGACGAATCACTGGTAACCGGGGCCCAGGGACGCCTCTCGACGGAAATGGGGACTGGCATGAGCTTCTTCGACGCACCCTGGCACATCGTGCTGCTGCTGTTCGCGGCGCTGATCCTGTTCGGGTCGAGCAGGCTGCCGGGAGCCGCCAAGGCCCTGGGCAGTTCCATGAACATCTTCAAGAAGTCGTTCAAGGGCGGCGACGAGGAGCAGGAGGCCACGCCGGGCTTGCAGCCGACGAACCAGGCGGGCTACCAGCCGCCGACGCCGCAGATCACCAGCGGGCCGGCCGTGCCGTCCCAGCAGGCCCAGATCGACGCCCTGCAGCATCAGCTCAGCGAACTGCAGCGGCAGCAGCCCACGCCCGCTGAGACGCCGTCCCAGACCCGGCCTAGCTGACCCGGCCGGTCATGGCCGCCTCACCGGATGACCCGGCGCGGGGCGCGGGAGCACGCAAGCTGGTTCGGCCGCGCAACCGCCGGATAGAGAACCCAGAAGCCCGGATGTCGCTCGTCGAGCACATCAGGGAACTTCGTACCAGGACGCTGCGGGCCGCGCTCGTCATCCTGGCCGGCACCATAGTCGCCTGGATCTTCTACCGCCACATCTGGAGTTTTCTCCAGGCTCCCTACTGCAGGCTGCACCTGCACTCGTCTGCTCAGGAGATCCCCCTGCCTGGCCAGGCGGCCGCTGGCAAGACCTGCCCGCTCTACGTGACGGGCATCTTTGACGGACTGTTCATGCAGGTCAAGGTCTGCATCGCGGTCGGCATCATGGGAACGGCCCCGCTGTGGATGTACCAGCTATGGGCGTTTATCGCGCCTGGCCTGCACTCCAGGGAGCGCCGCTGGGCGTATTTCTTCGCCGCGTCAGCTATCCCGCTGTTCGCCCTCGGCGGCGCAGTCGCGTACTTCGCGATGTCGAAGGGCCTGCGCTTCCTGCTCGGCATCCTGCCGGGCCAGGTCTTCCCGATCATCACGATCAACAACTATCTCAGCTACGCGATGGCGATGCTGCTGATCTTCGGCCTGGCGTTCGAGCTGCCGCTGGTGCTGATTCTGCTCAACGTCGCCGGCATCCTGAGCCATCAGCGGTTCGCCAAGTGGCGGCGCATGATCATTTTCGGGGTGTTCGCGTTCGCGGCCGTGGCGACGCCGAGCCCCGATCCGTTCAGCATGCTGCTGCTCGCGGTTCCTTGCGTGATCCTGATCGAGGCGGCCGAGGTGTTCGTCTGGGCGAACGACCGCCGCAAGGCCAGGCGCGGTTCGGTGTACGCGGGCCTGACGGCCGAGGAAATCCAGGAATACGGCCTCGACGAGGAGCCCGTCCTCACCAACGACCTAGACGCCCCCCGCTAGCCGCGTCCCCGGGCGCCAGCCGGCCCGGCGCCAGCCCGGTTCTAGCCCGCCCAGCCCGGGCGCTATCTCGCCCAGGCCAGCACTAGCCCGCCCAGCGCGGCGCCCGCTCGCCCAGCCCGCCGCGGGCGCGCCGGCGGGCACCCTGCGCTGAGCGGCGCGGGACGGAACGTAGCCTTGTTTTCATGACCAACCCGGGCAGTCCAGCGAGTCCTGCGAGCCCGGAAAGTCCGGCCGACCGGTATGCGGCCTTTATGCGCGCCCGGCGGGACGACGACCCCGAACTGAGCGCCTTCCAGGCGCTGTATGAGTTCGAATTCGACGACTACCAGCTCGCGGCGTGCCGGGCGCTGGCCGGCGGGCACGGCGTATTGCTCGCGGCGCCCACCGGGTCGGGCAAGACGGTGGTCGGCGAGTTCGCGGTGCACCTGGCGCTCAGTCAGGGCCGTAAGTGCTTCTACACGACGCCGATCAAGGCGCTGTCCAACCAGAAGTTCGGGGACCTGGTGCGCCGCTACGGCGCCGGCCGGGTCGGGTTGCTGACCGGCGACAACAGCATCAACGGGGAGGCCCCCGTGGTCGTCATGACCACCGAGGTGCTGCGGAACATGCTGTACGCGGGCTCGCCCACCCTGACCGGACTCAGCCATGTGGTGCTGGACGAGGTGCACTACCTGGCCGACCGCTTCCGCGGGGCGGTCTGGGAGGAAGTGATCATTCACCTGCCCGAGTCGGTCGCCCTGACCGCGCTGTCGGCAACCGTCAGTAACGCCGAGGAATTCGGCGACTGGCTCGGCTCGGTGCGCGGCGGCACCACGGTGATCGTGGACGAGCACCGGCCGGTGCCGCTGTGGCAGCACATGATGGTCAGCGGCCGACTCTACGACCTGTTCGCCGGCCGCCTGGCCCACGACGGGCCCGAGGGCACGCCGGTCTCCCGTCCGCAGGTCAACCCCGAGCTGATCAGCGTCGCCCAGCGCGACGCCATCGGCTCGCGCGGGGCCGGCCAGCGCGGGGGCGGGGGCCGGCCTGGCCGGTACTCCCCGGACGGCCGCGGACGGCGCGGGCACGAAGC
>JBPCKO010000353.1:0-2803 GCA_051004215.1 Streptosporangiaceae bacterium | reverse complement strand
GCTCTGGCCGGCGGCGGTGCCCGCCGGCGGCGCCTGGCGTCCCGGGCACGGCGCCCAGGTCAGCGCGGCGAGGTCGGCGGCCAAGCCGGGCCGTCCGGCCACGCCGCGGGCCCCCCAGGGAAACAGCAGCTCGGACCGGCCTTCGGTGCGGGCCGGATCGGATCCGCCCTCCGGATCACGTCCGGCTTGCCCGGGGTGGATGGGCCCGCCCGGCGCGGGCGGTAGCGGTCCGGAGTTCGTGATCAGTTCGAGCGGCGCACCGCCGCCGCGCGACAGCCAGCCGGTGGCGAACGGCCGGCGGCGGGCCGCCGCATCCAGCACGGCCGGCAGGACCGCGGCGTAATCCCGCTCGGCGGTGCCGCCGTAACCGATGTCGGGAATCGCGACGACCCGGTACCAGGGCGCGCCGCCCGGAAGGCCGATACCGGGAGCGCTGGTCACCTACCGATGCATATCAGTCACGCACTTGCGCTGCTACCGGTTGCGAGATTCCGGCGTCCGGCTACAGGCTGGCCGTGCCGCTGATCGCCGTCGTGGTCGCTCCGGACACCCACACGGTGCCGTCCTCCTCGGCGTCGATGTGCACCCGGCCGCGCCGACCCATCGCGGTGCCCTGGCTGGCCACGTAGGGCGCGGTCGCGCGCCCTGACGACAGCAGCCACTGGGCCAGCGAGGCGTTCAGGCTTCCGGTGACCGGGTCCTCCAGGACCGGGCCCCCGACCAGGAAGAACGCCCGGACCTCGAACGCGCACTCCGATCCTGGCCGATGCGGGCCGACGATGCCGAGATCGCGGCGAACCAGGTCCGGCTTGACCGCGAGCACCGCCTCGGCGCTGTCCAGCAGCACCGCGACCCAGCCCGGGCCGTTGTCGGCCCATTGCGCGTCCACGACGGCGTCCCGGCCGATCCCCAGCTGCCTGGCCAGTTCGGCGGTCAGTTCTTCCTCGACTGGTCCCGACCGCACCAGTGGCGGGGCCGCGAAGCCGAGCCGGCCGCCGCCGTCGCGCCTGATCGTGATCAGGCCGGCGCCGCATTGCTGCACGATCCGGTCTGGACGGCGCGGCGTGTGACCGGCCTCCAGCCAGGCGTGGCAGGTACCGAGAGTCGGGTGACCGGCGAACGGCAGTTCCGCGCCTGGCGTGAAAATCCTGACCCGGTAATCGGCGTCGCTGGTGTCCGGGTCGACCACGAAGGTCGTCTCGGACAGGTTGGTCCACCGCGCGAAGCACTGCATCTGCTCGGTGCGGAGGCCGTTCCCGTCGAGCACGACGGCGACCGGGTTCCCGCTGAACGGCGCGGAGCCGAAGACGTCAACCTGGCTGAAAGGACGCTGCACGCTGCCGAGTCTGCCACGTGGCCGGCCCGGTCGGCCGCACCGGCAGCTCAACGGCCGGCGCCGGGCAGCAGGCCGATCGCCGGGTTGGCGTCGGCGAGCACTACGGTGCGGCCGGCCTGCGCCGGGTAGCTGACGATCAGCGCGGTCGGCGGGAGCCGCTGCAGTTCGTCCGCCTCGACGAGCAGTTCCCTCGACCGCTGCGCGGTCGTGCCGAGCGAGGAGTTCACGCCCCAGGCCCTGGACAGGCTGATGCCCCAGGAGGTGCTCGTGTTGATCCCTTCGGTCAGCGACTCCGATTCAGACTCGCTGACCGAGTAGTTGCTGTCCCGGCTCGCCGACGCGCTGAAGCCGCCGAAGGGCCCGAACCCGCCAGGGCCGCTGCGGCCGCGGCCCCGGCTGCCGCCCGCCGTCCGGCTGACCGATACCGAGTCGGAGTAGGAGTCGGCGGTGCCGGCCGTGCTGGTGTAGGAACCACCCCAGGTGTCGGTCACCGACGTCCCCTCCGTGTCGGTAATCTGGCCGACCACGAACCGGTGCTCGGTTCCGATCAGCTCGCTGGCCGCCCTGGCCTCGTCGGTGTTGCCGAGGCGCATGAACGCGAGCGCGGCGTCGCCGCGGCCGAGGCGTTCCCTGACCGGGCCTGGCACCGACCGGAACGTCAGCACCAGCCCGGTTCTGACTGCCGCGCAGGCGTCGGCGAGCCGGTCCAGCAGGTCTCCGCCCAGCCGGTCGGCACCGAGCACGCAGACGGTGCGGCCCCACGGCTGACCTGGCTCGGCCCGGCGCAGCATGTGGGTCAGCGCGGCGACCAGGTAGGTGGCCAGCATCCGGTTGCCGATCACCCCGGCCCGCCGGTCCAGCGCGGCGACCCGCAGCCGCACCGGCGGCGCCGGATCGGGTGGCGGCCCGGTGCCGAGCGCGTCCAGCTGGCAAAGGCGCGACTCAAGGGCCATGATGCGGTCGGTCACCACCCCCTCGGTCGCGCCGCGGCCGAACAGGCCGCCGATCCGCTGGAGCTGAGCCGGGCTCAGAATCCCGCCGTTCAGATGGGCGTCCGGGCCGCCCAGCCCGGCCAGGGCCCGGAGCGCCGCCGTGACGGCCGCGATCGGCGGATCGGCGCCGAGGGCGGCGATCACCCGCTCGAGCAGCGCGCAGTCAACGGCCAGGTCAGCTCCTGGCGACTCGGCGGACTGACCAGGCTGGCCGGCGCTGGCCGCGGCGGCGAGGGCCAGCACCTCGGCGAGATCGCCCGCGGGCAGGCCCGAGCCGAGATCCAGGCTGGGCAGGTCGGCGGGCAGGGTCCAGACCAGCGGTCGCATCCCGGCCCTGCGGGCCAGCCCGGCCAGCTCGGCCGCCACGGCCGCCTCGGTCAGGTCGATGACGCTCAGTTCGCCGCCCGCGCCGAGCAGCGGCACGGCCAGGGTCGTGATCAGCGCGGACCAGCCGGCCGGGCTGCCACCGGCCACG
>JBPCKO010000352.1:0-21555 GCA_051004215.1 Streptosporangiaceae bacterium | reverse complement strand
GTCCGGTCGCCGGTCCGGGTCCCGGCCAGCGCGGGTCGCGCGGCATCGTCGGACCAGCCGGGACGGGCCCGGCCGACCACGACCCGGCCGGAGGAGCGGCGCCCGGAGGAGCGGCACCCGCAGCCGGAGGAACGGCACCCGGCGGCCCGGCACCCGGCGGAGCGGCACCTGGCGGACCGACAGCCGGAGCAACGGCACCCGGCAGACCGACAGCCTGGGGGGCGGCACCCGGCGGGACAACAGCCGGAGGGGCGGCAGCCGGCGCGCCAGCGCCCGGCGTCGGGGCGGCCAGCCCGGCACGATCAGGCTCGGGCGGCACGCCGTCCAACGGCATCGTCTGGTCAGCGGGCACTGCGGGATCGTGCGGCATCCCGGGCCTGAAACCAGCCCGGCTCGCCGGGCTGGGCCCGAAAATTGCCTGGTCAATGACCAGATGGGGATCGGTGTCGGGGAGTTCCGCAGCCGACGCGTCAGCGCTCGTCGCATCCGGGTCGGTTCTGCCCGCCCGATGCCTGGCTGAGTGGGCTCCCCGCCTAGCCATGCCGGCCATCGTTCGCCATTGTGCTACCTTCGGCGCCGCATGGCATGCTCGACCTCGCGCGTCGCATCCCTGCGGGCCAATTCCTGCCGCTTGTCATAGGTACGACGGCCGCGCGCCAGCGCGATCTCGATCTTGGCCTTCCCGTCGAGGAAGTACAGCGACAACGGGACCAGCGTGAGCCCGCCTTCCGCGGTCGCCCTGGCCAGCCGGTCGATCTCCTTGCGGTGCAGCAGCAGCTTGCGGATCCGGCGCGGCTCGTGATTGGTCCAGGTGCCCTGCACGTACTGCGGGATGTGCACCCCGTGCAGCCAGACCTCGCCGTCGGTGATCTGGGCGAAGCCGTCGGTGAGAGTCGCCCGCCCCAGCCGCAGCGACTTCACCTCGGTTCCGGTCAGCATGATGCCCGCCTCGACCACGTCCTCGATCGTGTAGTCGTGCCGGGCTCGCCGGTTGCTGGCGATGACCTTCTTGCCCTGCTGTGATGCGCCCGACCGCGATGCCTTCTTGCCCTGCGTTGCCGCCACGGTAACCAGTCTGGCCCCTCAGACCCTCAGGTAACGCCGCAGCGTGAGGAACGAGGTCATGCCGCACAGCAGCAGGCCGATGATCATGGTCACGAGCACGACCTCGACCAGGTCGCCGATCGACAGCTGGGCATGGAACGGGAAGTAGTTCTGCAGGCCGTCCAGGCCCGCCTTGGCCCCCCACAGCAACGCGACCGCCACCAGCCACCCGAACAGGCCGGCGATCATGCCCTCGACCAGGAACGGCAACTGCACGTAGAAGTTCGACGCGCCGACCAGCCGCATGATCGCGGTCTCCCGGCGGCGGTTGAACGCGGACAGCCGGATCGTGTTGGCGACCAGCAGGATCGCGGCCACGATCAGGATGATCGCGACCACGATCACCGCGTTCCGCGCTCCGTCCAGCAGCCGGTAGAAGTTGGTCAGGATGGAGGAGTCGTTGCCGACCGAGTCCACGCCGGGCATGCCGGTCACGGCCGCGGTGACCGGTCCCGAGTCGGCTTGGGCGTTCCTCAGCTTCACCTGGAACGACGCCGGGATATCGCCCGGGACCACCGAGTTGATGAACACGGGGTCGTAGGCGAATTCCTTCCTGAACTGCTTGAGGTTGGTCTCCTGGCTCTTGAAGTTGGCCGCGGTCACCTGGTTTTTCATGCCCGAGAGCGTCGTCTTGATCTGGGCGATCTGCGCGGCCGTAGCCGGTCCGTTCTTGGTGCACTGCGGGCTGAGCGGGTTGTTGTCGCAGAGGTAGATCGACAGCTGGACCTTGCTCTGCCACAGCGCCCTGGTGTGGTCGACCTGCTTGACGAACAGCAGGCCGGTGCCGAGCAGGGACAGGCTGATCGCGACCACGACGACCAGGGCGACGGTCATGGTCAGGTTCCGCCGCAAGCCAACCCAGACTTCGCCGAACACAAATTGCGCACGCATGTAGCTGATCCCTTGGTTGTCCTCGCCCGGCTAGCTCGCGCCAGCCGTCGGTCCGCCGGTCTGTGTGGCTGTTAGTAGGCCTGGCCGTACACGCCGCGCGACTGGTCGCGCACGACCTTGCCGTACTCAAGCTCAATGACCCGCTTGCGCATCGAGTCGACGATCGCGGCATCGTGGGTGGCCATCATGACCGTCGTGCCGGTCCGGTTGATCCGGTCCAGGACCTTCATGATGCCGATTGAGGTGGCCGGGTCGATGTTCCCGGTCGGCTCGTCTGCGAGCAGGATCATCGGGCGGTTCACGAAGGCCCTGGCCATCGCGACGCGCTGCTGCTCACCGCCGGACAGTTCGTCGGGCATGCGGTCGCTCTTGCCCTCGAGCCCGACCAGGTCGATCACTTCGGGAACGACTTTGCGGATGAATCGGCGCGGCTTGCCGATGACTTCGAGCGCGAAGGCGATGTTCTGATAAACGCTCTTGCCGGGAAGCAGCCTGAAGTCCTGGAAGACGCAGCCGATCCGGCGCCTGAGCTGCGGAACCTTCCAGTTGGTGAGCCGGGCGAGATCCCGCCCGGCGACGTAGATCCTGCCGTCGGTGGGTCGCTCCTCACGGAGGATGAGCCGGAGGAAGGTGGACTTCCCCGACCCCGACGGCCCCACCAGGAAGACGAACTCGCCCTTCTCCACGTCGAGGTTGACGCTCTCGAGGGCGGGACGGCTCTGATTCGGGTACGCCTTGGTGACGCTCTCGAAATGAATCACAGGCCCATCGCAAAGCTCGGTAATGCTGTCGTACCGGTGCGCCTGCGCGCCCCGGTTTGATCACGGGACAGTCTAGGGGGGAAACTGGGCTGGAACGTCCAACATTGTCGAAGTGAGCGGACGGGCACGTCCCTGGAGGGACCACATGAGCTGCGAGCACCTGATCTGCGCCCAGTGCGCTAGTCCGGTTTCCGAGGGCCGGTGCCCGGTATGCCGCGCAGCCAGAAGCGACCTGCACCACCACGCGCACGGCGTGTCGATCCCGTATGCCGTGCTGCTCCTGCTGCTCGCGCTCGCCGTCGCGCTGGCCCTGCAGCACCTGGCCCACTGAGGGGGCCTCGCGGGGCGCCAGGCCGCCCGGTTACAGACCCTGCGTCCGCAGCCAGCGGATCTCGGCCTCGATGAAATCGTCGATCTCGCCGTCCATGACCGCGGTGGTATTGCCGGTCTCCAGCCCGGTCCGCAGGTCCTTGATGTTCTGGTAGGGGTGCAGCACGTAGTTACGGATCTGGGTACCCCAGCTGCGGCCGCCGTCGCCGCGTAGCTCGTTCATTTTGGCCGCCTGCTCCTCGCGCTTGCGCTCGAGCAGCTTGGCTTGCAGCACCGCCATCGCGCTGGCCCGGTTCTGGATCTGGCTGCGCTCGTTCTGGCAGGACACGACGATGCCGCTCGGCAGGTGGGTGATCCGCACCGCCGAGTCGGTGGTGTTCACGCCCTGACCGCCAGGCCCTGACGACCGGTACACGTCTACCCGCAGCTCATCGTCCGGGATATCGATGTGATCGGCCTGCTGGACCACCGGGATGACGTCCACGCCCGCGAACGAGGTCTGGCGGCGCCCCTGGTTGTCGTACTTGGAGATGCGCACCATCCGGTGCGTGCCGTGCTCGCCGCGCAGCGTGCCGTAGGCGTACGGCGCCTTGATCGCGAAGGTGGTGGACTTGATCCCGGCCTCCTCCGCGTAAGAAGTGTCGTAGATCTCGGTCGAGTATCCGTGCCGCTCGGCCCAGCGCAGGTAGATCCGCTGCAGCCCCTCGGCCCAGTCGGCCGCGTCGGCCCCTCCGGCCTGGGCGTTGATGGAGATCAGGGCCTCGCGCGAGTCGTACTCCCCGCTCAGCAGGGTGCGGATCTCGAGCTGGTCGATCTGGGCCCGGACCGCCGGCAGCTCCTTCAGCGCGTCCTGCAGCATCGGGTCGTCATTCTCGGACTCGGCCAGCTCGAACATCGCCTGGAGGTCCGCCAGCCGGCCGTGCAGCCCGTCCAGCCGGGAGAGCTCGGCATCGAGGTAGGACAGCCGCCTGGTCACGGCCTGAGCGATCTCCTGGTCTTCCCACAGCGACGGGTCGGCCCACCGGTCCCGCAGGTCGTCGGCCTCCTTGCGCATCCCGTCGGGGTCGAGGACGGCCTCGATGCTGGCGAGCTTCGACGTCAGCTCAGAGATCTCGCTCCCGTAGTCGATTGCCACGGCTGAAGCCTACGCGAAACCACCGGCCCGCGACCTCGTCGCCGCGGACCGCCGCGGACCGCCGCGGACCGCCGCCGGCCGCCGGGGTGCGGCCGCGCCGGGGCGTTCAGCCCGGCAGCGTGCTGGACGCGACCAGCGTGCGGATCGCGCGGACGGCGACCGACAGCGTGGCCACGTTGAAGGAGTCGCTCTCCCATATCTCGACCAGCGTCTGGGCCGCCCGGGCGACCGCGGACTCGTTCTTCTTGACCCAGGCGGCCAGCCGCTGCTCGGGGGGGCCGGCCTCGGTGACCGTCACCACGTCCCTGGCCAGCGCCGCGTGCGCGGTATAGAGGTCGTCCCGGAGCGCGTTCCTGGCCATCGTGGACCACCGGTCCTCCCGCGACAGCGAGGTGATCCGGTCCCGCAGCCTGGTGATCTGCAGCCGGTCGGCCAGGTCGAAGTAGACCTCGGCGGTCTCCTCGACCGGCCGGCGCGTCTGCGCCGCGATCTCCACGATGTCGAACGCCGAGTAGGCCGGGACCATGGCCGCGATCCGGTCGGCCAGGCTGTCGGGGAAGCCCCGGCTGGCGAACACCTCGCGCCGCTCCTCGAAGCTGGACCGGTCCAGCCCGGCCAGGATCTTCGGCAGTGCGCCCGCCACGGCCAGCACGCCGGCGGCGAAGAAGTCGATGGTCGCCTGGATGTCGAACGGCGGCCGCCGGAAGTGCAGCAGCCACCGGGTCGCCCGCTCGGTCAGCTTGCGGCCCTCCAGCAGCGCGAGGACCTGGGCCGAGGTGTCGACCTCGCCGTCCAGCGACTTGAGCTGGCTCCAGAACCCCGGCATGTCGAACACCTCGCGGGCGACCAGCCAGGCCTCGGTGATGTGGGCCACCGAGGCCCCGGTCTCCTCGTTCAGCCGGAACGCGAACGTGATCCCCGACCGGTCGATCATGTCATTGACCACGACCGTGGTGATGATCTCACGGTGCAGCCGGTGCTCGGTCATGCGCTGGGCGAACCGCTCCCGCAGCGGGACCGGGAAGTAGCTGCGCAGCACCTTGCGCAGGTACGGGTCGCCCGGAACCTCCGAGCCCCGCACCTCCTGGGCGGCCGCGATCTTGGTGTGCGCGAGCAGCACGGAGAACTCCGGGAGCGTCAGCCCGGCGCGGCCCGCCCGCCGCTCGGCGATGTCCTTGTCGGCCGGCAGCACGTCCAGGCGGCGCTTGGTCCGCCCTTCCCGCTCCAGCTTCCTGATGTAGCGGGCGTGCACGTGCAGCATCTGAGCCGACTGGGCCCGGGCCGCGGCCAGGGCCCGGTTCTGCAGGTAGTTATGGGCCAGCACGAGCCTGCCGACCTCGTCGGTCATGGTCTGCAGCAGCTCGTCCCGGTCGGCCACGGTCATGTCGCCGTCGCGGACCACCTCGTCCAGCAGGATCTTGATGTTGACCTCGTGGTCGGACGTGTCGACACCGGCCGAGTTGTCGATGAAGTCGGTATTGACCAGGCCACCGCACAGCGAGTACTCGATCCGCGCCTCCTGGGTCAGGCCCAGGTTCCCGCCCTCGCCGATCACCTTGGCTCGGACCTGGGCTGCGTCGACCCTGGTGGCATCGTTCATGCGGTCGCCGGCATCGGCGTTGACCTGGCCGGACGCCTTTACGTAGGTGCCGATGCCGCCGTTCCACAGCAGGTCGACCGGGGCGGTCAGGATCGCCGAGATCAACTCGTCGGGGGCCAGCGCCGCGGGGCCGTCCTCCAGGCCGAGCACGGCCCGCACCTGCGGCGAGACCGGCACCGACTTGGCCGACCGCGGCCAGACCCCGCCGCCGCCCGAAATCAGGGCTTTGTTGTAGTCATCCCAGGACGAGCGAGGCAACTCGAACAGCCGCCGCCGCTCGGCAAAGCTGACCGCCGGGTCGGGATCGGGATCAATGAACACATGCCGGTGGTCGAACGCGGCCACGAGCTTGATGTGCTCGGACAGCAGCATGCCGTTGCCGAACACGTCACCGGACATGTCGCCGATGCCGACCACGGTGAAGTCGGTCTCGCTGATGTTGATGCCCCGGGTCTGGAAATGGAACTTGACCGACTCCCAGGCCCCCCTGGCCGTGATGCCCATCTTCTTGTGGTCATAGCCCGCCGAGCCGCCCGAGGCGAACGCGTCGCCCAGCCAGAACCCCCGGCGCAGCGCGATCTCGTTGGCCGCGTCGGAGAACGTCGCCGTGCCCTTGTCCGCCGCGACGACCAGGTACGGGTCGTCGGCATCGTGCCGGACCACCCGGTCGGGCGGGAGCACCTGGCCGGCCCGCAGGTTGTCGGTCACGTCCAGCATCGCGCTGATGAACATGCGGTAGCAGGCCATCACCTCGCCCTGGTACGCCTCGCGGTCCGACGGATCGGGCAGCTGCTTGCAGACGAAACCGCCCTTGGCCCCGGACGGCACGATGACCGAGTTCTTGACCTCCTGGGCCTTGGCCAGGCCAAGGATCTCGGTCCGGAAGTCCTCGTGCCGGTCCGACCAGCGCAGCCCGCCGCGGGCGACGTTGGCGAAACGCAGGTGCACGCCCTCGAACCGGGGCGAGTACACGAAAAGCTCGAACTTCGGCCGTGGTGGGGGCAGGTCGGGCAGCTGCGCCCCGTCCAGCTTGAACACCAGGTACGGCGCCCACTGGCCGGGGTCGGGCTGGGCCCGGAAGCAGTTGGTCCGCTGGGTGGCGAGGATCAGCCCGAGGTAGGCCCGCAAGATCCGGTCCGCGTCCAGGCTGGCGACGTCGTCGAGCTCGCCGGTGATCTCCTCGACCAGGGCCTCGCTGCGCTCGGTCCGGCCGGCCGTGCGATCGGGGTCGAACCGGGACTCGAACAGCCGGATCAGCCGCCGCGCGATCACCGGGTTGGAGCGCAGCACCCGGGCTATATAGCCGGAGCTGAACGTGGTCCCGGCCTGCTGCAGGTACTTGGCGTAGGCCCGGAGCACGACGACCTGCCGCCAGCTCAGCCCGGCGTCCAGCACCAGCGTGTTGAACCCGTCGTCCTCGATCTCGCCGTTCCAGAGCGCGGTCAGCGCGCCTTCGAGCTGGCTGGCCACCGAGGCGAGCGACACGGCCGGCACCGGCCCCGGCCGCCCGGCGGCGCCACCCTCGCGCCGGAGGCCAAAGTCGTAGATCCAGAACGGCTCGTCGGCCGGAAACTCGTAGGGGTGCTCGTCGACCACTTCCACGCCCATGTGCTGCAGCCTCGGCAGCACGTCGGTGAGCGTGATCGGCGTTCCGGTCCGGTGGATGGTCAGCCGCCATACCCGCCGGGACCGGCCGGCCGCTCCGCCGCCGGCCTGACCGGGCCCCCGGCCCGGGCGGGCCGGGCTGGCCAGCCCGGCCAGGATCGGGTGCTGCTCGTGCTCGGCCGGGACCCCGCCGACGTATCCGGCCGACTCCCACATCTCGAACGAGATGTCCAGGCCGGACTCGCGCATCTGCTGGACCTTGGCCAGGTCGGAGATCGCCGCGGCGGCGGGCACGTCCGCCTTGTAGGTGTCGGAAATCGAGCCGGCGAACTCCTTGAGCAGGGCCCGGCCTTGCTCCTCGCCAAGCTGGGTGGCGGCCTCGCGGACCAGGTCGTCGTCCCAGGACCTGACCGCGGCCGCGATCGCCTGCTCGAGCTCGGCCACGTCGACCTCGACCAGCTCCTTGCCCCGGTCGGCCCGCACCACCACGTGCAGCCGGGCGATCGGGCCCTCGTCCACCACGGCGCTGTAGTCGATCTGGGCCCCGCCGAGCACCCGGCGCAGGATCTCCTGCACCGCGACCCTGACTTTGGTGTTGTAGCGGTCCCTGGACAGGTAGATCAGGCAGGAGACGTACCGGCCGTAGATGTCGCGGCGCAGAAACAGCCTGGTCTGCATGCGCTCGCGCAGCCGCAGCACCTCGCTGGCGACCTCGGCCAGCTCGGCCACCGGGATCTGGAACAGCTCCTCGCGCGGGTAGACCTCCATGAACTCGGCCACGTCGCGGCCGTCGTGGCTGTTCGCGGAGATGCCGCTGGCCTGGTAGACCTCGGTCAGCTTGCGGCGCAGGATCGGGATCCTGGCGATGCTGTCGGTATAGGCCATGTGCGTGAACAGGCCGAGGAACCGGTACTCACCGACCACCTGGCCGGTGTCGGAGATCTTCTTGATCCCCACGTAGTCGAGATAGCTCGGCCGGTGCACGGTGGCCCGCGAGTTGGCCTTGGTCATGATCAGCCGGTGCCGCGGGTCGGTGGCGATGGGCCTGGCCTGCTCGGACAGGTCGGACAGGCGCGTGGCATCGGCCTTGTCGTGCCGCAGGATGCCCAGGCCGGTGCCCGGCACTCCGCGCAGGGCCAGGCCGCCGCCCTCCGGCGCCAGGTCGTACTCGCGGAAGCCCAGGAACGTGAAATGCGCGTCGACCAGCCAGCGCAGCAGCAGCTCGATCTCCGCGGGCGACTCGGCCGGGCTCGCGGACACCACCCAGCCGCCGGACTTCGGGCCGCCGCCCGACTCCGATCCGGCCAGGCGGCGGCCCGGGGTCCGCGCGGGTTCCCCGGCCGCGAGCTGGTCGGCGATGCGCAGCGCCGTCGCCCGCATCTTCGGGTAGTCCTCGACCGCCATCCGGACGTCGGCGAGCGCGTTCTCCAGCGCGGCGGCGATCGCTCCGGCCTGGCCGGGCGGCATCTTCGCGATCTCGATGTGCGACCAGGACTCGGCGAGCTGCTCGGCCCCGTCGGTCCCGGCCACCCCCGCTCGCCTGGCCGGCTCGAGCGAGCGGGCGGCCTGGACGGGACTGACCACCTCGCGCAGCGCCCCGGCCAGGTCCCGGCGCACGCGCAGCTGGGGGTGCACGACGAGCTCGGTCGTCACCTCGTGACCGGCCAGCGTCATCGTGATCGTGTCGACCAGGAACGGCATATCGTCGGTGACCACGTCGATGACGTCGCGGCCCGGCAGCAACGTCGCGTCACCGCCGCGCCTGACCCGGACCGCGGCCCGGCCCTGGGGCCGCTGGGCGGCCAGCTCGGCGTGGGCCGCCGCGACCGCCCTGACCCGGCTCGGGCCGGCCGCGATCAGGTCAGAGGAGTCCACGTGCCGGTAATAGCCGTGCAGGTAACTCTCCGGATCTCCGACCGGCACCCGCTCGCTCAACTCGGCGGCCGCCTCGGCCAGCAGTTCCTGGCGGGCGGCGGTCTGGTGCTCCGACATCTGTCCCACTCCCTTGTGGTGCTACAGCTTGTCCCGAAGTTCCCAAAGCAGGGGGTAGTAACGCAACGGAACCCGGTGATGCAGGTACGGGGCGCCGGTCGATCCGCCGGTCCCCGACTTGGTGCCAATCTGGCGCTCGACCATCTGCACGTGCCTGGCCCGCCACAGGGCCGCGATCTCGTCGTGGGTGAGCAGGCTCTCGGCCAGCTGCCACAGGTCGTCGTAGGCGGCCCGGTCCCTGGCGATGTCGAGCAGCGAGCCGGTGACCGCCTGGTCCGAGCGGACGTCCAGGCCGCGGCGGCCGAGCAGGCCCAGGTAGGCGTCCCACAGCGACGGCTCGGCGAGCCGTCGAGACAGACGCTGCTTCTCATCGGCGGTCAGAGCACGAAAACGCGCCACAAACCGATCGTCCTTGGCTCCGGACAAGAACTCAAGCTCCCTGAACTGCACGGATTGCATCCCGCTGGCCGGGGCCAGCGTCGAGCGGAACTGCAGGAAGTCCTGCGGGGTCATCGTCTCGATCACGTCGATCTGGCCGACCAGCAGCCGCTCGATCACCTGGGCCCGGCGCATCAGGTGCGTGGCGAACCAGGTCTGGTCCGCGTCCATCGCGTCCCTGGCCGCGACCAGCTCGTGCAGCAGTTGCTTGAACCACAGCTCGTAGACCTGATGCACGGTGATGAACAACAGCTCGTCGTGGGCGGGCGGATCGGCCAGCGGCACCTGCTGGGCCAGCAAGCCCGGCAGCCGCAGGTACGTGCCGTAAGTGAGCCGGCCGCCCTCCTCGCCAAAGTGCCTGCTCGTCATGCGGCACCGCCGTTGGCCGCCCCGCCCGGCTGGTACCAGGCGAGCACGTCCGGGTTGGCCAGCGAGTCGCGGTCGGCCGCCTCGGCGACCGGCGTTCCGGTCAGGATCTTGCGCACCGGGACTTCGAGCTTCTTGCCCGACAGCGTCCGCGGCACCCCGGGCACCTGGTACATCTCATCGGGCACGTGCCGGGGCGACAGCGCCGACCGCAGCAGCGACCTGATCCGCCCGCGCAGCTCGTCGTCCAGGCTCACCCCGGGCGCGAGCACCAGGTACAGCATCAGCTTGCCCTCCCGGCCCAGCGTCCCGGTGTCGATGACCAGGCTGTCGCTGACCTCGGGCAGTTCCTCCACGATCCGGTAGAACTCGCTGGTCCCCATCCGCACCCCGCCGCGGTTCAAGGTCGCGTCGGACCGGCCGTAGATCACGCAGCCGCCGTCGGGCAGGTTCATGATCCAGTCCCCGTGCCGCCAGATGCCGGGGTACTGGGCGAAGTAACTGGCCGCGTACCGCTCGCCGGCCGGGTCACCCCAGAAGCCGACCGGCATCGACGGCATCGGCACGGTCAGCACCAGCTCGCCTACCTCGCCGGTCACGGCATGGCCCTCCGCGTCGAACGCCTCGACGTTCGCGCCGAGGCACGCCCCGGCGATAATACCGGTCCTGACCGGAAGAAGCGGGCACGGACCGACAAACCCGGTACACATGTCGGTTCCCCCCGAGAACGACCCGAGGACAAACGACCGGCCCGCCGCGGGTTCCTTCGGCGCGACCGCGGCGTACACCCAGTCGAATCCTTCCGGCGGCAGCGGCGAGCCGGTCGAGCCCACCCCGCGCAGCCGGGACAGGTCCTGCTCGGCGGCCGGCCGCAGCCCGGCCTTCATGCTGGCCACGAGGTACGGTGCGCCGGCCCCGAAGTAGGTGACCCCAAGATCGGCGGCCAGGCCCCACAGCGCGCCGGTGCCCGGATGGGTGGCGCTGCCGTCGTAGGCGACCACCGTGGCCCCGGCCAGCAGGCCGCCCATCAGGTAGTTCCACATCATCCAGCCGGTCGTGGTGTACCAGAAGAACACGTCGCCAGGACCGATGTCCTGGTGCAGGCACAGCGCCTTGAGGTGCTCGAGCACGATGCCGCCGTGGCCGTGCACGATCGCCTTGGGCAGCCCGGTGGTGCCGGAGGAGTAGAGCACCCAGAGCGGGTGGGAGAACGGCACCTCGGTGAACTCGGGCGGTCGCGGGCCGCCCGCGTTGGCCACCACGTCGGCGAGTTCGTTCCAGCCGGTCACCGCCACCGGCACCTGGTCCTGGCCGAGCGGCCCGGCCCCGACGTAGTCCACCACGACGATGCTCGACAACCCGGGCAGTTCGGCCGCGATGGCCGCGAGTTCCGCCCGGCGGTCGAACGTCTTGCCGCCGTAGACGTAGCCGTCCACGGCGATCAGCACCTTAGGCGTCACCTGGGCGAACCGGTCGATCACGGCCCGCGGGCCGAAATCCGGCGAGCACGAGGTCCAGATCGCGCCCAGGCTGGCGGTGGCGAGCAGGCCGACCAGCGCCTGCGGGGAGGTCGGCAGATAGCCGGCCACCCGGTCACCGGGGCCGACGCCGAGCGCGGCCAGCGCGGCCCGGACGGTGCCGACCTGCTCGCTCAGCTCGCCGTAGGTGAGGCTGCCGCTGTGCCCGGCCTCGGACCGGTAGACGATCGCGGTCCGGTCCTGGTCGGTAGCCGCCCACCGCAGCGCGTTCCGCGCGTAGTTGATCGTGGCCCCGCCGAACCAGTCGACGTCGGGCATCGGGCCGCCGCTCAGTACCGGCCCGTCGCCGCGATCGCCGAGGACGCCGAAGTAGTCCCAGACGGCCGACCAGAATTCCGCGGGCTGGTCCACCGACCACTGCCACAGCGGCTGGTACCCGCCGGCGGCGGGCCCGTGCTGGCGTTGCGCAGCAAAGCGCGCGAAGTCGGTGATCCTGGCCTGCTCGATATCGGCCGGCGTCGGCGTCGACAAGGTGGCCCCGTAGCCACGGCCGGCCGCCTGGTCCTGCGTCATTCCTTCTCCTGGCCCTCGATGCGATTACTCTCGCTGGTCCGGATGTCCGGGCTGTCCCCAGTCTGCCGGCCGGGCGGTCCGGCGGATCCCGCACCCCCCGCGGTGTTGGCCCGGGGGGACGACCCCCCGGAACCCCCCGCCCTGCCGGCCCGCCGCTGGTACCGGCGTACCGCGACCAGCGCCCAGATCGCCTCGACCACGCCGAACGGCCAGGCGCCGGACAAGAAACCGTAGCTGCTGGCCAGCACGCAGCCGACCGCGAAGGCCAGCACGAACCGGGGGCTGCGCCCCTCCAGGCCGTACATGGTCATCATGAACGTCAGCGCGAGCACGCCGTAAGTCGTCAGCGCCCATCCGCTCACTGCCCGACCGCCGCCACCACCTGGGCCGTATCGGTGAGATCGGCCAGCACCGGGTCGGCCCCGGCCTCGCGGAGCTCGTTCGCGGTGGACCGGCCGGTAGCCACGCCGACGCAGCGCACGCCGCCGAACCGGGCCGCGGCGGCGTCCCGGACCGAATCGGCCAGGTACACGGTGCGGGCCGGGCTGAACTCGACCCCGTACTTCTCGGCCGCCATCGTGATCGACCGGACGATCTGCGAGCCCTTCGGGTAGGCGTCCGAGCCGAAGCCGCCGATCTCCAGGTCGACGTAGCCATCCAGGCCGAACGCGCGCAGCTTGCGGGCCGCATTCGGCCGGATCGACCCGGTCAGTACGGTCTGGACCAGGCCGGGGAGCGCGGCCAGGGCGGCCAGCGCCTCCGTGGCCCCGGCCAGGACCCGGCCGTGGGTGGCCAGCCGGTCATCGCGCACGCTGAAAGCGGCGGCCAGCGCGTCGGCGTACTTGCCGAGCAGGTCGTTGTCCAGCTGGGCGGGCCCCTCGGTGCCGGGCAGCGCCGCGTTCAGGGCCAGCGACTCGAAGAAGATCTCCGAATCGCTGGCTCCGGCGAGCTGCGGCAGCGCGACCAACGGCCGGCCGGTGACGTGCCGGAACGCGTCGGCGTAGGCGTCTCGGGACACCCTGGCGACGTCGACCAAGGTCAGATCGATGTTCCACAGGACGAGGCGGTGGATGACAAGTGCCTCCGGTGCTGGCGCCGCGTCCGGGCCGCGGCTGCGGTACGGCGCAAAGTATGACAGCCCTAGCTGCGCCTGGGGCGGCTAGCCCATGTGCGGATAGCGGTAGTCGGTCGGCGGCGCCAGCAGTTCCTTGATCGTGCGGGCGTTCACCCACCTGGTCAGATTGAACAGCGACCCCGCCTTGTCGTTGGTGCCGCTGGCCCTGGCCCCGCCGAACGGCTGCTGGCCGACCACCGCGCCGGTGGGCTTGTCGTTGATGTAGAAGTTGCCCGCGGCGAACCGCAGCGCGCTGGTCGCGGCGGCGATGGCGGCCCGGTCGGTCGCGATGATCGACCCGGTCAGCGCATACGGCGCGATTGTGCTGGCCTGCGCCACGACCGCGTCATAGTCGGCGTCGTCGAATACGTGCACGGCCAGGATCGGACCGAAGTACTCGGTCGTGAACACCTCATCGGCGGGATCGGAGCACTCCAGGACCGTCGGCTTCACGAAATAGCCCTGGGACTGGTCGGTCGTGCCGCCGGCCAGCACCCGGGCCGATGACCGGCTCTTCGCTCGCTCCAGCGCGTCGGTGTGCTTGGCGAAGGCGCGCTCGTCGATCACCGCGCCCATGAACGCCGACAGGTCGGCCGACACGTCGCCCATGGTCAGCGACTCGACCGTGGCCAGGAACGAATCCTTCAGGGCCGACCACACGCTGCGCGGAACATAGGCCCGCGAGGCCGCCGAGCACTTCTGGCCCTGGTACTTGAACGCGCCGCGGATCAGCGCGACGCTGAGCACCTCGGGATCGGCCGAGGCGTGCGCGATGACGAAATCCTTGCCGCCGGTCTCGCCGACCAGCCGCGGGTAGCCGCGATAGCCGGCGATGTTCTCGCCCACCATGTGCCACAAGTGCTGGAACGTGCCGGTCGACCCGGTGAAGTGGATGCCGGCCAGATCCGGGTGGGGCAGGGCGACCCGCGAAACCGCCTGCCCGGTGCCCGTGACCAGGTTGATCACGCCCGGCGGCAGGCCGGCCGCCTCAAACAGCCGCATCAGGTAGTGGGCCGAGAACTGCTGGGTCGGCGACGGTTTCCACAGTACGACGTTGCCGAGCAGGGCGGGCGCGGTGGCGAGGTTGGCCGCGATGGAGGTGAAGTTAAACGGCGTGATGGCCAGCACGAAGCCCTCGAGCGGCCGGTACTCCAGCCGGTTCCAGGAGCCGGGCCCGGAGGCCGGCTGCTCGGCCAGCAGCCGCCGGGCGAAGTGCACGTTGTACCGCCAGAAGTCGATCAGCTCGCAGGCCGCGTCGATCTCGGCTTGGTAGACCGACTTGGACTGGCCGAGGATGGTCGAGGCGTTGATCACCGGGCGCCAGGAGCCGGCCAGCAGCTCGGCGGCGCGCAGGAAGATCGCGGCCCGGTCATCGAAGCTGAGCTCACGCCAGCCGGCGGCGGCCAGCGCGGCCGCCTCGATCGCCGCGGCGACGTCCTCGTCGGTCGCCTCGCCGAGCCGTCCGAGCACATGCGCGTGATTGTGCGGCTGGACGACATCGGCCCAGTCGCCGCCGCCCATCCGCTGCACGCCGCCGACGGTCATGGTCAGGTCGATGGGCTCCCCGGCCAGCTCCTTGATCTTGCTTTCCAGCGCGGCGCGCTCGGCGCTGCCCGAGATGTAGGTCTTGACCGGCTCGTTGACCGGGACGGGGACGCTGGTGACGGCATCGAACACGGATTCGCTCCCACAGCTTGAGACGGGCGTACGACGTTGTACGGCACAGGCCGTGATGTACCTCGCAGGACTCGCTGACCTTCATGTTCGCACGGACCGCGGCGGTCAGTCAGGCCCGGTCAGCCGATCAGGTAGATCAGCTCCTGGGCCGCGTACCACAGCAGTTCGTGCCCCTCGGCCCCGTCGACCACGAATTTCGCGTCGCTGTCCCCCTTGTCGGCCGCGGGGAGCGCCGCCGCGGCGGCGTCGATATCAGGCTCGGCGTCCTTAGCGTCCACGTGGCCGGAGACCACGTCGGCCAGCCCGACCGGCAGCATCAGGGTGACCTCGCCCGGCTTGTCGAAGCCATTGCTCGCGCTGATTACCCCGTCGGCGAGTTCGGCGGCCAGGACGACCCGCCGGCGTGGCGCCGCGGTGTCCTCGTGCAGCATCCGCAGCGAAGCCCGGGCGGCCAGTGTCATCGCGACGTACTCGAGTTCTTCGAGGTCACCGCCCACATACCACTCGCGCAGGGCCGGGGTGACGGCGTATCCCTTGACCGGCGCGGGACCAACCTCGCCGGCGACCAGGGCCGACCCCAGGGCGGCCAGGGTGGTCGGCAGGTAGACGCGCACGAGGTCCCCAAGAAAGTCAGCGGAGATGTGAACGCGAGTCTGCCAGCCAGACGCACCCGGCGACGCCGAAATCCCGACCCAGGTTAGGTATCCCTTGCTCCGAGCACAGCCACCATGGCAGTGACGGCGGCGACGACGGACTCGTGCTCCCAGAACCGGATCACCGTCCACCCCGCCTGCCCGAGCGCGGCGTCGGCGGTCCGGTCCCGGTCGACGTTCCTGCGCAGCTTGGGTTCCCAGTACCAGGTGTTCGCGGCGGGCTGTGAGCCGTGCTCGGGACAGCAGTGCCAGAAGCACCCGTCGACGAACACCGCGACCTTGCGCGCGGTGAACACGATGTCCGGCCTGACCCTGACCCCGCCGGCCAGATCGAGCCGGTAGTCCTTGCGGTACCGGTAGCCGAGACCGTGCAGGGCCCGCCTGAGCGCCAGCTCCGGCTTGGTGTCGGTGCGCCGGTTGGCCCGCATGTTGGCCGACCGGCCCGCGCTGGCCGGATGCGGGTAGGCGGGCTTGGCGTCCGCGCCCGCGGGCAGCACATCTTCGGCCATAGCGGATCAGGCTAGCCGGGTTAGCTGGCGCCGGGAGGAGGTCCCGACCTCGGCGGCGGAATCCCGCTACCTGGCCAGGCCGCCTGGCCCGGTGAGCAGTTGCGCGAGCGCAGCCCTGGTGTGGCCGGGCTCGGTGTGGTGCACGGTCGCGAACCCGAGGTCCCTGGCCGCCGTGATGTTGCCCTCGACGTCGTCCACGAACACGGTCTCGGCCGGCGTCACCCCGAGCCGGCCGACGGCGAGCGTGAAGATGCGCTCCTCGGGCTTGCGCATGCCAACCTCGCCGGAGATCACCACGTCGTCGAACAGGTCGGCGAACAAGTGCCGCGGATAGCCGTCCCTGGCCCCCCAGGAGTTGGACAGCAGGCCGGTCAGCAAGCCGGCCCCGCGCAGCTCCCTGATCAGCTCGAGCATCTCGTCCTGCAGCACCGACGCGGCGAACATCCGCTGGAGCAGGCCCGCCGAGGCCACCGGCTGGCCGTCCAGGCCGACGAGCAGCGCGGCCAGCGTGGCCTCGAACTGCTCGTCGCTGACCTCGCCGCGCTCCAGCGCGTGGATCGGCGAGTCGGCCGCGTCCGGCCCGTAGGCTCGCCGCACCCAGGGGCGCATGGCGGCGGCGTAACTGTCCCGGTCGATCCGGTCGGCCTCGAGCCAGGCCATGACCGTGTCCAGGATCGGGGTCGTGATCACGCCGCCCCAGTCGAAGATGACGGCGCGGACGGGCGGCGGGGACGCGGACACGCTGTCGATGGTAGGTGAGCCGCCCGCCCGTGCGGCGAACCCGACGTGAACGGTCACCGTCACCGCTCCCCTGGCAGAATGCCAGCCATGCGGCGGACAGCGGTGGTCACGGGAGCCAGCAGCGGGATCGGGGCGGCCAGCGCACAGCGGCTCGCCGGGGACGGCTTCCACGTCGTGCTGGCCGCCCGCCGGCGCGACCGGATCGAGGCGGTCGCCGCCGCGATCAGCGACGCGGGCGGCAGCGCCGAAGCGCACGAGCTGGACGTGGCCGACCGGGACCAGGTGCTCGCGCTCGCGGCCGGGCTGCCGGCCTGCGACGTGCTGCTCGCCAACGCGGGCGGCGCGCTCGGCGCCGACTCGATCGCCGACGGGCAGCCGGACGAGTGGCGGACGATGTATGAGTCAAATGTGCTCGGCACGCTGCACTCCGTGCAGGCACTGTTGCCGAAGCTGATCGCGAGCGGTGACGGCACGATCGTCATCATGGGCTCGACGGCCGGCTTCACCGCGTATGAGAGCGGCGGCGGTTACGCCGCCGCCAAGCACGGGACGCACGCGATCGCGGCGACCTTGCGGCTTGAACTGTGCGGGGAGCCAGTGCGGGTGATCGAGATCGCCCCCGGCATGGTCAGGACCGAGGAGTTCTCGCTGACCAGGTTCCGCGGCGACGCCGCCCGGGCGGCGGCGGTCTATGCCGGGGTGCCCGAACCGCTGACCGCCGAGGACGTCGCCGACGCGGTCGCCTGGGCGGTGACCAGGCCCTCGCACGTGAACGTGGACCTGATGGTGCTCCGCCCCCGGGCTCAGGCCGCCCAGCACAAGGTCTACCGGGAGTCCTGACCGCCTCGGCGATCAGGACGTCTGGGTGACCTTGCTCAGGCCGCGCGGGCTGTCCGGGTCGATGCCGAGCCGGCGGGACAGTTCCTCGGTGAGCAGCTGCCCGGGCACGACCAGCCCGATCGGCGCGAGCCACTCCGGCAGGTGCGGCCCGGCCAGCGCCCGGGTGCTGACCCCGGCCAGGGCGGCTCCCCCGCCGATCGCATACGCCCGGGCCCCGGCGTCGGTGACCCGCCTGGCCAGGCCCACGGCCGCGTCCAGGGTCGGGCCGGAGTCCGCGGCCATGATGATCGCCGGGGTCCTGGCCGAGACGACCGCGATCGGGCCGTGCTGCAGATCGGCGTAGGAGATCCCCATCGCGTGCAGGTAGCACGCCTCCTTGATCTTCAGCGCGATCTCCAGCGCGGCCGAATAGGCCAGGCCGCGCGCGGACACGACCAGGCCGTCGACCATGGCCAGATCACCGGCCACGTCGGCGATCCCGTAGTCCGGGGCGATCGCCCGGTCGAGGAGTTCGGACATGATGTCGGGAAGCTGGCCCAGCAGCCCCCGGTCGAGGTCGGCGCCGAGACCAAGGGCAAGGACGGCCAGCGCGGCCAGCTGGCAGGTGAAGGTCTTGGTGGCCGGAACCGCCTGCTCGGTGCCGGCCTGAGTCACCAGGGCGACGTCGGCCATCTCGGCGAGCGGTGACCCGGCGCCGTTGGTGATGGCGACGACGCGGGCACCGCAGTCCCGCGCCCACAGCAGGGTCTCGACGATCTCCTGGGTGCGGCCGGACTGGCTCAGGCCGACGGCGAGGACGCCGGACAGGTCGATCCGGCTCTGGTACGTCGTCGCGACCGAGGGCGAACCGAGGCTGGCCAGCCGGCCGGTCGTGGTCTGCAGCAGGTAGGTGCCGTAGACAGCGGCGTTGTCGGAGGTTCCGCGCGCGAAGAAGAGCACGTGCCTGGCTTGCTGGGCGAGCGCGGCGACCTCGTCCGTCCGCGGCAGCAAGGCCTCGATGGTAGCGCGCAAGGCGGCGGGCTGCTCGAGAATCTCGGACCGCATGTGCGTCACGGGATGCTGGGCCTGTTCACCGAGGACCCTTTCGCAGTTTTTGCCAGGCTTGCGGGTGTCCGCCCGGCTGCCACCCTAGCGCAGGCCGGCCCGGTAGGCCGGCTGGCCCGCGACCCAGGTCGCCTGGGTCCTGAACTCATCGTTGAGCCAGGTCAGGTCGGCAGCGGCGCCGGTCGCGAGCCGGCCAAGGTCTGGCCTCGCGATGAGGTCAGCCGGGACCCTGGTGGCCGCGGCGACCGCGTCGGCCAGGCTGACTCCGACCGCGACCATGTTCGCCACGGCCGCGTCCATCCGCAGCGCCGAGCCGGCCAGCGTGCCGTTCTCGCGCACGGGCGGAGTCCCGTTAGTGTCGGCGAGCTCGATCGGCTGGCCGCCGAGGATGTAGCGGCCCGCCGGCCTGCCCGCGCAGGCCGCGGCGTCAGTGACCAGGAAGATGCGGCCAGGCGCGGCCGCGAACGCCAGCGCCGCGGCCGGTCCGGCGACGTGATGCAGGTCCGCGATCAGGCCGCTGGTCAGCCGGCGGTCGGTCAGAGCCTGGCCAACGACGCCGGGTTCGCGGTGGTGCAGCGGCCGCTGGGCGTTGAACAGGTGGGTGACCATCCGCGCGCCGAGGCCGGCCGCCCCGCTGACCTGGGCCGCCGTGGCGTCGGAGTGGCCGATGCTGACCAGCACCCCGGCCCCGGTGAGCTGCTTGATCGCGGCCGTGGCCCCGTCGACCTCGGGCGCCAGCGTCAGCACCCGGACCAGGCCGGCCCCGGCCGAGAGGAGGGCCTCGATGGCATCGTGGTCCGGCGTGGTGATCCAGGCCGGGTTATGGGCACCGCGGCGGTCCGGCGAGATGAACGGCCCTTCGAGGTGGATGCCGAGCACCCGGGCCCCGCCCGCCAGGCCGGGCACGAACCCGGCCGCGCGCCGCAACGCCGCGACGGTCTGCGGGATCGGGCCGGTGATCAAGGTGGGCAGGAAGGCGGTCGTCCCGGTCTGGGGTAGCCGCCGGGCGACGGTCGCCCAGCCGTCCGGCTCCGCGTCCCCGAGTTCGACCCCGAAGTAGCCGTTGACCTGAAGATCGACCAGGCCGGGCAGCAAGTACCCGTCCGGCAGCTCACGGTCGGGCCGGCTGGGCGGCGGTCCCGCGCCGATGGCGGTGATCCCGCCATCCTCGAAGGCCACGTACCCAGGGGCAAGCACCCCTCCGGTCGCCGGGACGACCCGGGCGGCGGCGATCAGCATGAGGCAAGCCTGCCATCGCGCCGCCCGCCACCCCGCGCGAGCTTCATGATCACCGTAGATCCGAGGTGTCATAACCCCCCGAAACTACGGTGATCATGAAAGAGGCGCATCGGCCCAGTCCAGGAAGGCCCGGATCTCCGTGGCCACCTGGGCGGGCCGTTCCATCATCGCCACGTGACCGACTCCCGGCAGCACCAGAACCCGCGCCATCGGGAACGCCCGCGCGGCCTTGGCCGCCATCACCGGGTTGACCAGCCGGTCGTGACTGCCGTGCAGGATCAGCGCGGGCGCGCCAACGTGGGCCACGTCCCGCCACAGCGACGTCCGGCCGAGCTTCAAATACTCGGTCACGAGGCTGCGGGCGGACATGATCAGGGCGTCGGTTGAGTAGATCAGCGTGTCCCGGCGCAGGACCTCCTCGATCTCCTCGCGCCGCCTGGACGGGTGCACG
Source organism: Streptosporangiaceae bacterium (assembly GCA_051004215.1). Classification (GTDB taxonomy): domain Bacteria; phylum Actinomycetota; class Actinomycetes; order Streptosporangiales; family Streptosporangiaceae; genus Chersky-822. Next base: position 1,014 of record JBPCKO010000352.1, on the reverse strand, counting down.
ACGCCCGGATCGGTGTAGACGTCGCGGAGCGCACGGTCGGTCCTGAGGTCGGCGGGCAGCTTGCGGGCCCACCGGATGATCGTGGCGCCGACCCCTGGGATGGCTGCGAGCGCGAGCCGCATCGGCAGCGGACGGGGACGCAGGTCGGGCAGGGCCGGCGAGACCATCGACAGCGTGCGCACCAGGTCAGGCCGGCGGGCCGCGACCCGGGTGCTGATCGCGCCGCCCATTGAGTTGCTGATCAGGTGCACGGGCTCGCCGCCCAGGGCCTGGATCAGCTCGATCACCGCGGTGGCGTGTCCGTCGATGGAGTAATCACCGTTCCGCGGTGGCGGCGACAGACCGAATCCGCGCAGGTCAAATGCGGTACACGCCAGCACGCGGGCGTCCGGGCGGCCTTGCACTGGCCGGGACAGCAGGTCCATCAGGTCGGTCCAGTTGGTCGACGAGCCGCCCAGCCCGTGCACGAACACCGCGGGCTCGGCCCCATCGGCGGCGGGAGTGCACCGCACGTACACCTGCCCGCCGGGCAGCTCGACCAGTTCCCCCGGCCAGTGCGCAACCGGCTCCGGGGGCGGTGCGCCCGGCCGAACCGGTTCGCGCCGGCCTGGATCCTCCGTCACCTGCACCATCGGCTACCGCCTCGCCTCCGCAACCCCGTGGCCACGCGGCCCCGAACCCGGCGGCGGCCCGGCCAGCGCCGGCGGCCGCGGCCGAGTCCCGAACCGGGGGCGTCAGCTGGCCTTGCGAGCAGGCCTGGCCTTGGCCGCACCCGACTTAGCCGACCCCGACTTAGCCGACGCTGCCTTGGCTGACCCTGGCTTGCCGTCGTCTGCATCGTCCTTCGCGGCCCCGCGCCTGGCCGCGCCCTTCCGCGGCCCCGCGTCCGCATCCTCGTCCTGGTCGCCGGCCGACTTGGCCCAGACGCGGGCCCCGGCCTTTGCCAAACTCGCCTTCCGCGACCCCACCTTGGCCAGCGCTGGCTCCGGTGTCTTGTCCTCCTCGTCCTTCGAC
>JBPCKO010000351.1:0-5821 GCA_051004215.1 Streptosporangiaceae bacterium | reverse complement strand
CGCCTGGGGTGTCGAGGAGGCCTGCCCGGGGCCGGCCCGGGGACGGCGGGCAGCCGTGGAAGTCGCGGGCCGGGACCGGCGGTGGGCTGGGGTGGACGGCGGGCTGTTGTCCGGTGAACCGGCGGCTGCCGTACCGGCCGGCGAGGTGCCGGTCGCTGCCGTAGAGGCCGGCGCCGTACCGGCGGGCGCCGTACCGGCGGGCGAGGTACCGGCCGCGGTCGAACGGGCCGCTGCCGTAGGGGCCGGCGACGTACGGGCCGGCGTTGGACGGCCGGCCGCGGACCGGTCATCCTTGGGCCTCGCTGCGCCGGTGGCAGCCGTTCCCTGGCCGGTCGCGCCCGGACGCGCGGTGGCCGGACGGGCGTGAGCGCGGGACAGGCCGGAAGCGCCTTTCTGGGCCGCTCCGATCAGGTCACCGAGCGCAGTGTCCTCGAGCCAGCTGTTCAGTGCCTTTGTCTTATTGACCTTATCGAAGAACGCGCGCACGCCTTTCTTTTTGGCGGCCTCATCGGCTGGCTCACCTGGCGAGTCATGCACCTCCGCATTCACAACCCGAGCGTAGCCGATTCCCTACCCCCTGAACATGCGGGCGCGAGCGGCCGGGCTGGTGCCGCGGGGCGGTCTGGACGGTCTCGTAACGGACGTCTACTGTTCGGTAACGTGACCGAGATACACGACCTGACCGTGCTCGAGCTGGCCGCGTCGATCGCCGACGGCGCGCTCTCGCCGGTGCAGATCACCGACCATTACCTGGACCGCATCGCGCGGCTGAACGAGCAGGTCGGCGCGTTCTACACGGTGACCGCCGACCTGGCCAGGGAGCAGGCCGCGGCGGCCGAGAAGCTGGCCGCCGAGAATCGCAAGGCGGGCGGGGACGCCGCCGGGCGGCCGGCCCTGAACGGCGTTCCGATCCCGATCAAGGACCTGAACATGGTTGCCGGGGTGCGGATGACGCTCGGCAGCGCGATCTTCGCCGACACGATCGCGCCCGAGGACGACTATGTGGTGGCCGAGCTGCGCAAGGCCGGCATCGTCATCACGGGCAAGACGGCCACGCCCGAGTTCGGGCTGCCGTGCTACACCGAGACCAGGATCGGGCCGCCCGCGCGGACGCCGTGGGATCTGTCGCGGTCCGCGGGCGGGTCGAGCGGCGGGGCCGCGGCGGCAGTCGCGGCCGGCCTGGCGCCGGCCGCCCAGGGCAGCGACGGCGGCGGTTCGATCAGGATCCCGTCCAGCGTGTGCGGGCTGTTCGGGATCAAGCCGAGCCGCGGCCGTATCTCGGGCGGGCCGCTGATGCCGGACCTGTCTGGCCTGTCCACCGACGGGCCGATCGCCCGCACCGTCGCCGACGCCGCGGCCCTGCTCGACGTGATGACGTGCTCCTACCCGGGCGACATGTACCTCGTGCCGCCGCTGCCGGACGGCGAGACCTTTCTCGGGCACGCCCGCGGTGACCCGGGCAAGCTGCGGATCGGCCGGTCGCTGACCAACGTGGTGCCCGGCGCGGTCGTGCACGACGACTGCGTGGCGGCCTACGAGGATGCCAGTAAGCTGCTGGCCGAACTCGGCCACGAGGTCGTCGACGTGGAGCTGCCGTTCGGGCCCGACGCGGTGCCGAAGTTCGAGCTGCTGTGGTACTCGATGGCCACGCTGGCTCCGGTCGAGCCGGACCAGGAAGCGCAACTAATGCCACTGACCAGGTACCTGCGCCGCAAGGGCCTGGCCATCTCGGCCAGCGAGCTGATCTTCGCGCAGGCCTACCTGCAGGGCGTGATGCGCCCGGCGCTGGCCACGATGAACGCCTGCGACGCGTTCCTCAGCCCGACGCTGGCGTCGCCGCCCGTCCCGGTCGGATACTTCGACGAGGTTGACCCGGCCGAGAACTTCGAGCGGCAGAAGCGGTTCACCCCGTACACGGCCCTGTACAACATCTCCGGGCAGCCGGCCGTCAGCCTGCCGCTGTACTGGAATTCCGGCGGCCTGCCGATCGGGGTGATGCTGGCCGGGCGGCTCGGCGACGAGGCGACCCTGATCTCGCTGTCCGCGCAGATCGAGGCGGCCCGGCCGTGGCGAGACCGGCATCCGGCGATCTGGTAAACGGCGATCTGACCGACGGCCCAGCCCGGGTGGGCCGCACAGCAGTGGACGGGCCGCGCAGCGCTGGACGGGCGGCGCACTACGTACGGCCCGCGCCAAAACGGCACACATTTTCACCTGACCGCCAGAGCGCGTCCCAGGCCGTACCATCGGTGACTAACTCTGCTTGCTCTGCGTAATTCTCATATTCCGCAGAGTGATGGAGCCCGGGCCAGGGGCTCGCCGATCGCAGAGCGGAATCCGGAGGTAATCGCGTGCTGGCGGGGCGCACGCGCTGGCGCTTCGCGCGGCGGACGGCCAATATCGCCGCGGCCGCGTGCGCGAGCGCGGCACTGCTCGTGCTCTGCGGCGTGGGATACGCGGGCCTGCCCGGGCTGGGCCGGACGCTGGTTCCCGGTCACGGCGCCTGGGCCGCGGCGTCGAGCGCCGGGCGGCCGCGATCCGAGCCGCTGACCCTGCCCGGCCTGGCTCACCCGGCCCTGGTCTACTTCACCGCGGCCGGGGTGCCGAGCATCGAGGCCTCGGACCTGCCGGACGCGATGCTGGCCCTCGGCTACCTGCACGCCAGGTTCCGGCTGGCCCAGATGGACGTCCAGCGCAGGCTGGCCGAGGGCACGCTGTCCGCGCTGCTCGGCCCGCGCGCGCTCGGATCGGACGCCTTCGAGCTGAAGCTCGGCCTGATCCGGACGGCCCAGCGGGAGTGGGCGGCCATGCGCGGGAACAGTACCGCCGCGACCATGCTGACCGGCTACGCAGCCGGCGTCAACGATTACCTCTCCCAGCTGCGGGCCAGCGGTCAGTGGCCCGAGGAGTTCACGCTGACCGGCGTCTACCCGGCACCATGGACGCCCGTGGACAGCCTGGCCGTGCAGGGTCTGCTCAGCCAGTCGCTCGGCTGCAGCGCCAGCCCGCTCGACTATGCCGTGCTGGTCAGGTCCCTCGGCCTGGCCAGGACCATGGCCTGGTTCCCGGTGCTGCCCGCCAGCAGCGGCCAGCCGTTCGATGCCGGCCCCTACCGCCCGGCGGGCGCCGCGACGAAGGCGCAGACCGCGGCGGCCCAGGGCCAGCCGGTTCAGCCCGGAGTGGCGGAGGCGGCCGCGGCGGTGCTACGGACCATGCGGGGCCTGCCGGCGGGCCTGGCCGGGGCCCGCCTGGCCGCCGGGACGGGCTGGGCGGTGAACGGGCCCAGGGTGGCCGGCGGCGGGGCGCTGCTCGCGGGAACCGGTCCGCTCCCGGCCCAGCTTCCTTCCTCGTGGTTCCAGGTCGCCGTGGCCGCGCCCGGATATGACGTGTCCGGCGGTACCATCCCCGGCCTGCCCGGCATCCTGGCCGGCCACAACGAGCGGATCGCCTGGACGGTGACCGGTGCGCAGAACCAGTCTGCGCTGTTCTACGCCGAGCGGACCAGCGCGACCCGGCCCGGCCAGTACTTCTGGCGCGGCCGCTGGCGTCCGATGCGCGCGCTGCACTACCTCATCCGGGTCCGCGGCGGGCCGCCCAGGCGGCTCACCGTCGACCAGACCGCGCACGGCCCGGTGCTGACCACCGAGGGAAGCACCCTGGCGGTTGACTGGACGGGCCTCGCGGGCACGCCGGACGTGGCCGTGCTGGCCGGCCTCGGCGCAGCACGGAACTTCGCCCAGTTCAGGGCCGCGCTGGCCAGCTGGCGCTCGCCCGCGCTCACGTTCGTCTACGCCGACCGCCAGGGCAACATCGGCGCCGCCACCGCGGGCAGCTACCCGGTCGTCCGGCACGGTTCCCCGTGGCTGCCGCTGCCGGGCACCGGCGTCGGCGACGTGACCGGCGTGGTGCCGCTGGCAGCGCTGCCGCATGCGTACGACCCGCCCGGGCATGTGATCGTGACGGCGGGCCAGCGGTCCGTCGGCGCGACCTACCCTTACTTCCTGGGCACGACATCGAACGAGCTGGACGTGGCCGATGCGGCCGGGCAGGCCACCGTGGCACTGGGCAGGAAGACCCGGATGGGGCCGTCGGCCCTGGCGATGCTGCAGACCAGCCAGCAAGATCCGGTGGCCGCGCGGCTCACGCCGAAGCTGCTGGCCGCGCTCCGGCACGCCAGGCTGACCCCGGCCGAGCAGTCCGCCGCCACCGTGCTCAGCGGCTGGAACGGCACGGTCAGCGCCCGGTCCGCGGCGGCCGCGATCTGGCCGCAGTTCTGGGCCGCGTACCTGTCGGCCGTCTTCGGGCCGTGGTGGCGGGCCGGCGCGGTGCCGGCCAGCATCGACCCGGCCGGGCTCGGGGTCTGGACCGGTCAGCTCGGCCTGACCAGGCTGCTGGCCCAGTGGACGCTGACGGACCAGGGCAATCCGGCGTTCACGCCGCCGGGCGGCCCGGTCCGGCGGGCGCCCGCCGTGCTGCGGGCGGCCTTCGCCACGGCGGTGGCCCGGCTGACCGCCCGGCTCGGCGGCCCGCCATCGGGGTGGGCCCTGGACCGGCTGCCCGCGGCCGGCGTGACCGCGCTGTCTCAGCTTCCCGTACTCACCCCGGGCCGCGGTGCCGGTAGCTGGCCGGCCGCGGTCACGGCCGGGGCCGGTTCGGCCAGCTGGCGAATGATCAGCTGGCTGCCGCGCCGGGGGACCAAGGCCGGCCACACTGGGATCGGGGCGGAACTCAGCTATCCGGGCGGTGCGAGCGAGAACCCGGCCTCGCCCTGGTACGCGAACATGTCCGCCAGCTGGCGAGCCGGCGGCTACCTGCTGCTGCCTCGGCCGGGCGTGACCAGCGCCGGGCAGACTCGATGGGAGCTGCTGCCGTGACCGGGCTGAGGCGGCGCCGCACGGCGGCCAGACCGCAGGCGGGGAGCAGATGAGCAGGCAGGCGAACCGCCCGGTGAGCCGCTCGTACAGCCGGTCAGAAGCGGACCGGCTCGGCAAGCGCGGCTCCTACCGGCTGGGCGGGCTGAGCAGCCCCGTCGGCTGGCCGCCCAGTCCGCCGCGACCGTTGCGGCCCTCGTTCGACCGCCCGCAGCACCGCGGCCCGGCCGTGGCCTGGCTGCTCGCCGCGGCCGGCGCCACCGCCGCGGTCGCGGTGGCCGCGGTGGCCGGCTTGTGGTTCATGCCGTTCGTGATCGGCGTGCTGGCCGGGCTGGCGGTGCGGTGGGGCGGCTGGCGGCTGCGCGTCACCGGTCCGGCCATGGTGCTTATCGCCGCGGCCGGCTGGGGCACGGCGCTGTGGATCGCTGCGCTGCGCGGCATGCCGGTCGGCGCGACCGCGCGGGTCATCGCGGCGATGTCCGGGCTGCCCGCGGTGGCCGCGCTCATCGTCGCGATCACGCTCGCGGTCAGCGGCGGGCTCGGACTGGCCGGACTGTGGCTCGGCCGCGCGGTGGCCCCGAGGCTGCCGCAAGACTGATCCGGCCGCGGGACGAACGGCCGCGGGACGAAGGAGCGCCGGTCGGCACCGGCGGACGGCCGCCGCATCCCGCCGATGCTGCACCGGCTCCCGCGCCCCCGCACGCCCGGCGACGAGGGCAAGCTCAAGCTGGACTGACCAGGTGGGGGTTCCTGCGGGCGGTGGCCGGCGGTGCGGGCGTTGTGGGTGGTTCGTGCGTGTGCCGGTGGTCGGCGGTGCGGGCGTTGTGGGTGGTTCGTGCGGGTGCCGGTGGCGCGGTGCGGCCGTGGTGGGGGGTCCGGTCAGGGCGCCGGGGCCGGGGGCGGCGGAGGGCCCGGCTGGCCGGCCGGGCCCGGCCCGGCCGGGTCGGGGT
>JBPCKO010000350.1:0-9953 GCA_051004215.1 Streptosporangiaceae bacterium | reverse complement strand
ATGGCGACGTGGGGCTGGTCGGTCGCGTTTGTCGCGGGCAGGACGACAACGACCTTGGGGCCCGGGTCCGCGGCGGGGAAGAGCGCCGCGGCGACCTCCGGCGGCGGCGCCGGGCCGCCGAGCAGGTCGCCGATGGTGACGAATTCCTCCCGGGCGGGCGACGGACCGTGCCCCCGCTCCGCGGTCGCGATCAGGTGCAGCAGGGCGCGGGGGCTGGTCGGCAGGGACTGCAGCAGCCGGTAGGTCGGGTCGTTGAGCGCGCCACGGTACGGGCAGGAAACGCCCCGCATGGCGAGCCTCATGTCGCGTCCGTACTCGCGCTGCAAGCCGGGACGGCACAGGTCAGAAACCGATGTCCAGGCCTGGAGCAGATGCGGCTTCGCCAGCCTGGAATGCGTGCCGGGCTGGCCGATGATCATGCTGCTCTCGGTATACGCGACCTCGCTGGAGACGTAGGCGTACTGGCCATCTCGCACGTCAGCAGCGGGGCCGCGGGCCGCGATCGTCGCGATCTCGCTCAGCAGGCGGACGGCGGCCGGGCTGGCCGACCCGCCGCTCCGGTCGGAGCGGCCGAGAAATACCACGCCAGCCACGGCAGCGGCAACCGCGGTCACGGCCGCAGTGATCAGGACGACGGCCGGGCGGCGACGAGGGTGCCGCGGCGGCGCGGGCGGCTTCGCTGCAGCAAGGCCCGAGGCGATTTCGGTCATCAGGTGCTCCTTGAGGGCAGGACACCGGCCGGGCGGCAGGTCCCGCTCGGGCGGAACCGGCAGCAGCGCTGCCAGCTCGGCCATCGCGCTCTGGGCGCGCGGGTCGCTCGCGTTCATCGGGTTCCCTCCCGCATCGGCCGGGCCGCGTTCGCGCGGCCACCCTCTTCCTGTCCGCAGCCGCCGGCTGGTTCCCGGCCGTCATCGCCGTCCCCGGCCGTGGCGCGCAGCTTGCGCCGGGCTCTGGACAGTCGCGACCGGACGGTTCCGGCCGGAACGCCGAGCGCCTCGGCGGCGGCCTGGTTCTTCCTCCGCCGCTGACCAGTCGCCGGTCAGCCGGAACGCCAGGTTGTAGACGGCCCTGGCGTGCTGATCGAACAGCGCACCGAACGCGTCGGGGTCGCCCGCCCGTATCCGGGCTCTGAGAGTCGGCTCCATGTACCGTCACTGTCCGGTTGGGTCGTCGCGGTTCCCGCTGGCCGGGCCAGCCATGGTAGCGGCGACGAGTCCGGCTGGGTTATGATGCCAATGTGAGTAGCACCAACGCCCAGGTCGAGATCGACCACTCCAGCCCGGTGCCGCTGCATGAGCAGGTCGCGGCGGCCATCCGGCGGGCAATCGCCGAGGGCGAGGCCGGGGCCGGGGAGCGACTGCCGCCGGCCAAGGACCTCGCGGCCGTGCTCGGCGTCAACCCCAACACCGTGTTCCGGGCCTTGCGGACGCTGCGGGAGGAAGGGCTGGTCGAGTTCCGCCGGGGCCGCGGCGTCTCGGTGACCGGGATCGCGCCCCAGCGCAGCGTGGTGATCGCGAAGGCGCGCGAGCTGGTCGCGGTCGCGCGACGGTACGGATACCGGCCCGACGAGCTGGCCGAGATCATCGACCTGGTGTCCTTGGAGCCGCTATGACGATCGCGCCGGGGCGAAGGCCGGAGACCGAGGTCCAGCCCGAGGACCTGATCAGGGAGGCCCGCCGGCGCCAGCGCCGGCGGTACGCGATCGTGATCTTCGGCGTCCTCGTGCTGGTGGCCGGCGTGACCACTGGCCTCGCCCTGGCCGGCGGCCCCCGGGCCGCGCCGTCCGGCCCCCGGGCCGATCAGAGACCGGCCGCCCAGGCCGGGCCGGCCGGCCCGCACGCACCGCCGCTGGTCCCCGGCATCGGGACCAGCCTGCTCATGTGGCCGTCCGGCCCGACGGCCTTCGACCATGGCGGGCCGCCGGCGCTGGTGGAGGACCTCGGCACCGGCCGGATCAGCCGCAGCGGCCAGCCGGCGATCTCCCCCGGCGACTTCCAGCCGCTGCTGGTCAGGACTGGCCACTGGTTCGTCTACGTTGGCCAGGGGACCACCGTCATCCGGGACGACCTGCGCAGCCGGCCGCGCGAGCTGGCGGCGACTCCGTTCTTCGCCCCGGCGGCAGAGCCGGGCCGGCTCTGGCTGTTCCGTTCCAGGGCCGCGACGCGCGGTCCGGTCCGGGCCTGGACCGTGCCCATCAGCGGCGGCCCGCCCAGCGCGCCAGTGACCCTGCCCGCCGGGGCGGCGCTGCCGGCCGTCCGGGGTACCGACGCTGGCCTGCTGCTCAGCACGCCGGCCGGCCTGGGGCTCTGGCGCCCCGGTGGCGCGCCCGCGCCGCTGCCGTACGTACCGGGGTTCGCGGCCGGCTTCGATGCCAGCCCCCGGCTAGTCGCCTACGGGACCGGCTGCGCGGAGAAGAGCACGGCCGCGAACGCGCCGTACGAGCCGAACGCCGGCTACGAGACGTGCCGGATGCTGCGAGTCCTCGACGTCGTGACCGGCAAGGTGATCTCGTTCCCGGCGCCGGGTGGCACCACGGGCTGGGTGCCGGCCGGGTTCAACCTGGTCAGCGCGATATCACCGAACGGGTCCATGATCGCCGCCTACGCCGCGCCCCGTCCGCTGGGCACCGGCCGGGTCCGGCTTTATCTGATCCGGACCGGCTCCGCGCGAACGGCGCCGCGCCTGGTGCCGTCGTCGGGCGCCTTCCTGTTCGCCAGGACCGCCTGGTCGGACCGCGGCGGCTGGCTCTTCTACCAGGGTCCTGGCGGCCAGCTCAGCGCCTACCAGCCGGCCACCGGCACGACACGTCGCTCCCGCATGACGTGCTGCCAGTTCACGGTAATGGTTTCGGCCCCCAGCGACGGACCCAGCGCAGGCTAGGCCGCCCGCCAGATCGTGTGCTGGGGCTCCGGGTCGCCGTGACTGGTGGTCAGGGTGAGCATCGCGGACTCGACCTCGAACTCGAACAGCTCCTGATCCTGACCCGGCGCCGGGACGCCGAAGTTGGCGCGCTCGGCGGCGAACTGCTGCGCCAGCGCGGCCCGCAGATGGCCGTCCGCGACCGGCCGCGCGGTCCCGGTCAGGTAGAACGCGTCCTCGTTGTCCTCGAGCGGGAACGTGTGCATGGCGTACCGCCCGTCGCGGTGCAGGTCCCGCCGTTTCGGCGAGGGAACGATGAACGCGTAAAGGCCGCCGGTCGTGATCAGCGGGCAGATCGGGTGCACCCGAGGACCGCCGTCGGCGCGCACCGTGCTCAGGAACGCCAGGCCCACGCCAAAGTGGTACAGCAGCTCGGTGCCCGGCTCGGCTAGCTCGGGCTGCGATGTCCTGAAGTCACGCCACGAGGTCATGCCGAGCGAGCCTGGCAAATTCACCTTGGCCTGTCAACGGCGAGCCGGGCCGGCCGCCCGGGTGATTAGTCGCCCGGCAGGTCGGTTCCGCAGGCCAGGCACGTCGTCGGCGGGTCCTCGTCGGCGACCGAGCCGCAGCCCGGGCAGACCCGGCGCTGCAGGCACGGCGGGTCACCGGGCCGGTCCTCCTCGGCGGTTGCGCCGAGTTCGTGCCGGTCTGGTTCGTCCATGTCTCCGACGATAGGCGTCCGGTACAAGGCCGGCGCCCGGCCGGCGGTCGTCTTGTTGTGGTTCGTGCCGCCTGCGCGGGTTCTGGCCAGCGCTGGCTGGTCGGGCGGGAGTTCTGGCCCCTCGTCTGTATCTTCTGTGATTTCGCCCAGACCGGCGCGGGGTGAACCGATCGCCGGCGCGGCCCGTGTTCCCAGAGGGCTGGGACGACGCCAAGTCGCCGCATGCCCGTCTGCGGATCTGTGGTTTCCGAACGGAAGGACGATCTCATGAGATGGACTCGCGGGCTCGCACTCGCGGCCGCCGGCCTGACCGGCGTCAGCGGGGCGGGACTGGCAGCGACGACAGCGGCCAACGCGGCGTCGCACGGCCATTCCTCGTTCATCGGACGCTTCCATCACACGGGCATGGTCGCCTCGACCGTGCCCGCCAACGGTGACGTGAATCCCTACGGGATCGTCGTCGTCCGGCACAACCAGGGCCGCCTGCACCGCGGCAGCATCCTGGTCAGCAACTTCAACAACGCTAAGAACCTGCAGGGCACCGGGTCGACGATCGTGCAGATCAGCCCGGGCGGGCACCGGACCGTGTTCGCGCATATCACCAGGTCATCGCTGCCCGGGCGGTGCCGGGGCGGAATCGGCCTGACCACCGGGCTGGTGCTGGTGCACGGCTGGGTGATCGTCGGGAACCTGCCGTCGAGGAACGGCCAGGCCGCCACGTCGTCGCCCGGGTGCCTGTTCGTACTGGACAGTCACGGCACCGTGCGCAAGATCTTCAGCGGGCACGGCATCAACGGGCCGTGGGATGCCACCGCGGTGAGTTACCGGCACCGGGCGGCGCTGTTCGTCAGCAACGCGCTCAACGGCACGGTGGCCGCGAACGGGCACGTCGTGCACCGCGGGACGGTGCTCCGCCTGGTGATCTCGTTCCATCGCGGCCAGCTGCCCGCGATCCGCTCCGTCACCAAGGTCGGGTCGGGCTTCTACGAGCGCACCGATCCGGCCGCGTTCGTGGTCGGGCCGACCGGTCTAGGGCTGAGCAGGAACGGCACGCTGTACGTCGCCGACACCGGGCTGAACCGGGTCACGTGGATTCCGCGGGCCCTGGCCCGGCGGACGTCGGCCGGGACCGGTCACGTGCTCACCTCAGGCGGCGGGCTGAACGCGCCGCTTGGCCTCACGGTCGCACCGGGCGGTGACGTCCTGACCGTCAACGGCGGGAACGGCAAGATCGTCGACACCAGCCCGCGCGGCGTCCAGGTCGCCTCGCGATTCCTCGACCGTTCCGGCAGCCCGCCGGGTGCGGGCGCGCTGTTCGGCCTGGTGGTAGCTCCGCACGCGAGCGGCGTGTACTACGTCGACGACGCGGCCAACACGCTGCGGCTGCTGCACTGACCGCGGATCTGCGATCCGCCTGAGCCCGGGGGCCGGGCAGGAACGTGCGGCCGGGTGTCCGCCTCAGCGGGGGCATCCGGCCGCACGGGACTGGGATCGCATGGGGCATCCGGCGGCACGGGACTGGGGCCGCTTGGAACCGGGCCGCAGGACTGGGAGAGAACCGGAGCAGCTGGGGCGGGACCTAGTCGTCCGAGTCGTCCGGACCGAGCAGGAGCGTCTCGCCATCGTCGGCGCCTTCGATCAGCGGTCCGAGGTTCTCGGTCAGGTCGAATTCGAACTCGGCCTCGTCCTTGTCCACCGGCGCGTTGAAGATCCGCCCGCAGACCCGGCGGTAAAGGTCTTCCGGATACGGAATATGGTCGATCGTGCGCAAGGCCTGGTCCTGACTAGCGGATTCGACCACGAAATCGCCATAGCCGAACATGCGGCCGGTAAGTGACCGACGGAAGCTCATGTCCGTTACCTTGCTCAGCGGCATCATTGCGACGTTGCGCGTGAATACGCCGGACGTCAGCAGGATTCGCTTCGAGGTAATGACGAAGTAATCGACCGCCCAGTTAACCGCTTCCCAGACCAGCCGGAGCAGCAGCAGGCCCCACAGGCCCCAGAGGATCCAGATCAGCAGGCTGTGGTTGCGCAGCAGGGTCGCGGTCAGCGCGAAGGCGGCTAGCAGGCCGCCCACCGCCTGGGCGCTCGGGACGATGAGCACCGCAGGGTGGCGCCGGACCATGGCTACGCACGTCTCGTTGGGGAGCAGGTACTTAGCGACCTCAGCCGGCTCGTTCTCAGCGCTGACTGTGGGGATCATCAGCTACAGCTTTACGTGGTTGAGGAACGTGGCCAGCGAATTGCCCGCGGACTTCAGCCAGTTCAGGGCACCAGTGACGACGTTGGCGGCCCCGTCAGGAGAAGTAGCGAGGTAGTAGATCGCGAAGGCTATGGCAGCCCAGGTCAGGACCTTCTTCATCATCCCGATCACCTCCCTACCACGCGTGACCTTTGGAAACGTCGCGCCCTCAGCATAGCCCAGTACCCATTGCTGACCAATGGCAGACAACCGCTGAGGCAACCTTAGCTTCAACAGCCGCCCAGCCCGGCCCATCCACGCCGATTCTCGGCCGAAAGCCGTTACTGTTCTAGCTGCAGCGAGTCGGCGTTCGAACGGCGGCCTCTCGCGGCCGACCTGACCAGAACGCGGCGATGCCGGACGGAGACCTGACTGTGGCCGAGGTGACGAGCGGGGACTTCTGCATTGCGGTCTACCGCGAAGACAGCGCCTGGGAGGCCGAGGTGCTCCCGGTCGCGGTGATCGAGAGCTTCGATTCCGTCATCCGCGCGCTCCGCCAGCAGCCGAGCATCGGCATGGTCTTCGGGCTCATCGCGGTAGGGGACGACTTCTTCGTCATCGCCCGGGTGGCCGGCAGCCATGTCTCGGTGTTCCTGTCCGATCTGACCGCGTCGGTGGACTGGCCATTGGCTAAGCAGGTGCTCGAGTATCTCGACATCCCCGTCCCCTATGACGAGGATCTGGACCAGGTGCTGCCCGCCGGGGACATGTCCATCCTGGCCGACCTCGGCGTCGACGAGATGGAGTTGTGCGTACTGTCCGGCGACCTGGACCTCTTTCCTGACGAGGTGCTGGCCAGCCTGGCCCGCCGGGTCGGCCTCGGCCCTGCGTTCGACCGTGCGCTGGAGTCGCTCACCGTCCAGTGAATCGCGGCCCGGCCGGTGGTGTCCGGCACCCGCCGGAGGTTCGGAGGGCTGCGGGCAGGAGAATGTCAGCCGTGGCTGAAGTGACTGGTGACGGCCCGGCGGACGGCGGGCCCGGGGCGGGCGGGCGGCCCGGCTACTGGGCGTCCTTCGAGCCGGCCATGCGGCAGGCGCTGGACCTGGCCGCTGGTCCGGACGAGGCTCGGTCCGCCGGGGCCGCCGGGCCGACTCGCTCGGCCGGTTCGGCTGGCCCGGGCGCCGGGCCTGACGTTCCGGTCGGCGCGGTAGTGCTGGGCCCCGGCGACGCGGTCATCGGGCGGGGCCGCAACGAGTGCCTGGCCACCGCGGATCCGACCGCCCACGCCGAGATCGTCGCGATCCGGGCGGCGGCTCGGGCCGCCGGGTCCTGGCGGCTGGACGGATGCACCCTGGTCGTGACCCTGGAACCCTGCACGATGTGCGCCGGCGCGTTGCTGAGCGCCCGGATCCGTCGCCTCGTCTACGGGGCGCCCGATCCCCGGGCCGGCGCGGCCGGCTCCCTGTGGGACGTGGTGCGGGATCCCAGGCTCGGGCCGCCGGTCGAGGTCCTGCCGGGCGTCCTCGCCGCGGATTGCGGCGAGCTGCTGTCCGCGTTCTTCACCCGCCTCCGCTCCGGAACTGCCCGCCCCCCGACTCCGTAGCCGCCGCCGGCTCGCCGCTGGCTCACCCCCCGCTTGGCGCGGATTCTGCCCAGATGCTGAGACCAATTCACGGCTTATGCGCGTACCCAGATCGGCGTAGGTCGTGCCGCAGGCTCCGATTCGGGTAGGCTCTCCGGCGGTGGAGTCGCCTAGTGGCCGAGGGCGCACGCCTCGAAAGCGTGTGAAGGAGCAATCCTTCCGTGGGTTCAAATCCCACCTCCACCGCTGTTGAGGCGGCTAGGACGGCGGTGATCGGGCCGCGGAACCAGTCCGTCCTGGTTGCCCGAGTCGGAAGGTGACGTCCAGATCAGGTTCCCGACCTGGCTGGCCACCTGACTGCGCAGCGCGTCGGTCACGTGCTGGTACCGGGCCGCCATGGACTGGCTGGACCAGCCCATCAGCGACATCACCGTCGGCGTCGGCTGGCGCAAGACGAGCAGCACGGTCGCTGCGGTGTGCCTGGCGTCGTGCAACCTCGCCTCGCGCAGGCCGGCCTCTTTGAGCAGCCGCTTCCGCTCGTTGTAGTCAGTGCGCGGGTTGTTCGGCTGGCCGGTCGGGCTGGCGAAGACCCAGCCCTGGTCGTGCCAGAGCTGCCGCGCCAGCGCCCGCTCACCTGCCTAGTCGGCCTGGGGAGCATGCAGCAGCGTGACGAGTTGGGACGGCAAACCGATCCTCCGTCGGCCGGCCTTCGACTTGACCGAGTCCGTGGCCGGCCGGATGCTCATACGGGTCGAGGCCGTTCCAGGTTGCCGCCTTGCCGATAGCGATGGGGATCTTTTCTACGCTCGCGATGGCGCTGGCCGGGATGTCCCCAATCGGCGGCCGACCGCCGGCGGCGGAATTGGCGGGTTATGCGGCCAGACATGTCCGATGCTGGGTATCGCGGGAGCCTGCCATAGATGGCCGCTTTGCTGTCGCCCACGTCCCCCGGCGTGGCGCAGCCGCCGATGGCAGATCTTGCCCCGCCGGTCTCCCGAGACCTTTGGCGGGGCAAGCCCTTTCTTGCGGTGGCGGGGCCGCCCCGGCCGGTGCGGCTGGCCGGGCGTCTCCGGGGTGGCTGTGGCCCGGTCCGGGGTGCTGCCGGCGGCCTAGCTTGCGCAGGCGCTGGCGGATGCGATGAGCACGGTGCCGATGGCGGCGAGCTGCAGGTAGATGCCGGTCGGTCAGGTTCGCGCTTCGTCGGGGTCCCGGTGATCGGGGGTCTGAGCGGCGGGGTCGTCGAGGGCGCCGAGGAGGCGTTGCAGGGCGCGTACTTCGGCGCGGAGGGCGTGCCGGCCTTTGCTGGTGATCTTGACCCAGGTGCGCGGGCGGCCGCCGCCGGTGGACTTGTGCTGGCTGATGAGGCCGGCTTCCTCCAGGGCCTGAAGGTGGCGGCCGAGGTTGCCGTCGGTTACCCCGAGGGTGGTCTTGAGGTGGGTGAAGTCTGTTTTCGCCACTCCATGCAGCGAGGCGAGGATCCCGAGTCGCACGCGCTGGTGGACGTCGTCGTCGATGTCATGGATGGGGTGCTCGTTCACCGGGCCATCATCGCCGAGGCGGCCAGGAGCACGGTGGCGTAAGCCGCCAGCTGTGCCGCAACTGCCGCGTTGCCGCTCACGACAGCGGGGACCGCGACCGAGATGGCCGCCATGGCCGCCGTTCCCGCTGCCAGGGCACGACTGCGGATGAGCCAGGCCAGGCACGCGAGTACGAGCGCGTTCACCACGAAGGGGCCAGCCTCGTTCAGCCAGGCCAGTCCGAGCTGTGTCCCGCCGCGCGACGCGGTGGCTCCGCCGGCCAGGGCGACAATCGCGACCACGACCCAGGGCCACAGGCGTGCCCTGACCCCGGTCGCAGCGGCGATCCGCTCATAGCGCCGCCACGCTACGGCCGTGACGGCCAGCAGCGACAACCCGACAAAGGGCGCGAGGTGATTCCGCCCGACCAGCAGAACGGTAGGGCAGAGCACGATCCACGCAAGCGCCAGCAGCCGCAACGGCACCGTCATCGCCGTCCGGGCTGCCGACGTCACGCGCCGCCTTGCCGCCGCCGTCTCGCTGAGAGCGAGCTCCGCCGACAACGGGTCCATGGGCCATTCCTTGACAATCGTAACTCTGGAGCGCAGAGTAAGAGTTATACTCTGCATCACAGAGTAGCAAACGAGAGGACTCCACGCCATGACTGCAATGATCGGTCTCCCGCTCGCCCTGCTGATCGGGCTCATCTTCGGGTTCGGGTGGCGGCAGTCCCTGCTCGCCGGGCTGGTGTGGTACGCCGCACTGGCCTGGCAGACCGCCGACATCGCCCAGGTCGGGAAAACTGCGTTCGGCGGCAAGAACGGTCTGGACACCGTCCACTGGTGGGTCTACTGGCTGGTGCAGCCGCTGCTGCTCGCCGCAGCCGCCGGCCTGCTATGGATCGGTTCCAGGGCCCGCCGCCGGCTCGCTTCGCGGCCCGGGTCTCCCGAGCGCCCGGTCGTCGTGTCAGCCACAACTCCGGGCACGGTCTAGAACCAGCCACCGGCCACTGCCTCGTTCGGAGATCGCATCCGCAGCGTCGAAGTGATCGCCCATCCGCGCCGCCCACGGCTGCCCGCAAGCGGAACC
>JBPCKO010000349.1:0-17996 GCA_051004215.1 Streptosporangiaceae bacterium | reverse complement strand
GGCGGCGGGGCGTCCGCGGGGGGCGGGGCGAGCCCGTCCGCGCGGGCCTGCCAGGCGTCGCCCCCGCGGGTCCGCCGCACCGCGCGCGGGTGGCCGTCGGCGACCAGGTAGTGCGGGGCCGCCCGGGTCACGGTCGTGGTGACCAGGTCTCCCGGGCGCGGCGTGGTGTCACCCGGGGCGAAGTGCACCAGCCGGTTGTCCCGGGCGCGGCCGGACAGCCGGTGCGTGGCGCCGTCCTTGCGGCCCTCGCCCTCGGCCACCAGCACCTCCACCTCACGGCCGGTGAACGCCTCGTTCTCGGCCAGCGAGACGTCCTCCACCAGGGAGGCGAGCCGCTGGTAACGCTCGGCAACCACCGTGGCGGGTACCTGCCCGTCCATCCCCGCGGCCGGGGTGCCCGGGCGCGGCGAGTACTGGAATGTAAACGACCCGGCGAAGCGCGCCTGCCGGACCAGGTCGAGCGTGTCCTCGAAGTCCTGGTCAGTCTCGCCGGGGAAGCCCACGATGATGTCGGTCGTGATGGCGGCGTCCGGCATGGCCGCCCGGACCCGGTCGAGGATGGCCAGGTACTTCTCCCGCCGGTAGGCGCGGCGCATGGCCCGCAGCACCGCGTCGGAACCGGACTGCAAGGGCATGTGCAGCTGCGGCATCACGTTCGGCGTCTCGGCCATGGCGGCGATCACGTCGTCGGTGAAGTCCCGCGGGTGCGGCGAGGTGAAGCGCACCCGCTCCAGCCCGTCGATCCCGCCGCAGGCCCGCAGCAGCTTGCCGAACGCCAGCCGGTCACCGAAACCCACGCCGTAGGAGTTCACGTTCTGCCCGAGCAGGGTGACCTCGAGGACGCCGTCCTCCGCCAGCGCCCGGACCTCGGCCAGCACGTCGCCCGGCCGCCGGTCCTCCTCCCGCCCCCGGAGGCTGGGCACGATGCAGAAGGTGCACGTGTTGTTGCAGCCCACCGAAATGGCCACCCAGGCCGAGTAGCTCGACTCGCGGCGGGCGGGCAGGACCGAGGGGAACCGCTCCAGCGACTCGGCGATCTCGACCTGCGCGGCCTCCTGGACCCGCGCCCGCTCCAGCAGGGCCGGCAGCGAGCCGATATTGTGCGTGCCGAACACGACATCGACCCAGGGCGCCCGCTCGGCGATGCCGGCCCGGTCCTTCTGGGCCAGGCAGCCGCCCACGGCGATCTGCATCCCCGGCCGGGACTGCTTGACCGGCAGCAGATGGCCCAGGTTGCCGTAGAGCCGGTTATCGGCGTTCTCGCGGACCGCGCAGGTGTTGAATACGACCACGTCCGCGGGTTCCCCGCTGGGGGCGCGCTGATACCCAGCGTCTTCGAGCAGGCCAGCGAGCCGCTCGGAGTCGTGCATGTTCATCTGGCACCCGTAGGTGCGGATATCGAAGGTCCGCTGACCATCTGCGCCAGGCATGCTCCATAGGGTAGACGCAGCCGACAGCGAGCCGAGGAGTCGCCGTGACCGAGCACGCCGCCGATCTGATCATCCTGGACCCCGAGAAGGTCGACGTCCCGGCCGCGGAACTCGGCGAAGGACCGTGCTGGGACCCCCAGACGCAGTCGCTGTACTGGGTGGATATCCCGGCCGCCCGGGTGCACCGGCTGAGCGCGGCCGGCGTGCATTCGTCGTGGGATGTCGGCCAGCCCGCGGGCGCCGTCGTCACCAGGGCCGGCGGCGGTCTGGCCGTCGCCGCGGGTAACGGGTTCCTGGCCCTGGATCCGCTCACCGGCGACGTCACCGAGCTGGCCGCGGCGCCCGGGCAGCCGGACACCCGGATGAACGACGGCAAATGTGACCGGGCGGGCCGGTTCTATGCCGGCACCATGGCCGCCGACGAGACGCCGGGCAAGGGCTCGTTCTACCGCCTGGACCCGGACGGCTCGGTCACCGAGCTGCTGACCGGGCTCGGCATCTCCAACGGGCTCGGCTGGAGCCCGGACGACACGCTGATGTATTACACCGACTCGCTGGATTACCGGGTCGATGTCCTGGACTACGACCTGGCCAGCGGTCAGATGGGCGAACGCCGGCCGTTCGTCTCGCTCGGCTCGGGCGAGATCATGCCGGACGGCCTGACGGTCGACGCCGAGGGCGGCGTCTGGGTCGCGGTCTGGGGCGGCGGCGTCGTCCAGCGATACGACCCGGCCGGCCGGCTGACCAGCGTGGCCCGGATGCCGGCCGCCAACGTGACGAGCTGCGCCTTCGGCGGGCCCGGGCTCGACCAGCTGTACATCACCACCGCCGCCGGCCCCGGGCGGTTCGCCGGCGCGCTGTTCTGCTGCCAGGCCGGCGTGGCCGGCCTGCCCGGATTCCCCTATCGCGGCTGATCAGGACGGCCGCGGTCAGGATCGCGGCCGGTTGTCAGGAATCGGCGCGAACCGAGCGAGCCGGGTAGGGCACGATAGCCCTATGACGGAAAACGTGACCGCGCGGACGGGCGAGACCGGGGGGCCGAGCAGCGCGGCTGGGCCAGATAATCCAGGCCAGCCGGGCACAACCCCCGACGCCTCAGGCGGCCAGGACGGTCCGGGTGAACCTGGCCGCGAGGCTGGTCATACCGTCCGCCGGATGCCGTATGGCAGCTGGCCGTCCCCGATCAGCGCGGCCGAGGTGGCCGGCGGACGCCTCAGGCTCGCGTTTCCGACCGTTCGCGGCGACCAGGTGTGGTGGCAGGAAGACCGCCCGGGGGAATCCGGCCGGACCACGATCGTCCGCTGCGGGCCTGACGGCGATCTGGTGACGCTGCTGCCCGCGCCGTGGGCGGCCAGAACCCGGGTGCACGAGTACGGCGGACTGTCGTACCTGCCCGTCAGCACCCCGGCCGCGGCCGCCGCCCTCGCCGCGGCCGGAGATGACAGCGCCAGCGGCGGTCAGGTCCCGGTGGTGTTCGCAAACCAGTCCGATCAGCGGCTCTATCTGGCCGGCGCCGCCCTCGCCGGGGGCACCGGGCAGCCCGTTGCCCTGACCCCCGATCCTTCCGCGCCGGGCAGTTCGATCCAGACCCCGGCCGCCGGAACCGGCCGCCCGGCCGGCGCCGCGGCGGCGCTGGAGGCCGGCGCCCTGCGGTACGCGGACTTCGCCCTCTCGCCGGACGGGACCGAGGTGTGGTGCGTCCGGGAGCGCCACCAGGGCGGCAAGGTGACCAGGGCGATCGTCGCGGTGCCGCTGGACGGGTCGGCCGGGACCGATGCCGCCGCCATCCGCGTGCTGGTGACCGGCTTCGACTTCTTCGCCTTCCCGACGCCGTCCCCTGACGGGCAGTGGCTGGCCTGGATCTGCTGGAATCACCCGCACATGCCGTGGGACGGTACCGAGCTGCGGGTCGCGCCGCTGGATGGCGGCAAGCCGGGCAAGGCCCGGCTGATCAAGGGCAGCAACCGCGAGTCGGTCCTGGCCCCGCTGTGGCGTGACAACCAGAGCCTGTACGTCGCGACGGACTGGACCGGCTGGTGGAACGTCTACCAGATCGGCCTGGGCGGGATCCCGCCGCAGGCGCTCTACCCGGCCGACGAGGAGTTCGCCGACCCGCTTTGGCAGCTAGGGGCCCGGCCGTTCGGGATGCTGGCCGACGGCCGGCTCGCGGTCCGGCACGGCCGGGGCGGCGCCCGGCTCGGGCTGCTCGACCCGGAGACCTCGGAGCTGACCGACCTGGACCTGCCGTTCACCGACATCCTCGACGGCATCTGCGCCGACGGCAGCACGATCGTGGCCGTCGGCGGCGCCCCGCTGGAACCGAACTCGGTCCTGAGGATCGACCCGGCGACCGGCTCCTGCGACGTGCTGCGGTCCGAGATCAGCGACCTGCCCGACCGCCGGTACCTGCCCGTGCCCCGGCCGGAGGAGCTGGAAGGCCCGTACGGACGGGTCGTGCACGCGCTGATCTACCCGCCAGGCAACCCCGAGGTCACCGGCATGACCGGCGAGCGCCCGCCCTACATCGTGTGGGTGCACGGCGGGCCGACCGGGCACGTGACCGCCCGGCTGAGCCTGGAGAAGGCGTACTTCACCAGCCGCGGGATCGGGATCATCGACGTCAACTACGGCGGCTCGTCCGGGTACGGCCGGCTGTACCGCAGCCGGCTGAACCGCGAGTGGGGCGTGGTCGACGTCGCCGATGCCAAGGAGGCCGCGCGCTCCCTGGCCAGGAAGGGCGAGGCGGACGGGGAGCGGCTGGGCATTCGTGGCGGCTCGGCCGGCGGCTGGACGGCGCTGGCCGCGGTCACCACCGGCGCGGCCAGCGATCCGGTCTTCAGCGCCGCGGTCTCCTACTACGGGGTCTCGGACCTGCGCGGCTTCGCCGAGATCACGCACGACTTCGAGTCGCGTTACCTGAACGGGCTGATCGGGCCGCTGCCGGGATTCGACACCGTGTACGCCGAGCGCGCGCCGGTCGGGCATATCAACGACAACACGTGCCCGGTGCTGCTGCTGCAGGGACTGGAGGACCCGGTCGTGCCGCCGCAGCAGTCCGAGAGCATCGCCGCCGACCTGGCCGCGCACGGCATCCGGCACGCCTACATCGCGTTCGAGGGCGAGTCGCACGGGTTCCGGCGGGCCGACTCGATGGTGACCTCGCTCGAGGCGGAGCTGTCGTTCTACGGCCAGATTCTCGGGTTCTCTCCGCCCGGCGTGCCCGAGGTCAAGCTGACTGTGTAGGTATCGCTCGCCTCACGGGGCGCGTCGCTACCGGGCGTACTCGGTGGCCCGGGACTCCCTGATCACGGTGACCCGGATCTGGCCCGGGTAGGTCAGCTCGTCCTGCACCTGCTTGGCGACGTCCCTGGCGATCACCTGGGCGCCGATGTCGTCGACCGCGCCCGGCTTGACCATGACCCGGATCTCGCGGCCTGCCTGCATCGCGAAGACCTTCTCCACGCCCGGCTGGGCCTGGGCGATCTGCTCCAGCCGTTCCAGGCGCTTGACGTAGGCCTCGAGCGACTCCCGCCGGGCGCCGGGGCGGCCGCCGCTGATCGCGTCGGCTGCCTGCGTCAGCACCGCTTCCACCGTTCGGACCTCGACCTCGTTGTGATGCGCCTCGATCGCGTGCACCACGTCCTCGCTCTCCCCGTACCGCCTGGCGATCTCGGCGCCGATCAGCGCGTGGCTGCCTTGTACCTCGTGGGTCAGCGCCTTGCCGATGTCGTGCAGCAAGGTGCCGCGCTTCATCAGGGCCGGATCGAGGCCAAGCTCGCAGGCCATCATCGCCGCGATGTGAGCGGACTCGATCAGGTGCTTGAGCACGTTCTGGCCGTAGGAGGTGCGGTACCTGAGCTGGCCGAGCAGCTGGGTCAGCTCAGAGTGCATGTCGGTGATGCCGAGGTCGATCAGCGCGTCCTCGCCGGCCCTGACGCATTGTTCCTCGATCGTCTGCCGGCTCCGCTCGTAGGCTTCCTCGATCCGCTGCGGATGGATCCGGCCGTCGGCGACCAGCCGCTCCAGGGTGAGCCGCCCGACCTCCCGGCGCACCGGGTCGAAGCAGGACAGCAGCACAGCCTCTGGCGTGTCGTCGATGATCAGGTTGACGCCGGTGACGGTCTCGAAGGCGCGGATGTTCCGGCCCTCGCGCCCGATGATGCGGCCCTTCATGTCATCGGCGGGCAGGTGCAGCACCGATACCACTGACTCGCTGGTCTGCTCGCTGGCCACCCGCTGGATCGCCAGCGTCACGATCTTCCTGGCCCGGTGCTGGCCCTCCTTTTTGGCCTCGCCTTCGATCTGCCGGACGATCACTGCGGCCTCGCGCTTGGCCTGCTGCTCGATCGTGGCGACGAGCTCGCTCTTCGCCTGCTCGGCGGTAAGCCCGGCGACCCGTTCCAGCTCGGCCTGGTTCTGCGCCGCCAGCTCCTCGAGGTCCGCCCGCCGGGCGTCGAGCTGCCGCCGCATCTCGTCAATATCGGTCGCCAGCTTGTCTATCCGGCGCGTCTCGTCGTCCAGCCGCTGTTCCCGCTCGGCGATCCTGGCCTCGCGCCGCTCAAGATCGCTGCGGAGCTGACGCAGTTCGGCGGTGACGGCCCTGACTGCCTCGTCCAGCTCCAGCCGGGCGGCCGCGGCCCGCTGATCCGCGTCCGCGGCCTTCCTGACAATGGCGGCCGCCTCGGCCTCAGCCTCGGCGAGCAAGGCGGACCGGCCCGAATCGGCCGTTCCAGCCGGGGCGCTGCTCGCAGCCCCCTGCGCGGGAACGGCTCCCGCCCCAGCAACCGCAACTTGCCCGGCCCCTGCCCCCTGACCGGCCGCTGCCCCCTGACCGGCCGCTGCCCCCTGCCGGGGAACCGCGACCGGCACGGGAACGGCGCCTCGCCCCATCGCGGCGGCCTGCCCGACAATGTCAGCCTCCGCGGAAACGTCGGCCTGCGCGGGAACAGCGATCTGCCTAGGCACGGAGGCCTGCTCCGGCGCCGCGGCCTCACCAGGCACCATCGCCTGCCGGGGTACGACAGCCTGCGCGGGAACATCAACCTGCACGGGAACGTCTGCCTGCACGGGATCGTCAGCCTTCGCGGCGACCGCAGGCCCCGGGACGGCCGCGCCGGTTCGCTGGAGGCGAGCCGACAGGCGGACGATGACCATCACCGCGGCGACGGCGGCGACCAGAGCGAGGACCGCGACGATCACCAGGACCACTGCGATGCCAATTCCCACTGCGCGCCCCTTCCCGCCGGTAAGACTCCTGACATCAGCGAACGGATGTCGCGGAATCCGCCATAGCGAGGGTTACCGCGCGGCCGGGAGCACCCTTCCGCGCACAGCACGGCAGTGGACCGGCGCCGCGAGGCGCAGGCCCGGCATCGCCTGCCCAGACGGGCGGCGAACCTTGTCGTGCGTACGCGATCCTTTCCGGGCTATCCGCCCTGCTCAATGACGCCGGCCGCGATGCGGCCCAGCCCGCAAACATACTGACGCCAGGACGCGCGGTGGCCAATCGCTCGCACGACCCGGCTGTTCATCGTTATTCACCTGCTGCTCATCATCCGCTTGCGCGGAGTAATCCTCACTGTCCGTGAGGCTAAGCCGGGACTGGCAGAAGGGTCAAGCTCCCCTCCGGCGCCCAGCCCCGGCCGCGACCGCTCGCCCTCCTGAGCCGGGATTCGCCGACCACATCCGGCAGCGATCGGCGACGGCCGGTCCCACCTCCCGAAACACGCCCGCCACCTCCCGAACCACGCCCGCTACGTCCTGCACCACGCCCGCCGGCCGCCGACCGCCGCGGCTACTTGGTCAGCAGTCCCTCCAACCCCGCTGGCCCCCGACTGCTCCGCAACCACAGCAGCCGGCCGATCAATTTGGAAGCTATTTTTATTAGTCAACTACTCGGTCAATACGACTGAGTAATTGACTAATAGATTCTGGGCGAGAGCGGAACCAGCGAGTCCGCGGGCGCGGCGAGTCGGCTGGTGTAGAGCCTCCGCGGAGACGTGGCTGAGCCAGGCCGTCAGCCGCTGCCGAGGTCGGCTCGCTCAGCCTCATCCTCGGCCGCGAGCAATTCGTCCTCCAGACTGTCGCCCGCTCCCAGGCCGTGGCCTGCGCCTCGCTCACTCTCTTCGGCAAGAGCGTCACGGACAACCTGATAGACCATTCCCGCTGCGTAGCCCTTCCTGGCCAGCATCCCGGCTAGCCGCCGGAACCTGGCTTCGGCCGGCTGCCCCGCCGTGGCCGCCATCCGACGTTGGACCAGTGCGCGGGCCGTAGCCAATTCGGTCTCCGGGCTCAGGCTTCCCACCGCGGCCTGGATGTCGCCGCGATCCACGCCGCGCTGGCGGAGCTCGGCGGCCAGGGCCCGCCGGCCGAGGCCGCGGCCGTAGTGCCGGGATTCCACCCAGGCGCTGGCGAAGGTCGCATCGTCAATCAGGCCTACGTCGGTGAACCTGGCGAGGACGGTCTCGGCCGCCGCTTCCGGAATGCCGCGCTTGCGAAGCGTGTCGGCAAGCTGGGCTCGCGTCCGCGGTGCCACGCTGAGCTGCCGCAGGCAGATCAGCCGGGCGGCCGACTCCGGGTCAGCCGGAGGAACCTGCGCTGGCTCACCCAGCCCGGCGGGGGGCCGATTCGGCCCGGTCGCCCGGCGGCGCCTACCGGACACCGCCCCGGTCCGTGACCACCCCGAGCGTCGGCCGCGTCGTCGGCCTTTCGGCCGGCGGCGTCACGTCGACGTTCAGCTGAGGCCCGACCCCGAGCTTCTCTTTGATCTTCTTCTCGATCTCGTTGGCCACGTCCGGGTTCTCGCGCATGAAGTTCCGCGCGTTCTCCTTGCCCTGGCCGAGCTGGTCGCCGTCGTAGGTGTACCAGGCACCGGACTTGCGCACGATCCCCTGCTCGACGCCCAGATCGATCAGGCTGCCTTCCCGGCTGATCCCGATGCCATACAGGATGTCGAACTCGGCGATCTTGAACGGCGAGGCCATCTTGTTCTTCACGATCTTGGCCTTGGTCCGGTTGCCGACCGCCTCGGTGCCGTCTTTCAGCGTCTCGATCCGGCGCACGTCGATCCGCACCGAGGCATAGAACTTCAGCGCCTTCCCGCCCGTGGTCGTCTCCGGGCTGTTGTGCACCATCACGCCGTCGACGAAATAGTTGTGACCGCCCTCCACCTCGATGTCGAACTTTCGCATCGACCTCGTCGGCGGCTTGACCTGAATGTCGAGGACGCGGGCAGGCTGCGGGCGCATCTCGGGGGGCACGAACTCCGGCTCGACCGCGAACCGGCCGCGCAGATCCGGCAGCAGCTTGTACTCCATGCTGGGATGGATGTAGGGCGCCACCAGCTTCTGGAACTTCGCGCTCGCCGCGGTGGTGAACACCAGCACTGCCATGCGCCGCGCCCCGCTCTGGACCAGTTTCACGTCGAGGCTATGGGTGTCCCGCAGGTACTGCGCAAGGCGGTCACGACTGCCGGGGCTCATCGCCTCGACGCACAGTGTGATCCGCCCGGAGCCGCCCTGCGTCCGCGCCTGGACACCGTTGGACCGCACGGCGAAGCTGCCGTCGTCCATGTACCAGACGGCCAGCGCCAGCGGCGTGAGCGCCTTCAGGTAATCCCAGCTCAAGTGCTTCTTGCCATCCCCGAAGTAGACCGCATCGTGCAGCTCGGCCAGCTCGGGCAGCGGCATGAAGTCAGCGAAAACCGCGCCTTTGGCGTTCGTCGTCCTCGAGCATCCGACGTTGCCGAGCATCGAGACCTTCCAGTCCAGGTAGGCCGCCTGCCTGGCGCCGTGGCCGAGCCGGAACCTGGTGCCGCTCCGGCCGCGCCGGTTCGGCGAGAGGTTGCCGTCGCCCATCAGCGAGCCCAGGATCAGCTGGATCTGCTGATCGCCCAGCAGCCTTGGCTCCGCCGCGATGACGCGATCGCCGGGCCGCAGTTCCCCGGCCGGCCGGTAGCCGCCCGGGGTCTGGATCAGGTGGTTCTCGGTCGCCGCGAACTGCGCCCGGCCGTTCCCGCCGGACTTGGCCACGGTGAACTGCAGGAAACGCTCGGCGTTGCCGTTGTCGAACCAGTTGACGATCCGGCGCGGGGCAATCTCGCCAGAATCGGGGTCGTAGGAGAGCACCTCTACATCCAGGCGCTGGTTGACAATCTTCCCGATCTTCTCCTGAGTGCCGTCGGCCAGCGTGACCCTGGTGCCCGCGGACATGCAGCCGAACATCACGCCGATCTTCTCGCGCAGCTGGTTGATGAAGATCGCGGTGGTCTTGGTCTGGCTCAAGGCCCCGGCGATCTTGCGGAGGGCCTGGGACATGAGCCTGGCCTGCAGGCCGACGTGACTGTCGCCCATCTCGCCCTCGATCTCGGCCCGCGGCACCAGGGCGGCGACCGAGTCGATCACGACGACGTCGATCGCGCCGGAACGGATCAGCATGTCCGCAATCTCCAGCCCCTGCTCGCCGGTGTCCGGCTGGGAGACCAGCAGGGCGTCGGTGTCGACGCCGAGCTTCTTCGCGTAGTCGGGGTCGAGCGCATGCTCGGCGTCGATGAACGCCGCGATGCCGCCGGCCTTCTGGGCGTTCGCGACCGCGTGCAGGGCCAGCGTCGTCTTGCCGCTGCTCTCCGGTCCGTAGATCTCTACGATCCGGCCGCGGGGCAGGCCGCCGATGCCGAGCGCGACGTCCAGCGCGATCGACCCGGTCGGGATCACCTCGACGGGCGCGCGGGCGTCGTCACCAAGCCGCATGACGGAGCCGCGGCCGAACTGCCGCTCGATCTGGGCGAGCGCGGTCTCCAGGGCCCGCTCCCGGTCCCCGGCCTTGATGCCGCTCGCCTTGTCGTTCGGTGCCATGGAGAACTCCTGTCGGGTTCGAGGGCCGCCAGCCGCCTTCGGTGTTGGTGTCGTGCTCGGTGCTGACGCTACGCGCGGCTGCCGACAGTCCCGCGGCGGCGCGGTAGCGCGCCCGTGCCGTGCGATTCACGCCCGAGCCGCACCGGTCACCGGCCGCATCAGCCTAACGAACAATTGTTCGATCATGAAGCCGGCGCGCCGGCGAACCCGGGGCCGGCCCGGGACCGGCCGCTCGCCCGGCTGGCGCGCCTGCCGCCGCTAGCCTGGCCCGGACTTCGAACGCCTGTTCAATGACGTCGGCCGGGGCTCGTCGTCCGCAGCCGCCGGCCCGCGACCAGCACCAGCGACGGCATCAGCGACGGCGACCAGCCCCGCTCACGGCCGCCTCACCGTAGCCGGTCTGGCACCGGAAAGGCCGCGCAGACGGCGCGCCAGATCGTCTTGACGTCGTCGCCGTCGGCCATGGCCTGGGTGATCGTGCGCCCGCCGAGCCCGGCGAGCACGTAGTCCTTGGCCACGCTCTGCGCGTACACCGCGCCGAACTGCTCGTCCATCCGGCGCCAGAACTCAGTAAGCCGCACGGCCGCCAGGCTACTGCGACCCGGGAGCTAGCCGAGCCAGGGCAGGCCGGCCATGTCGGCGGCCGCGCGCAGGCCACGTGTCGCCCCGGGCGGCACCGGCGGCAGGATCAGGCAATGGCAGCCCACGCAGATCGACCCCGAGTCGGCCAGCCGGTTGTTGCCCACCATCAGCGTGCGCTCGGGGGCCACGCCGAGCTGCGTGCACGCGGCCAGGAACGGCTCGGGCGCCGGCTTGGCCACGCCCAGGTCGCAGGACAGCACGAACACCGACACGAACGCGTCGAGTCCGGTCGCGGCGTAGCCGGCGTCGATCGACCAGCCGGTGTTGCTCACGATCGCGATCGGGACCCCGGCCGCGCTGAACGACTTGAGCACCGCCGGCGCGTCCGGGTAAGGAACCATGGTCAGCGGGTTGGCCTTCCACTCGTCGTACATCGCCGCGGCCAGCCCGGGCGCGATCTCCCCGATCGGCGCGTACACGGCCACGTAGGCGTCCCGGTGGTCAGCCCGCGACAGGTTGCGCCGCCGCTTCTCCTCCTTCAGCGTCTTGCCCAGCTCCTTGGACCGCCGCCAGTAGCGCGCGGCGTCCTCCTCGCTGATGTTCACCCCGGCTCGCGCGGCCAGCGCTCTGATGCATGCGACCGGCGAAGTCCGGTGGGTAAGCGTGCCGCCGTTGTCGAATAGGACTGCGTCGAATCGCATCGTTCCTCCGTTGATTCCTGGGGCCGATGCGGGCCGGGCTGCCGCCGGTAACCGGCGAGCCCGGGCGACCGCGGATCGGAAGCGAACACATCAGCCGTAGTACCGGGCGCCGATGTGCAGGTGGTTCAGCACCAGCGCGCCCGCCACCAACAGCACGAGGATCGCGTAGCCGCCGATGTCGACGGCGGTCAGCTTGTGCACCTGCAGGGAACCGCGCCTGCGGTGCACGCCGAAGCCGCGCGCGTCCGCGACCATCGCCATCGTCGTCGTCCCGCGCAGCGTCCCGACCAGCAGCGGAACCGTAATCAGGACCACGCAGCGAGACACCCGCCGGACATAGTCCGGCCACCGCCCGACCTGGAACCAGCGTGGCCGCGACAGGTCGTAGCCGCGCAGTTCCACCGCCCGCAGCACGAGCGTGGTGCGGGCGATCAGCTCGGGCAGGAACCGCAGCGCCGCGGTCAGCGCGAACCCCACCTGCGGCGGCGCCCCGAACCGCTCGAACGCCCAGGTGAAGTCGCCGACGTCGGTGGTGACCAGGATCAGCATCGAGGTCGACACGGTGACCAGTACCCGGGCCGACTGCTCGAGCCCGAACACCATGCCGAAGGTGGTGATCCCGGGCGAGCCCAGCCAGCTGATCGTCCACGGGAACTGGTACAGGAAGTGGACCGGCGGGTTCGGCAGGTAGTACATCCCCTGGGACCAGAACCCGCCGAGCGCAGGGCCGATGGCCATCACCATCAGTACCCTGATCCGCTGCCTGGACGGCCGCAGCCAGAACCAGGGCAGGATGCTCAGCCCGAACAGGAACAGCATGAACGTCCAGGTCAGCAGGATGCTCAAGATCCCCATCGCGATCGGGTAGAGCACCTTCAGGCGGGGGTCGAGCCGGTGCAGCGGGGTGTCCGCGGCCTCGTAGGTAACCAGCTCGCGCAGCCCGCCAAGGCCGACAAGCTTGAAGAACGCGACCGGCAGGATCAGCGGCACCACGAACACGATCGCGTACGCGATCAGCGTCCTGACGAGCAACGACGACATCACCGGCCGGTCACCCCCGCCGCGGCGGCCCCGGCCCGCACTCCGGCCGCGGCGGCGAGGTCCGCCACGGTGAGCAGCACCTCCCCGGCCAGCGGGCCCAGCAGCTCGGTCTGCAGCCTGGCCAGCGGCGGTGCGAGAATCCCGCACGCCGCGAGCTCGTCGGTGCGCGCGAACACCTGCCCCGGCGGGCCGTCCA
Source organism: Streptosporangiaceae bacterium (assembly GCA_051004215.1). Lineage (GTDB taxonomy): Bacteria > Actinomycetota > Actinomycetes > Streptosporangiales > Streptosporangiaceae > Chersky-822. Next base: position 5,194 of record JBPCKO010000349.1, on the reverse strand, counting down.
GCCGGATCCGGCCATCGCCCATCAGCACGACCCGCGAAGCGCGCGAGGCCACCGCCCGCATGTCGTGGGTGACGGTCAGCACGGTCAGCCCGGTCCGTTCCCTGATCCGGTCAAGCAGCGCCAGGAACGCCCGCAGGTGGTCGGCGTCCTGGCCGGTGGTCGGCTCGTCCAGCACGAGCACCCAGGGCGCGCCGACCAGCAGTGCGCCGAGGGCCAGCCGCTGCCGCCCGCCCTGGCTCAGCTCCCACGGGCTGAGCTGCTCCATCCCGGCGAAGCCGAAGAACTCGACCGCCCCGGCCACGTCCAGGACCGGCTGGGCCGGGCGGGCCCGGAACCGGAGGCCGAACGCCAGCTCTTCCTGCACGGTCTGCGCGAACAGCATCTCGTCGGCGGCCTGCAGCAGCAGCGCGACCTGCGCGGCGTGCTCGAACACCCGCCCCGGCCTGATCGGCCGGTCACGGAACAAGACGGTGCCCGACGACGGGGTTCCCAGCCCGGCGGTGAGCCCGGTCAGGGTCGACTTGCCACAGCCGTTGGCCCCGATCAGCGCCACCGACTCGCCGTCACCAATCTGCAGCGACACATCGTCCACTGCCTTTTTCAGTCCGAACTCCACGCTCACGTGCTCCCACGACAGCACTGACCGCGAGCCGTTCTGAAATCCGGACATTCCGGTGCCCGCCGCCACCGGCGGCCCGGGCGGCCGCCGCGGCCCCGGCCGGCCGTTATTCACGGCCCGCTCGGCCAGCGCGGCCGCGAACCAGCCGCCCCGCAGCCCGTCCGCCGCCTCCCCGACCGACAGCGGCGGGCCGTCAGGGAAGGCCCCGGGCACCGCCTGGGCCAGCCGCACGACGTCCGGGATGCCGACGCCGGTCGCCAGCCATGGCTCCCGGTCGTCCCAGGCGCCGCGTGGCGGCCGGTCCGCCGCGATCCGGCCGTCGCGCATGAGCACGATCCGGTCGGCCCACGGGACCACCTCGTCGACCCGGTGCTCGATCACCACGATCCCGGTGCCGTGCTCACGGGCCAGCCGGCGCAGCGTGCCGAGCACTTCCTGGGCGCCCACCGGGTCGAGGTCCGACAGCGGCTCGTCCAGCACCAGGATCTGCGGCCGCATCGCCAGCGTCGCGGCGATGGCCGTGCGCTGCTTCTGCCCGCCGGACAGGGTCAGCACCGTCGCGGCCCGGAGGCCGCTCATCCCGGTCACGGCGAGTGCCCAGCTCACCCGGGCGGCGATCTCGGGCTGGGCCAGGGCGAGGTTCTCCGGGCCGAACGCGACCTCCGATTGCACGGTCATATTGATCAGCTGCAGGTTCGGGTTCTGGAACACCAGGCCGACGTGCTGAGCCGCGTCGTGCGGGGCGAGGCCCGACATGGGCTGCCCGCCGAAGCAGACCCGGCCGCGCAGCTCGCCATGCACGCGGGCCGGGATCAGCCCGGCCAGCGCGAGCGCCAGCGTGGACTTGCCGCAGCCGGAGGCGCCGGTGACCAGGATCAGCTCGCCGGGCTCGACGGCCAGGTTCACGTGCCGGAGGGCGGCTCGCGCCGCGCCATGGTAGGCGAACGAGAGGTCGTCGGCGACGAGCCTAGGAGCGCTGCTGATCGCCGTGGCCTTTCCGGCTCGCCAGGTACCAGGTCACCGCGGCCACGACGCCGAGGAACAAGCCCGCGATCAGCATCGTTGCGCCATCGTCGAGCAGCACCTTCGAGTTGCCGAAGAACGCGTTCTGGTCCCCGGCCTTCCATTTGTAGTTGCTGACGGTCTCGATCACACCGCCCGCCAGGATCAGCCCGGCGGTCACGGTGAGGATCAGCGCGATCCGCTTCACGGCCGGTCTCCGTCCGCGGCGACCGGCTCGGCCGGGGCCGGCCGGGGGCCCGGGACCGGGTCCGCTGGTACGCCGTCGTCATCCTCGGCGAAGGGATCGGCGGCCAGGCCGGAGGGCGCGCGGGCCTTGCCGATGCCGATGGACGGCACCACCGCGACCGCGACCCGCTGGGCGAGCACCGCGCTGATGGCCGCCTCGATGCCGTTGAACAGGCCATTGCTCCAGGTGTTGTTCCACATCTGCAGCCAGGTATAGAACGTGGCGTTCAGGTACGGATCGAGGTTCCAGTCGGTCAGGAAGGCGTTCGGGGCGCCGCGCAGGATGCCGATCATCAGCCCGTCGGCGATCATCGACCGCCTGGTCGCTGACGGGCCGAACACCCGCCCCCCGCGGGCGACGATGTACAGGTCGCAGAAGATGCCCTGGGTCAGGCCGTCGGTCCAGTCCAGCACCCCGTGACCGCTGCCGAACAGCAGCGCCGCGAGCAGGAAGCTGATGAACACCATGGCGGTCACGCAGCCGGGCTTGCGGACCAGGGCCACGCCCACCATCAGCAGGAACATGTACGGCAGGTCGTGGACCTGCAAGAAGTCCGCGCCCGGAATCGGGCTCAGCACCGGCTTGATGAACTGGTCGCCGATGATGTTGTCGTAGACCTCGAGCAGCACGCCGAGGGCGGCCACGATCAGGATGTCCTGGGTCGTCCAGCGCGGCCAGCGTCTGGACTTCAGGGCGGCCCAGGCGACAATGCCGACGCCGAGCAAGCAGGCGAGCCAGATCGCGACGTAATAGAAGAGGTTCGTGCCCGGCGAGAGCCGGATGGTGCTGGCAAGAATCAGATGGGTGCCCACCGATGCCTCCAGATCGCACGGGGAGGACTGCCGCGGACGACATGGGCACCATGGCCGCAGCACCATTCAAGGTCCGGCCGGCTCGCCGGGGCAAGATCAGGCCGTCTTTCTTCATGCGAAGTTCACCCCCTGGCGGCCGACCGCCCGCGCGGCCGGCCTGGACTAGCCGGCCAGGCGCGTCGGGTTCAGATGTTTTCCCGGTATGAGATCGCGGCGGCCTGGTGTTATGGTCCACGTCAAGGAACGCCGCATCACCGAGATCCCGGAGGCCTGCGCGATGCACCGCACCGCCGCACACCGAGACCTGATGCTCGTCGGCCGGCGCCACGTCGACCTCGTCCGCGTCTCCAGCGCCATCTGTCGTTCCTTCTGCTGATCCCCGCACTGCACCGCCGGGGCTTGATCCCCGCCTGACGCGTCCGCCCGCTCCGGGCCGGACGCCCTGCCACGCGTGCCGATCCCGAGCCGAAGGACCCCGCATGCCCGTCCAGCAGCAGCGCGGCCAGGGCCAGTGGGCCCTGGGCCACTACGAGCCGCTCAACCCGGCCGAGCAATTCAAGAAAGACGACGCCGGCCTGAACGTGCGGGAGCGGATCGAGTCCCGCTACGCGCTGGCCGGCTTTGACTCGATCGATCCCTCCGACCTGCGCGGCCGGTTCCGCTGGTGGGGCCTGTACACCCAGCGGCGGCCGGGTATCGGCGGGGGCAAGACCGGCGCCCTGGCCGACGCCGAGATCGAGGACTCCTACTTCATGATGCGGGTCCGCATCCCGGGCGGGCTGCTCAGCGCGGACCAGCTCCGCACGGTCGCGGAGATCTCCAAGGAGTACGGCCGCGACCTGGCCGACATCACCGACCGGCAGAACGTGCAGTTCCACTGGATCAGGATCGAGGATGTGCCGGACATCTGGGCCCGGCTGGAAGAGGCCGGCCTGTCCTCGCTCCAGGCCTGCGGCGACGTGCCGCGCAACATCCTCGGCTGCCCGGTCGCCGGGCTGGACGCCAGCGAGGTTCTCGACGCGACGGAGACCCTGCGGGCGACCGAGGCGGTGGCCGCGCTCAACCCGGAATTCGTGAACCTGCCGCGCAAGTACAAGACCACGATCTCGGGCTGCGGCTCGCAGTGCACCGCGCACGAGATCAACGACATCTCCTTCGTCGGCGTGACCGGACCGCAGGGCACGCCGGGCTTTGACCTGTGGGTCGGCGGCGGCCTGTCTACCAGCCCGATGATGGCCCGGCGGCTCGGCGTGTTCGTCGAGCCAGGCCGGGTGCCCGAGGTATGGGCCGCGGTCACCACGCTGTTCCGTGACTACGGCTACCGGCGGCTGCGCAGCCGGGCCAGGCTCAAGTTCCTGGTCGCCGACTGGGGCGCGGAGCGGTTCCGCGAGGTGCTGCAGACCGAGTACCTGCACGACCCGCTGCCGGACGGCCCCGCGCCGCCGCCCCCGCCGCCGGGGTCGCGCGACCACGTGGGCGTGCACCGCCAGCGCGACGGCCGGTACTACGTCGGCGTGGCCCCGCACACTGGCCGGACCTCGGGCACCCAGCTCTGGCAGGTGGCCGACCTCGCCCAGGCCTACGGGTCGGGCCAGGTCAGGACCACGATCGAGCAGAAGCTGCTGATCACCGACGTACCGCAGGAGAACCTGGCCGAGCTGACGGCCGAGCTGGCCGCCATCGACCTGCCCGCCAGGCCGTCGCCGTTCCGGCGGGCCACGATGGCCTGCACCGGGATCGAGTTCTGCAAGCTCGCGATCGTGGAGACCAAGCAGCGGGCCCGCGACCTGTATACCGAGCTGGACAAGCGGCTGCCGGATTTCGACCCGCCGGTCTCGATCAACGTGAACGGCTGCCCGAACTCGTGCGCGCGGTTCCAGCTCGCCGACATCGGCCTGAAGGGCTCGATCGTCGACGGGCAGGAAGGTTTCCAGGTCCATCTGGGCGGCTCGCTCGGCGCCGACCCCGGTTTCGGCCGGAAGATCCGCGGGCTCAAGGTCACCGCGGACGGCTTGCCGGACTACGTGGAACGGCTGCTCCGCGCGTACCTGGCCGACCGGGCCGACGGCGAGCAGTTCGCCGCCTGGGTCCGCCGGGCCGACGAAAGCCGACTCACATGACGGGCTCAGGGCCGGGGCTGGCGACCGAGCGGCAGGTGCCCTTTTTCTGCCCGTACTGCGGCGAGGAGGAGCTGCGCCCGGCCGGGTCGAGCGCAGGCGCCTGGGAGGGCCGCGCGTGCTCCCGCGCCTTCCAGCTCCGCTTCGCGGGCCTGGTCGGGGCAGTCTCATGAGCACCGAACATCCGGGGGCCCAGAGCCCCCCGAATCTACGGCGATCATGGCCGCCGGGGTACCCGGTGGAGCTGGCGATGGCCGGGCGCCGGGCCGTGGTGGTCGGCGGCGGCGCGGTGGCGCTGCGGCGGGCCCGGGCCCGGGCCGAGACCGGGGCCGACGTCACCGTGATCGCGCCCGAGGCCGACGACGCGCTGGCCGCGCTGCCGGTCACGGTGCTGCGC
>JBPCKO010000348.1:0-3829 GCA_051004215.1 Streptosporangiaceae bacterium | reverse complement strand
GACAGACATCCCAGGAGCTTAAATGTCAAGCAGCGAGCTTCTCCTCGCGGTGGGACCAGGCGGTGGCCTCGTCATAGAGGGTGCGGGTCTTAAGGCATCCGTGCAGGATGCCGACGAGCCGGTTGGCGAGCTTGCGCAGGGCGGCGTTGTGCTCGGCGCCGGCGGCGCGCTGGGCGTCATAGAAGGCGCGGGCGCCGGGCGAGGCATTCAGGGCGGTGAAGGCCTGGGCCATCAGCGCGTCGATGAGCCGGTCGTTGTGGATGAACCGGGCCGTGACGGTCTTCTTCTTTCCCGACGCGCGGGTGATCGGGGAGGTGGCGGCGTAGTTCTTGCGGGCCTTGCCGCTGGCATAGCGGTGCGGGTCGTCGCCGAACTCGCCGAGGACCCGGGCGCCGAGGATGGATCCCATGCCGGGCTGGGACCGGTAGATCTCAGCGTCCGGGTGCCGGCCAAAATCCGCCTCCACCTGCCCTTGCAGGACCTTGACCTGCTCGTTCAGGGTGGTGATCACCGCGATCAGGGACCGGACGGTGACCGCGTAGGCGGCGGTGACGGCCGGCGGCTGGCCCAGCTGCGGGCTGCGCAGCGCGGCGAGCACCGAGTCTGTCTTGCCGGTGATGTTGCGGCGGCGGGCGCGCTTGAGCGCCGCGCTGACCTGCGCGCGAGTCAGCCTCCGTGCCCGGTCCGGGTCCGGTGCCCTGGCCAGCAGGTCCAGCGCGTCCGGGGCGTCCAGGTCGGCGAAGGCGGCCAGCGCGGCGGGGAAGTACTCCCGCAGCTGGTACCGCAGCCGCTGGACCTGCCGGGTGCGTTCCCAGATCAGCGTCTTATGGGTCCGCGCCACCACCTTGACCGCGCCGGCATCCGGGCTGTCGCCCGCCACCCCCCGGAGCTGATGGGAGTCGGTGCGCACCATGTCGGCCAGCATGTGCGCGTCGCCGCGGTCGCTCTTGGCGCCGGACACGCCGTGGCGTTCCCGGTATCTCGAGGCCTGCAGCGGGTTCACCGCGTAGACCGCATATCCGGCCGCGACCAGCGCGGCCGCCCACGGGCCGCGGTCGGTCTCGATCCCGATCACCACCTCCGCAGCCTCAGCGTCCTCGCCCAGCTGCTGCCCGGTCAGCTCGTGCAGCCGGGCTATCCCGGCCACCCCTTCCGGCAGCCGCGTGCGGACCAGGACCCGGCCCGTGGCGTCCATCAGCTCCACGTCGTGATGATCCTCGGCCCAGTCATCCCCGACGAACAATCGCATATGTTCTCCCGTCCAAAGTTCCGGATCCGGCCAGCAGCCTGCGGGAGAACAATCAGCGCCCTAATGAACAGTACTCACGCCCCTCAAGCAGGGGCGGGCACGACATCCCAGCAGCGACCAACTCTCCCGGCCCGCCGGCAGGGGCACGATCTGTCTTCAGGGCTCCACAAGGGCGCCCGGGGAGGGGCAGTGCTCACCTGCCGGCGGCTACCAGACCCGAGTCTGCCCGATGGCCGGCTCGTTAGCTCTCATTAGGAGGGACCGACGATGAGTGAACCGGGCGACCAGCTCGTCTACACCCGGGTGTTCGAAGCCCCGCGCGAGCTGGTGTTCCGCTGCATGATCGAGCCCGAGCACCTGACCCACTTCTGGGGCCCGGCCGGGGTGAGCACGCCGGCCGGCACGATCACGGTCGATGCCAGGCCAGGCGGGAAGTTCGAGACCGTCATGGTCAACGACGCCGACGGCCGCACCTATCCCACCAGTGCCGTGTTCGTCGAGGTCCGCGAGCCGGAACGGCTCGTCTGGACCGAGCCGGGCAGCGGCATGACCACCACGTCCACGTTTACCGACCTCGGCGGATCACGCACCCAGGTGCGGATACACCAGGCGCACGTGCCCGAGCCGTACCGCAGCCCGCAGGCGCGGGCCGGCTTCGCGACCTCGCTGGACAAGTTCGCCGCCTACCTGGCGACGCTGTAACCGGAAGGAACCCATCATGACCACCGCACCCGCCGACACCGAGCTGAGCCCGCAGATCGCCGCCGAGCGGCGGGATCTGGCCGCCTTCCTCGCCGCCTTGCCCGCGGAATCGTGGGACGCGCCGAGCCTGTGCGCGGGCTGGCGGGTCCGCGAGGTCGTCGCGCACATGACGATGCCGTTCCGGTACTCGGTCGAGGAATACATGACCGAGCTGGCCGCTTCCGGCGGCGACTTCACGGCCATGTCCGATCGCTGTGCCAAGCGCGACGCGGCGGCGCCGGCGGCGGACCTGCTGGCCTGCCTGCGTGACAACGCCGGGCATCCGTGGCAGCCGCCGGGCGGCGGCCTCATCGCCGCGCTGACCCACGACGTGATCCACGGCCTGGATTTCACGGTGCCGCTCACCACGGGACCGCTGGGCACCGCGAGGATCGTTCCGGCGGAACGCCTCGTCCTGGTACTGCAGTCGGTCACCGGACCCGCGCTTGAGCACTTCGGGACCGACCTGACCGGGCTCGAGCTGCGGGCCACCGACCTGGACTGGAGCTTCGGCTCCGGCCAGCCGCTGGCCGGCGCGGCCCAGGACCTGCTGCTGGTGGTAGCCGGCCGGTCGCTGCCGGCCGGCCACCTGAGCGGCGAGAGCGCGGCCCGGTTCATGCAATGACGATCGTCGGGCCGGGGGAGGGGCACCGGCTGACCGCGCGCGGCAGCGTGCTGGCGTTCAAGGCCGTGGGCGCGCAGACCGGCGGCGACTTCTCGCTGATGGAACGCACGCTGCCGCCCGGCGGCCGGACCCCGCCCGCGCACCGGCACCCGGACTGCTCCGAGGCGTTCTTCGTGCTGGACGGGACGGTCACGTTCTGGCTCGACGGGACCGAGCAGGCCGGCCGCCCGGGGGACTTCCTGCTGGTGCCCAGGGGCGCGGCGCACACGTTCGGGAACAGCTCGGCCGGCCAGGCCCGGCTGCTGGTGCTGCACGCGCCCGCCGCGGACGGCTATTTCGAGGACCTGCACCGGCTCTGGGCGGGGGACCAGCCACCGGACCGGGCCCAGGAGCAGGACCTGATGCGCCGGCACGGGATGGAACCGGCCTGACCCGCGGCCGGCCGGCCAGGTCTGCCAGGGTGGAGCGGTGAACGAGACAGGCAGGCGCTGGCGGGTCGCGATCGTCGGCGGCGGTATCGCGGGCATCGCCGCCGCGTACTTCCTCAAGGACAGCGGGGCCGAGGTCACCGTGCTCGAGGCCGCGCCCCGGATCGGCGGCAAGCTCGCGGTCAGCGAGGTGGCCGGCGTGGCTGTGGACGCGGGCGCGGAGGCCCTGCTCGCCCGCCGCCCCGAGGGCACCGGTCTGATCAGGGCGGCCGGGCTGGGCGACCAGCTGGTGTACCCGGGCACCACCGCGGCCAGGATCTGGACCCGGGGCCAGTTCCGGCCGCTGCCGCGGCGTCAGTTCATGGGCGTGCCCGCCGACCTGGACGACCTGGCCCGGTCGGGCATCTTGTCGGCCGGCGGCCTGGACCGGGCTCGCCAGGACGCGGTGCTGCCGCCGACCGGCCGGGCCGGTGACGTCGCGGCCGGCGAGTACGTCGGCGCGAGGTTCGGGCCCGAGGTGGTCGACCGCCTGGTCGACCCGCTGCTCGGCGGTGTGTACGCGGGCCGGGCCGACCAGCTGTCGTTCGAGGCGACGCTGCCCGCGCTGGCCGGGGCCGCGGGCGCGCACCGCTCGCTGGCCGAGGCGGCTGCGTCGCTGCTGCCGCCACCCCCGCCCGCCGGACCAGGTCAGGCCGGACCAGGTCAGGCCGGAGCGGGTCAGGCCGGAGCCGGCCAGGCCGGCGCGAGCCAACCACTGGCACCGGTGTTCACGACGCTGGCCGGCGG
>JBPCKO010000347.1:0-6425 GCA_051004215.1 Streptosporangiaceae bacterium | reverse complement strand
GGCCGCGCGGTTCGCCAGGGGCGGCCCCCGGGCCATCGCCGCCGCGGGCGTGCTCGCGGTCGGCGTCCTTCTGGGCCTCGCCGGGCTCTTCCCCGGTTACTTCGGCAGTTCGAGCCTGGCCTCGGAGTCCTCTGAACTGGTGCCGCACCTGATCTACCTGGCCGCCTGGGCCGCCGCCGCGGTGCTGATCGCGATGGGCGGTGCCCGGCAGCGTACCGGCGCACTGCTGGCCGCGGGCACGAGCATCGTCACCCTCGGGCTGTTCGTAGCCGATGCCGGCACGGCCGCGACCGGTGGTGTGAGCCAGATTGGCGTCGGCCTGTTCATCAGCCTGGCCGGCTGGGTCGCATGCACGGCCGGCGCCGTCGTCGCGCTGGTCCGTGGCGGCGCAGGCCGGCCCGCCAGGCCGCGGGGCACCGACACGGTCGTGCATCTCGCACTCGGCCTGGTCGCGGCGATCGGCGCCGCGATCGCGTTCGCGCCGTCCTGGGACCGGTACACGCTGCACACCTCGGCCGGGGCGAGCCAGTCGATCACCGAGGGCTACGCATTCGCCAACCCCGGCGTGGTCATCGCCGGCGACGTCCTCGTCATGGCCGCCCTGGTCGCCGTCGTCCTGGTCGCGACGCTGTGGCGCCCGGTCAGGTTCGGCGCGGCGCTGGTGGTCGGGGCGAGCGTGCCCATGGTGGCCCAGGCGATCTCGGCGCTGCTCCAGATCCACGGGCCCGTGTCGCCGCTTCAGTTCGGCGTGACACCGGCCCAGGCGGCCGGGATCGGCCTGACGATCTCCCCCAGCCTGACCGCGGCGTTCTGGATCTACTGCGCCTTCGTGCTCGGCCTGCTGCTGACCTGGTCACTCATGCTGGCCACGCCCGCGCCGGCGCCGCCCGCGCCGCGCCCGGCCTCCGGCTCGGCCGGCCCGGCCTACAACCCCGCCGCCGCCGCTGGCCGGCTCGACGCGACCAGCTCCGCCCCCGGCTAACGAATGAGCGGAAGTCATTGCTAGCGGCGGGTTGGCGGGCTGGGCGGCGGGGCCGCCGGCCGGTGCCGCGACCAGAACGTGAAACCGGCCAGCGCGCCGGCCAGCGCGCAGGCCGCGCCGCCGAACAGGAACCACTCGCCGCCGCCGGACGCGGTGATGATCACGCTGCCCTCGTGGGTGCCGCTGGCCATCACGAACGCGGCCAGGAACCAGCCGAGCGCGGGGGCGAATCCGCCGGTGCCGCTCCGCGTCCCCCAGGCGCCGAACAGGCAGGTCGCCAGGATCGCGGCGTCGAAGCCGAGCGAGGCTAGCGGAGGCGGCCCGGAGTTGTAGAAGAACGCGCCAAGCAGTCCCTGCGCGGCACCGAACAGGAACAGCGCGAGGTAGGTGGCGGTCGCCAGGCCGCGGTTCACCGGACCGGTTAGCTAATTCCGCTGAAAAGGTCAGATTCCCGGTCATACGGGCCGCCACCCGGCCCGCGCGGCCCGGCGAGCAAGGTGTAGTACTCGATGCCGAACGCGCGCTGGCCAACCCGGTCCGATAGCGCGAAGAACGGGCTGTCCACGGCGATCTGGCTGGCGTGCGCCCGCATCGCTGCCAGCTTGGCGTCCAGGTAATCGCGGGCGTCGATCTCGGTACTGACCTGCTCGTCGGGCACCCCGAACGGTAGTTCCTCCGCCGACTCGGCGGCCTCGAACTCCGAGCCGGCCTGCTCCCCCTGATCCCCGCGGCCAGCCGCGCTGGCCTCGCGCATCACCCGGACGCCCTCGGCCAGCACCGATTTCGGCATCGCGGTGGCGTAGAACTTGGTGACCAGCCCTCCGGCCAGCTCAAGCGCCCGCGCGGACACCCGGTGGGCCTGGATGTGGTCCGGATGACCGTAGAAGCCGTTCGCGTCGTAAGTCACCAGCACCTGGGGCCTGACCTGCTCGATGATCGCCAGCAAGGCCCCTGCCGCCTCGTCCATGTCGGCCCGCCAGAACGCGCCGTCCCCGTCGTTGGACGGCGTGCCCATCATCCCGGAGTCGTGCCAGCGGCCTGGGCCGCCGAGGAAGCGGTGATCGGTCACCCCGAGCGCGGCGCAGGCCGCGGCCAGCTCGCCGATCCGGTGCTCGCCGAGCCGGTTCTCCTTGTCCCAGGCCAGGTCGGCCAGGTCCGGCGGGATGATCTCGCCCAGCTCGCCGAGCGTGCAGGTGACCAGGGTGACCCCGGCTCCCTCGGCGGCGTACCTGGCCATGGTGGCGCCGGTCCCGATTGACTCGTCGTCAGGGTGAGCGTGCACCAGCATCAGCCGCCGCGCCGGAGTGGTGTCCATGCGGCGAGGATAGCGCCCGGGCTGAGCCGATCCCGGACCTGGCAGGATCTACCCCATGACCGACTCGTTTCCCCGCCAGCAGGCCCGCACCAGGCGCTTCAGTCTCGGCGCGCCGCGCTCGTTCCAGGTCGCGCCGGACGGGCGGACGGTCGTCTTCCTGCGGAGCAAGGGCGGCAGCGACCCGGTCACCTGCCTGTGGGCGCTGGACCTGCCGGACGACCCCGGCGCCCCGGATGCGGCGGGCGCCTCGGGTGCGGCGAGCGGCTCGGGCGCGGCGGGCGGAACTGAGCGGCTCGTCGTCGACCCGGCCACGATCGGGGCCGGCGCGGACGAGCCGGCCGAGGAGCGCGCCCGCCGGGAACGCTCACGCGAGCAGGCCGGCGGCGTGGTGGCGTTCGCGACCGACGCCGGGTTCACGATGGCCGCATTCGCGATCGCCGGCGAGGTGTTTACCGCGGCGCTCGGCCAGGACGGGGCCGGGCCGCGGCGGGTGGCCGCCAAGGCGCCGGCGATCGACCCTCGGCCCGACCCGGCGGGCCGGAAGGTCGCGTACGTCTGCCACGGCGCATTGCGCATCGCCGGCCTGGCGGCCGGCACCGACGACGAGCTGATCGGCCCGTCCCGCGACGGCGTCAGCGGCCGGGGTGCGGACGGCGAGGTCAGCTACGGGCTGGCCGAGTTCGTCGCGGCCGAGGAGATGGGCCGGATGCGCGGGTACTGGTGGGCCCCTGACGGGTCCGCGCTGCTGGTCGCCCGGGCCGACAACTCACCCGTCCAGCGCTGGCACATCGCCGATCCCGCCAATCCGGGCCAGGTTCCGGCCGAGATCGCCTACCCGGCCGCGGGCACGCCGAACGCGCGGGTCGAGCTGCTGATCGTCGGCCTGGACGGCCGCGTCGTCCCGGTGCCCTGGGCGGACGGCGGCCTGGAGTACCTCGTCACCGCGACCTGGGACGCGGCCGAGCCGCTCGTCGTCGCGCAGTCCAGGGACCAGCGCCGGATGCGACTGCTCCAGGTCGACCCGGGCACCGGCGCGACGACCATCCTGCGGGAGGACACCGACCCCTGCTGGCTCGACATCGTGCCCGGCGTCCCGGCGATGCTGGCCGACGGCCGGATCGCCTGGACCGCCGACCAGGACGGTGCCCGGCGCCTGCTGCTAGCCACCAGCACCGAGCTGGCGGGTGGTGCCGCGCCGCCCGTGACACCGCCATCGTTGCAGGTGCGCGCGGTGCTGTCGGCCGACGACGACACCGTGCTGCTGTCGGGCTCGGAGGAGGATCCGGCCCAGGTCGGGGTCTGGCGCTTCGGGCCTGACGGCCTCCGCCGGGTCTCCTCCGGGCCCGGCCTGCACGCCGCCGTGCGCAACGGCGGCACGACGGTCCTGACCAGCCGCTCGATGGCCGGACCAGGCCAGACCGTGACGGTGCTGCGCGAGGGCGAGGCGGGCCCCCGGGCCCTGGCCGACCCGGTCGCGACGATTGGCTCGCTGGCCGAGCGGCCCGCGCTGCCGCCGCTGCGGATCGAGTTCCTTCAGGCCGGGCCGCGGCAGATCAGGACGGCGGTGCTGCTGCCGTCCTGGCACGAACCAGGCTCGGCCCGCCTCCCGGTGCTGGTGGACCCGTATGGCGGCCCGCACGCCCAGCGCGTCCTGGCCGCGGCCGATGCCTACCTGACCTCGCAGTGGTTCGCCGACCAGGGCTTCGCGGTCGTCGTCGCGGACGGCCGGGGCACGCCGGGCCGCGGGCCAGAGTGGGACCGCGCGGTCGCCGGCGACTTGGCCGAGCCCGGGCTGCAGGATCAGGCCGACGCGCTCACCGCCGCGGCGCAGGCCAACGCCGACCTGGACCTGACCAAGGTCGCGATCAGGGGCTGGTCGTTCGGCGGTTACCTGTCGGCCCTGGCCGTGCTCCGCCGGCCCGAGGTGTTCCACGCGGCGATCGCGGGCGCGCCGGTCACCGACTGGCGCTTGTACGACACCCATTACACCGAGCGCTACCTCGGCCACCCCGACCATGACCCGGCCGCATACGAGCGGTCGTCGCTGTTCGGTGACGCGCCCAAGCTGTCCAGGCCGCTGATGATCATCCACGGCCTGGCCGACGACAACGTGGTGGTCGCGCATACCCTGCGGCTGTCCTCGGCCCTGCTGGCCGCGGGACGCCCGCACCAGGTGCTGCCGCTGTCCGGGGTGACCCACATGGCCGCCCAGGAACAGGTCGCCGAGAACCTGCTGCTGCTCCAGGTCGATTTTCTGCGCGACGCGCTCGGCCTGCCGAGCCCCCGTGCAGCTAGCCGGGTGTAGCGAGCGTCACACCGCGAGAAACTACACCCAGCCCGGCGACATGATTACCGTTGGAATAAGGTTCACTGGCCGATCGGCATCTGTCTCAGTGCGGAGGCGTCGATGACGCAGGTAACGCAGGCCCCGGCCAAGACCAGGGCCCAGATCGCGGCTAGGACGCTGCGCCAGGACCGGTGGCGGCGCCAGCCCGCGATCACCGCCGCGTTCCTGACCATCGTCGTGGTCTACCTGACCTGGGCATCGCTGGTCAACGCGAACTACTTCTGGAAGCCGTACATCTCGCCGCTGTACTCGCCGTGCCTGGCTACCACCTGCGCACCTGGTTCCGGCTTCAGCTGGATCCCGTGGCTGAGCGCGCTGACCCCGGCGATCATCATCATCGGCGGCCCGATGGGCTTCCGGCTCACCTGCTACTACTACCGCAAGGCCTACTACCGGGCCTTCTGGCTGTCGCCGCCCGCGTGTGCCGTGGCCGAGCCCCACCGCAGCTACTCCGGCGAGACACGGTTTCCCCTCATCATGCAGAACATCCACCGCTACTTCTTCTACGCGGCGGTGATCGTCTCGCTCATCAACACCTTCGACGCCGTCAAGGCGTTCCGCGGCGCCGACGGCGGGTTCGGCATCGGTCTGGGCACCCTGATCATGGTCGTCAACGTCGCCTTTCTCTGGCTCTACACCGTGTCGTGCCACTCCTGCCGCCATCTCATCGGTGGCCGCCTCAAGCACTTCTCCCGGCATCCGACGCGCTACCGGGCGTGGACCGCGGTGTCGCGCCTGAACACGCGGCACATGGAGCTGGCGTGGACGACTCTGGGCACGCTGATGTTCACCGATGCCTACATCGCCCTGGTGGCCAGCGGCACCCTGACCGATCTGAGGCTGATCAACTGATGACCATCGAGATGGAACACCACGAGTACGACGTGCTGATCATCGGCGCGGGGGGCGCGGGGCTGCGTGCCGCCATTGCGGCGCACGAGGCGGGAATGCGCACCGCGATCGTCTGCAAGTCGCTCTTCGGCAAGGCCCACACCGTCATGGCCGAGGGTGGCATCGCGGCCAGCATGGGCAACCTCAACAGCAAAGACAACTGGCAGGTGCACTTCGGTGACACGATGCGCGGCGGCAAGTTTCTCAACTCGTGGCGGATGGCCGAGCTGCACGCCAAGGAAGCGCCCGACCGGGTCTGGGAGCTCGAGACCTACGGCGCCCTCTTCGACCGAACGCCCGACGGCAAAATCAGCCAACGCAACTTCGGCGGGCACGAGTACCCCCGTCTGGCGCATGTCGGCGACCGCACCGGCCTCGAGCTGATTCGAACGATGCAGCAGAAGATCGTCTCCCTCCAGCAGGACGACGAGCGAGAGTCCGGCGACGCCGAGAGCCGGCTCAGGGTCTTCCCTGAGTGCACCATCACCGAGCTGCTCCATGACCCGTCCGGCGCGGTCGCCGGCGCCTTTGGCTACTGGCGCGAGTCGGGACGGTTCGTCCGCTTCAACGCGCCAGCCGTGGTGCTGGCGACCGGTGGCATCGGCAAGTCCTTCAAGGTCACCTCGAACTCGTGGGAGTACACCGGCGACGGCCATGCGATGGCTCTGCGCGCCGGCGCGAAGCTGATCAACATGGAGTTCGTGCAGTTCCACCCGACCGGCATGGTGTGGCCCCCGTCGGTGAAGGGGTTGCTGGTCACGGAGTCGGTGCGCGGCGACGGTGGCATCCTGAAGAACTCGCAAGGCGCACGGTTCATGTTCGACTACATCCCCGAGTTCTTTCGGAGCGAGACGGCCGACAGCGAGGAGGAGGCCGACCGCTGGTACGAG
>JBPCKO010000346.1:0-10695 GCA_051004215.1 Streptosporangiaceae bacterium | reverse complement strand
TTTTTTTCTTGGGGCCGGGAATCCTCTCTTCCGCGCATCTCCGCCTGTGTTTACTGGCCCCCGCGCCCCCCCTCGCCGCGGAGCACGCTGTAGATGACACCGTCGCGCCAGCGGCCGTTCTGGAAGGCGGCACCGCGGGCTATGCCCTCCCTGAGGAACCCGGCCTTCTCTAGCGCGCGCTGCTCGCCCAGATTGGTCACTTCGGTACCGGCCTTGATCCGGTTCACCTGCGAGTGCGCGAACAGGTACCGCACCAGCAGCCGTTGCGCACCGGTCCCGTAAACAGTCAGGAGCCTTCCTTCACGACTGCGGCGTACCGGTCCAGGTACAACGGCCAGCCCTCCGTGCCGTCCACGCCGTCGGCGACCGCTTCCCAGCCGGGACCGTGCCGGTCCAGGTGCCGGTGCTCTAGCTCGACTCGCGTGCGGGTCGGCGACTCGGCATAGAACCGGACCTCCACCTCGCTGGTCTGAGCCTGATCAGTCACGATCGTCCACCGCGGGCTGATATCCCAGCTGAACACCACCCGCTCAGGCGGATCGAAAGCCAGGATCCGCGCCCACCGGCACTCGCTGCCATCGGCGGCCCGGTCCACGATGTTCCCGCCAACCCGGGGCTCGAACACCGTTTCGGCGATCGGCGCACCGAGCAGGTTGTGCTCTGGCGGCTTGAAGTCGCCGAACCGGGCCGTGAAGACCGTGAAAGCGTGCTCGATCGGCGCGTCGACGATGATGTGCTTGCGGACCGTCGCTGCCTGTGTGTCAGCCATCAAGTCTCCCTGGTTTCTGTGTCCGGCGCTGCGGCCGCTTCGGTGTACCCGGCCAGCGCCCGCTGCCAGTACGTGTCAAGCTGATCTCGAAGCGCCGCCAGCGCGACGGGGTTGAGCCGGTAGATCCGGCGCGTTCCCTCGGCTACGTCCTCAACCAGCCCGGCGTCCTTGAGGATCTTCAGATGCTGAGACACCGCCGACCGGCTCACCGGCAGCCCGGCCGCCAATTGCCCGACCGCGCGTGGCCCCTCAGCCAGGCGAGCTACGAGGGCCAGGCGCGTGTCGTCTGCCAGTGCGCCCCAGCGGTCAGCATCTTGGTTAGATTTCACTAACCGTTAGAATTCTCTAACTAACACGTCCTTGTCAAGGCGACCGGCAGCCACAGGCCTGACTTGGCGCTGGCAAGTACAGCGGGCCCGCGAGACCCATGCCTACCTCACCGCCGTCCGCGGCCGAGCACCTCATCTGCCGAGATCGGGCGGTCTGTCGAAGTGGCACCGGTCAGCCACGGGTATCCAGGCCATTGCGATCGAGCTCTGCCCGGACCTGGCTAAGCCACTCTCTGCCCAGCTGGAGCCCGTTTGGGAATTGGTCGCCTCGGTCCCAGCGCCACGTTGTGATCATCGCCAGCACGAGGATCCGGCACGTGCGTAGCAAGCCTTGATTAACACCCAGATAGTGCTGGCTGACTTCCTCCGGCGCATGGGCGAGATCGAATTCGACAGGCCCACGGCAGCACGTCTCGAGGTCTACGAATAGCAGCCCGTTTTTCGTGGTGAGTACGTTGCCCGGATGCGGCTCGCCGTGCAGTAGCTGCTCCGCGCCGCCGCGCTCTCCAATTGCTCGCCTCAAGCTTCGCAACGCGTCGCCCAGCAGCTCCCGGTCCGCGTCGGCGAGCGCCGGAGTGTCGTCGCGGCTTGCCACGAGTTGCTGGGCCTCCTCGACTCGATCCGTGAAGTGCGGCGTCGGAACATCGACCTTGCGCATGCCGGCATGCAGCCGCCCGAGCGCATCGGCGTAGTCGGCTGCTGAAATCTCGTGAGGAGTCACGGGTTCGTAGTAGGTCCACAGCGTGACCACGAAGCCATCACGCTCGTAGACGCGCGGCTCGACGCGAGGATCAAGAGCAGCCACCGGGCTCCCCGACTCGGCGAGCCGTTGAGCAAGCTCGATTTCGAACTGCGCGACCTGTTGCGCCACTGGTGCCACCCGGGCCACGACGTCACAAGGCAGCAGACGCACAGTGAGCTTGTTCGAGTCATGAAGAAGGATCGCGTCATCGACCGTCAGAGCCAGTGATGAGGCGGTCGACATGGCCGCAGTCACTGCACGCGAGACGTCCGACGTCCGCATCGTTGCCTGGCCCCTCTGCCTTGCGCGCTGAAGCCGACGTTGGTTTCGAACCCCACACCTGCCACCGTGGCAGCCCGGTCGCCTGGTCCTTGCCGGTCGTCCTGGTCAGCCGAAACCGCCCCGCGCAGCCTCCGGTTTCCGGCTGAGGCTCAAGATATCCGGCTTGACCTGTCGATCTGAGCCAGTCCCGTCCGTCGGACCTAGTGTCCGCTTCGAATTCCGGCCGCTACGCCGGCCGCCCAGCACTCCGGGAGCATTCAATGGCGAAGTTCGTGTATCTGTACACCGGCGGTCAGATGGCCGCGACGCCGCAGGAGCAAGAGAAGGCGATGCAGGAGTGGGGGGCCTGGTTTGCCGCTCTCGGCGAATCCGTCACCGACATGGGCAACCCTTTCGGCAGCTCAGCCACCGTTAGCTCGGCCGGCACCGCCGAAGGCGGCACCTCCCGCGCGGGCGGTTACTCGATCGTGTCCGCCGACTCGCTCGACGACGCGTCGGCACGGACGAAGGGCTGTCCAGCGCTAGCCGGCGGCGGGACCGTCGAGGTCTATGAGGCCATCGAGATGTAACGGGGCAGGCCCGGGCTACGGCCCGGGCCTCACCTCGCGTCCGAAAGGTCCCTGCTGCGCCGTCATAGGGGTAAAGCCGGATGACGGGCGCCGGTCCCTGCCGCGACAGCCAGTTCTCAGCTGGGGGCCGGCCACCAATCCGTTCTCAACCTCGCAGGTAGCGACTGACCGCGGACCGAATCGGTCGGCGTGACCGGGGACCACATGCCGAACCACTGCTCGGCGCCATAGGCTTCGTACCGCCCTACCTCGGTGAACCCCAGCTTCGCCGCGAGGACCATCGAGCGGGCGTTGGCGGTCTGGGTAAAGAGCACCACCGGCTCGCCGGGAAGCGCGCCGGCGAACCAGCCGAGTGCCGCTGCGCACGCCTCGGCGGCGTACCCGAATCCCCACGCCCCCGGCAGGAACAGGTAGCCGAGCTCGGCCTCCTTGGCAGCAGCCGGAGGACCGTGCCCCGTTGCTCTGTGGAGCGTGATCTGGCCGATCATCGCTCCGTCCAGATCGACCACGAAAAGGCCAGGGCGCCGCCCGGGCACCAGCGGCACCACCCGCTCCAGCTCATCACGCGGTCGAGAACCACCGAGGTAGGTGCCCACCTCCGGCGAGGCGAACAGGTCGATGAACGCCGACCGGTCCCCGGCCTCGGACTCACGGAGCACGAGCCGCTCGGTCCGGATCGGGGCAGGCGGCCAGGCGACCGGTCCAAGCTCAGTCATGGCGGGTAATCTATCCGGCGCCCCGCCGGGTAGAGCCTCAGACGACGACAGCGGCAGCACCTGCTGAACCGCTGGCCGCACCGGGCTCGATGCCCATCTCGGGCCCCACGCCGCAATCAGCACCGACCACCGCGGCAGACCACCACGGGACCCGACCCGCCCCGATTTGAGCGGATGCGCCGGCGGCACGCCATCCGCCGGGTCCTGACCGGCATGTTCTCACCGGCACGTTCTCTCGGGAGCGCGAACACCGGGGCGCGCTCACCGGAGCGCGCTCACCGGGCGAACCTCCGGCCGGCCGCGGGCGGGATCACGGTCAGCCGGACCGAGCTGCGGCCTAGCAGCGGGTGGCTGGCGGCCACGATCACCGGGCCGGTCAGGCCGCGGACTGAGCGGACGAAAGCGCCGCCCACCGGGCCGTAGGTTCCGAAGGGGAACGGGTTGTCGCCGACCAGCACGGCGGGCCCGGTCAGCGACAGGCGGACCTCGCCCGTGACGTGGGGCCGCTGGTTGCCGTAGGCGTCGACGGCCAGGAAGGTGACCCTGGTGCAGTCAGTGCCGTCGGCCTCGATGACCTGGTGGTCCGCGGTGAGCGAGAGACGGTCGAGGGACGTGTCGGCGGACATGCGGACCGACGCGGCCAGCCGCCCGCTTGCATAGCCGTCGATGCGCAGCTCAGGCAGACCGGATCCGTCGACGCTGAGATCGGCGATGACGGGCGGATAGTCGAGGTTTCCGAACCGCTTGGCGTCCGGTGTCCCGGTCGCGTAGTGCTCGCCGCCGACATAGAGCTCGAGCCGGTCGCAGTTGGTGGCGATCATCGCCTCCGGGCCGGGCCCGCCGGGCGGCGAGCCGGGGCCGAAGTCCCAGCCGAAGACGGGCAGGATTACCGGCCGAACGGCCGGGCTCACCTGGGATCGGTAGAACGCGGCACCGGGCTTGGGGACGCGGAAGAAGTCGAGGACTCCCGGAGTCTTCAGCGACTTCCAGATGCGGTCGCCGCCGTTGAGCGATGCGTAGTCGATGCCAGCCCAGCCGATCAGGCCCGCATAACGGGTGTCTGACCGGGCGATGTCGTGCACCTGCGCGTGCAGGAATGCCTGGGCTGCGAGAACCGCGTTTGAGTCTGTCCACCGGTAGGCGGGCGGACCGGCCAGCGCCCCGACCGCCTCGCTGACCAGATAGGGAACGCCCGCTCTGGGCGGCCGCAGCCAGGGGCGGAGCTTTGCTGAGCTGTAATCGTCATAACCGAACACGTCTTCCGCCCAGCCGACGCCGGAGTGAGTGCTCATCGCGCCGGTGGTCTGCCGTGAACCGTCTAGCTCGCGGGCGGCTTGGCGGGTCCTGCGGTAAAGGCGCGGGTGGCTGGCGGTCTCGTTCAGCCGGGTGGCCCAGACGACCACCGAGGGCCGGCCGCGGTCTCGCGTGACCATGTCACGCACGTCCTGCACGGCCAGGTCTTGCCAGGCCGCATCGCCGACGTGCTGCCAGCCGGGTGGCTCCTCCCAGACCATCAGGCCCAGTTCGTCGCAGGCGTCGAGGAAATGGGGCGACGGCGGGTAATGCGAGCAGCGGACGATGTTGCAGTTCAGGTCGCGGCGGAGAATCTCGGCGTCGCGGCGCTGGAGTCGTGCCCCCATGGCCATGCCGGTGTAAGGGAACAGCTGGTGGCGGTTGAGGCCGAACATCTGCAGCCGCCGGCCGTTCAGGAAGAAGCCGCCGGGCTCGAACCTGGCTTCGCGGAAGCCGGTCCTGACGCTGACCGTGTGGGTGGCCGGCGCGGCCTCGCCGCGGGATGGCGGGGCCGACACCGTGGCCCGGACGGTGTAGAGCTTCGGGGTGTCCGGTGACCACAGCGTCACGTCCCCGATTCCGCTGAGGTTCAGCGTGGCGACCGCGGCCGCCGAGGCGACGTCGGCCGCGGTGATCTCCACGGCTGCGCTTGCGCTGGCCAGCCTCCGTGGCCCGTCGAGCAATTCCGCGGTGATCGTTGCCGGAGCGGTCGGCACCGACGCGGCGTCGACCGTGCACCGGACGTCGACAGTGCGGCTGGCGGCCAGGACGTCGGCCGGGCGGGCGAACATGTCGGACAGGAAGATGTCCGGCATTATGCGCAACGCCACGTCGCGGTAGATGCCGCCTGGCTGAAGGTAGTCCACGGCCCGGGCTCCGCGGCGTGCTCCGCCCGGCGGCACGGGCAGCCACCGCGAGTCCACGATCACCGCAAGGACGTTGTCGCCGGGAACCAGGTGTTCGGTCAGCTCAACCGACCAGGGCAGGTACCCGCCCTGATGGCGGCCGGCCTGCGTGCCGTTCAGCATCGCCCTGGCGCTGGTCATGACGCCGTCGAAGTGGGCGAACACGCGCCCCCGGCCCAGTGCCGAGCCGTCCAGGTGGCGCCGGTAGATCCAGACCTTCTCCCAGGAGGCCGGCTCCCACCCGCCCCACGACAGCGGGACGACGGTGTGCGGCAGGACCACCGGGCTGAAGCCGCTGTCGTCGAACCTGGGGTCGGCCGAGCCGTCGCGATACTCCCCGCCGAACAGCCAGCCCTGGTTGAGCTCATACGTGCCCATGCGGGTTCAGCGTATTCGGCGGGCCCCGCCGGAGGGCACGGCGTCCAGGTAGCGCGGCTCCGGCCAGCCTTGCCGGGCGAACCGGCCGGTCACCGCGTGGCGTACCCGGGCGGCGCGATCGGCTGCCACGAGCGCGACGACGCAGCCGCCGAAGCCGCCGCCGGTCATGCGGGCCCCGAGCGCACCGGAGTGCAGGGCGGCGTCCACCGCAGCGTCGGCCTCCGGCCAGGACACCTCGAACTCGTCGCGCAGAGACCGGTGCGAGGCCGTCAGCAGCCCGCCCAGGCCGGCCAGGTCGGCCCGGCGGAGCAGCTCGGCCGCGGCGACGACGCGGCGGTACTCGGAGATCACGTGCCCGGCCGCGCGCCTGATGACCGGGTCGGTCAGCCTGGCCGGCGCCTCCGGGTCGCCAGTTACCTCCCGCAGCGAGCGGACACCCAGCGCCGCCGCCGCATCCAGGCAGGCCCGGCGGCGTTCCGCATAGCGGCCATCGGTGAGTGCACGGCGAGCGCGCGTATCGATGACCAGCAGTTCCAGGGCCGCCGCCGCGAGGTCAAGCGGCACCGCCGTTGCCGCGAGGTCAAGCGGCACCGCCGTTGCCGTGAGCGTCCGGCAATCGAGCAGCAGGGCCTGGCCGGGGCGGCACAGCAGCGCCGCGAGCTGGTCCATGGCCCCGGACGGCACGCCGACGAAGTCGTTCTCGGCCCGGCGGGCCAGCCTCGCCAGTTCCGGCCTCGGCAGCGGCCGCTCATAGACCTCGCTCAGCGCGAGCGCCACCGCGCAGGCCAGCGCGGCCGAGGATGAGAGACCCGCGCCCGCCGGCAGGTCGGCGTCGATCGCCACGTCGGCGCCCCCGGCCAGGTGTCCCGCCTCGCGGAGCGCCCAGGCCACCCCGGCCGGGTAGGCCGCCCACCCGTCCACCGATCCCGGTTCCAGCTCGCCGATGCACAGCGATACCGGCCCGCCGCCGGCTTGCCGGGACGACACGGTGATCTGGTCGTCAGGGCGCCGGGAGGCGGCCGCCGACACCCCGGCACCGAGGGCGAACGGGAGAACAAGAACCTCGTTGTAGTCGGGGCCGCCGATCAGGTTGACCCGCCCCGGCGCGAACCACGCGCCTTCCGGCTCATAGCCGTAACGCCGGGCGAACCAGTCGCAGGCGTCCGGCGGCCCGGCGGCGGCCCCAGAGCGGGCCGCTGATCTACGGACCAGGTGCCCCGCGCTGCTGCGCGGCGTATTCGATGCTCCGCCGGTCGAGCCTCGCAATGCCGGCCTTCCTGAGCAGTTCATAGAGGACAGGCGCGGCAAGGAAGACCACCAGGGTCGGCTTGTGCACGCCAGTTCGTGCTGCCTGAGCCAGACCCATTTCCCGGCGCCGCCACACCCGGACCGCCGTGAACCCCGCCCAGATCGATTCCGCCGCAAAAAGCAGCAGGAAGATAACGGCGTGGCCAAACAGGGCCACCATGACGCGGCCCTTCTCCTCGTCCGCCGCGCCGGTCAGGTACGCATCGATCCTGCGCCGCTGTTCCTGATCGCGGGGATGACGGCGCATGCATCCAGTATGCGTCGCGACGCTTCCCTGATCGCGGTCGGCGGCACAGTCGACTACAGCGCTGTCTGCCGGTGCGGGTGGTTCGCTGAGCCGGTCCAGGCTAGCTACCCCGATTCCGCCATCGAGCAGGTGCGCCCGGCAGGCGACTTCCCAGAACTACCGTGCTGACCCGGGTGTCAGGCCGGGACGGCGCCGAGTTGCTGCATCAGGGCGACGCCGTCGAACTGCGTCCAGATGTCGGTCACGCGTCCGTCCTTGAGGCGGTAGAAGTTCATGCCCTCGACCCTGATCGGCTGGCCGGAGGCGGGGATCCCCATGAAATCCTGCTGCAGCGAGCCGGTCAGGACCCACCGGGTGGCGGCGGTGTCGCCGCTGGCGATGATGTCCTGCAGGTCCTCCTCCAGGTCGGGGAAGATCGCCTTGAAGCCCGCGACCTTGTGCTTGAAGGCAGCCAGCGTCTGCTCGTGATCAGGCGCCGGATTGTGGTCGACCAGGCCCGGGTCGGCAAGTTCGTCGATCGTCGCCTGGTCGGCGGCCCGGAACGCGTGCTCGAAACGCCTGATGATCTCCATGTTGCCGGACACGGCAACCCCCTTCTCTCTCGTTGTTGTAGCAACTCACTGGTTGCCACATTATAGCAACCAGTCGGTTGCGTCAAACGAGTTGGGTGGACTGCGGGCAGGGTGATACGAGCGACGATATCCTTGCCGGTCGCCTGCTACCGGGCGCAGCCGGTGAGCTCGGGATGCCGGACAAGGCGAGACGCCTCGGGGCGCTGTTCAGCAGCCGGTCATCACGGCCGCTTCTCGGCGGCCTCCTCCAGGCTCCAGCAGATCCGCTGCAGCTCATCGAGATGACGGGAGGAAGGAAGCCGTGAATACGCGCGCGTGGACATCAGGTCGACGGTCGCCCCGCCCCGGCAGTCGGCGATCACGCAGAACCCGCCCCACCAGGCTCCGGGGCGCCCGACCTTGAACCCGGTGACCAGCGCCCACGGCACCGGGACGACCCTTAATACGCGGTGATCGGCCAGGCCCTCGTCATTGACCGTCAGGTGCGCCCGCATGATCTGCACGGCCAGGCCGAGCCCGGTCGCGACCGCGAGGCTGATCACGATGATCCTCGCTGCCGGCGGCATGATCGTCGGTCGCTCCGGTGACGAGCACCGGCGGCACTCGCGCCAGTGTCAGGAGGATCTCGGCGTCGTCCGTGGCGGACCCATGGGGTGAATCATGCCAGGGCGACGGCTAGCGATACGGCCTGACCAGTTCGACGAAACCGCGGATGCGGGTCGCCCCGAGCTTGGCCATCAGGGCCAGCGAGGCCGCGTTCGTGTCGTCGACCTCGGCGCTGACTTCCTTCTTGCCGCGCTCGTGCAGCGGCCGGAAGGCCCGCGCCAGGAGCACGCTGGCCAGGCCCTTGCGGCGGTACGGGGCCGCCACGGCGATGAGGCCGAGCCGCGGTCGTCCCGGGCTCTTCCACACGCGGACCAGGCCGATGTACTCGCCGCTTGGCTCGTCGACGGCGACCAGGTAGGTCGCCGGGTCGAAGTCCGCGCCGAAGGTCTCCTCGTTGAAGTCGGCCGGATCCCATTTCCACCCGGTGCTGCCCGGGACATCCTGGCGCAGGGCGTCGTCGAGGAGCCGCAGCTGATCTTCGAAGGCGTTGTGCGCCGAAATGATCACGACGCCCGCTGGCTCGTCCGTCGCGTGCAGCCCGGTAATCGCCGGATCGGTCGGGATGACGTACATGCCCTCGCGGCGACTGACCGTAAAGCCGAGCCGGTCGAAGCGGGCCAGCGCGTGCTCGTTGGCCTCGTCCGCGTAGGTGTACAGGTCACTGCCGGTGTTCTCGGCGACGGCGGCGATCAGGGGCGCGTAGCTGTCGTCCTGGCACTCGTCGAAATGGGCGAACCACCGGCCGTCCGGCCGCAGCAGAGCGGACATCGCGCCGACAACCTGATCACCATCCAGCGCCCGCCAGACCAGGCCGGGCGGAGCGCGCAGGATGCGGAGCCGGGAACCGATCATAGGGGCAGACGGTAACATCCGGGCAGGCCAGCAGCCAGTCATTAGGTCTCCGCGGGCGGCGCACCTGCCGCGGTCCAGATCGCGCGGTGCACCTCGCGGCGGAAGGCAGCCGTGTCCTCGAGCCGGCGAACCGGGTGCACTGCGTTGGCCAGCACGACCACCGCCGCACCGGCCGGGGAGATCAGCAGCGACGTGCCGGTGAACCCGGTATGCCAGAGCGTGCCCGGCGGCCAGTTGCCGAGGCCGCCGGGATCGGCGCGCCAGCCCAGCACCCGGGCGGTCTCGCCGAGGCCGGCCCGGCGTGACGTCATCAGGTCAAGGGTCGCCGTGCTCAGCACCGGGTGACGGGCCGGAGTCAGCAGCGCCGAGGCGAAGCGGCCCAGGTCAGCGGCCGTGCCAAACAGGCCGGCGTGACCGCTGACGCCGCCGAGGGCGAACGCGTTGCCGTCGTGCACCTGGCCCCAGGCCAGGCTCGGGGCCCGGCGCTGGTCGCCGCGATCCTCGGTAGCGGCGATCTGGCTGAGCGGCGCTGCGGGCCGGTAGGCCGTGCTGGTCAGGCCGAGCGGCGCCAGCACTTCCCGCGTCATCACCACGTCGAGCGGCTCGCCGGTGCATTCCTCGACGGCAAAGCCCAGGAGCATGAACGCCAGGTCGCTGTACCTGACGCTGGCCGGCTTCGCGCCGTCGAGTTCGGCCACGACGGCCGCCCGGATCTCGGCCGGCTGAGCGAAGGTGAGGTAGAAGGGACGGTGCGGCACGAGGCCGCTGGTGTGCAGCAGGCAGTCGCTGATGGTGACGGGCGAGCGGGGCGCGCCCGGCAGCCAGCGGCAGACCGGGTCGTCGATGCTCCACCGGCCGCGCTGGTGCAGCAGCAGCACGAGCGGCAGCGTCCCGACGACCTTGGTCAGCGAGGCCAGGTCGAACAGGGTGCTCCCGGTCGCCGGGATGGCCGCGGCTTGCTGGTTACCGTACGCCCCGGGCAGCTTGGCCCAGCCTCCCGCGGCCGCGTAGGCCCGGCCGGCCGGCGTGAGAACCTCGACGGCGACCGCGGGCGGGAAGCCGTCGCTCAGCTGACGCTGCAGCAGTTCGCTGACGGCGGCGAAACCGGTGCCCGGGCGACCTGGCCC
>JBPCKO010000345.1:0-21365 GCA_051004215.1 Streptosporangiaceae bacterium | reverse complement strand
GGCTGGCCGCGTCCTGCCCGTCCGGCTCGCCGTCGCCGGCCGGCCGGGTCATGAGCCCGCTATTAACGACCATGTGCAGGCCGGGCCCGAGCTCCCGCTCGATCAGCTCGCGGCCGTCCCAGCCGGACAGCACCGCGTTGCTCGTCCCGGCGACGAACAGCAGGAACGGGTCGAGCCCGGCCAGTCCTTCGCGGTCCAGCGGCAGGTCCGCCGCGGCCCGCAGCGGCAGCTCGCCGCGCGAGCGGCGGATCGGCGGCGGCGCCGCCTGGCCGATGCCGTTCAGCACGCAGGCGACGCGCCGGGCGGCCTGGTTCACGGCCAGCCAGGTGCCCCCGGCCTGCAGGTCGATCCCGCCGGTCAGGTCCGGATAGGCCGGCCAGTGCCGGCCAGGCGGCAGCCAGGCCCGGTTGGTCAGCTCGTCCCGGACGCCGGCCAGCAGCACTGGCCGCCCGGGCTGGATGCTCAGCACCGCGGTGCACATGGGGCCATTCCAGCAGACGACGCCGGCGGACCGTGGCCGGACTAGCGCTGCTGGCCCGCGGCACGCCGTGACCTGAGCCGAGCGCATCGTGGCTCATTCGTGAGCAAAGGGCCCGGGCGGCGGGAAGGCTGACCGCGACAATAGGGGCATGCGATTCGCGGACGGCGCGGTGATCCACCAGGTGCACCCGGCCAAGATCGGCGCGGATGTGGCGGCGTCGGTGCTCTCCGACGTGCTGGCGTGGCACGGCCGGCCGCGCGCCGCGCTGGCGGTCCGGGTCGTGGTCCCGGTCGCCGCGTCGGTCGCGGTGCTGGCCGCGGCCGACCTGGACGGCCTGTCCCGCACCCGCCGCGGGCGGTACGTGCTCGTGCACATGCCGCTCGCGGCCCAGGGCGTTCGGCTGGCCGGCGACGCGATGATGGGCGTCGGGGCCGGACGGCGCCGGGTCGGGCTGATGGCGGCCGGCGCGGTGCTGATCGGAGCCGGCTGGGCCCACCCGCTCTGGCCGGGCCAGCCCGGATCAGGGCGGCACGCGGCCTCGGCCCGGGCCTGGCGGCGGTGGCGCCGGGCTCAGCCGAGGCGGTAGACCCGGCGCGCTGTCCCCGCGAACACCTCGGCCCGCTCGGGCGGGCTCAGCCCGGCGGTCAGCATCCTGGCCGCTGCGACCACCCGGTCATAGGGCGAGCCCAGCGTGCAGACCGGCCAGTCTGAGCCGAACATCAGCCGCCCGGGCCCGAATGCCGCCAGCGCCGTCTCGTAAAACGGGACCAGGTGGCCGGCTCCGGCCCGGCCGGGCGGCGGCGGCTCGGCCAGCAGCCCCGATAGCTTGCACACCGTGTTCGGCAAGCGGGCCAGCCGGCCCAGGTCGGTCATCCACCGCTCCTCCGGGCCGGAGCCGGTGCTCGGGTTGCCGAGATGATCCAGCACGAACAGCGTGCCCGGGCTGGCGGCCGCCGCCTCGACGGCGGCCGGCAGCAGGGCGGCCTGGATGACGAGGTCGTAGCACAGCCCGGCCGCGCCCACGGCGGCCAGCCCGGCCAGGACGGCCGGGCGGCGCAGCCAGTCGGGGTCCGGCTCGGCCAGCACCGGGTGCCGGATGCCGCGCAGGGCGCCGCCATCCCGGTTCTCGCGCACCCCGGCCAGCGTGTCGGCGACGCCTGGCGCCTCCAGGTCGGTCCAGCCCACGACGGCCGCAACCAGATCGCTGGCATTCGCTAGCGCGAGGAGTTCCGCCGTCTCGGCTGAGTCGGCCACCGTCTGGACGACGACCGTCGCGGTGACTCCGGCCGCGGCGGCCAGAGGTTTCAGGTCGGCCTCAGAGTAATCGCGCAGCAACGGTTCGTGGCCGGGGAGTTCCAGCCACGGCTGGGGGCGGGCGGACAGGTCCCAGACATGCTGGTGGGCGTCGACGATGCCGGTTCCGGCGGGAGCGGTCACCGCTAGGCGATGCGGGTCGCAACCGGTGTGCCCAGCTCGACCGTGCGGCCGACCGTGCAGATCTGATCGTGCGACCGGCGCACCGCCGACGGCAGCACCGCGCGGGCCTGGTCGCCCTGGG
This sequence comes from Streptosporangiaceae bacterium, assembly GCA_051004215.1. GTDB lineage: Bacteria > Actinomycetota > Actinomycetes > Streptosporangiales > Streptosporangiaceae > Chersky-822. The sequence continues at coordinate 19,326 of JBPCKO010000345.1, read as the reverse complement.
CGGTCGCCGGGAAGGCCAGCCGGAATGTCACCTTGATGGCGGACAGGTGGTTGCCGAGGTCGTCGCGTATCTTGTCCGCCTCGACCAGCACCTCGAACGAGTCGGGCTCGGACCGGCGCGAGGTGAGGACGTCAACGTCGGCCGACATGCAGCCGCCGATCGCGGCGAGCAGCAGTTCGACCGGCGTGAATTCGGCCCCTTCGCCGGTGCCGACGGCGATCTCGCCGCCGCGCTCGTTGCGGACAGCAAACTGCCCGGGCCCGGCCCGGCGGATCGTGACGGCCCGGCGGGACGAGTCGGTCGGCATCGTCCTACCCTGCCATTTCGGCGGCGGTTCCGGCCGGGCTCGCGTGCACCCCGGTCGCCAGGGCCGCCGCGGCCAGCGCGAAGTAGGTCAGGGCGCTGAACCTGGCCCGGCGCCGCCGCGCCCGCTCGGTCCGGCGGACGCGGCTGGCCAGCCAGGACGCCAGCAGCACGTAGGAGCCGTCGACGGCCACCGCGGTCGCCAGGTAGATCACCCCGAGCACGCCGACCTGCAGGGCGGCCGGCTCGCCGGGCCTGATGAACTGCGGGAAGAAGGCGAGGAAGAAGATCGCGACCTTCGGGTTCAGCAGCTGCACGACCAGGCCCCGGCCGTAGGCACCCCAGTGACCGGCCCGGACGGCTCGCGTTCGGCGTCTTCGCCGCCACCCTGCCGCCAGGCCCGGACGCCGAGCAGCAGCAGGTAAGCGGCACCGCCGTAGCGAAGCACCGACAACGCGACCGGTGAAGCAGCCAGCAGCGCGGTGATACCCAGCGCGGCGCCCGCGATGTAGACCGCCTCGCCTGACTCGATGCCGAGCATGGAAGCCAGGCCGGCCCGGCGGCCGCCGCCGACCGACCGGCCGACCACGTACAGCACGCCTGGTCCCGGCGTCGCGGTCAGCACGAATGTCGCGAGCGCGAACACGGCCAGCAAACCGGGCGATGGCATGGCGGCCAGCCTACTCCCGGCCCGGCCGCCGCCCGCTCGGGATCAGGCGCCGGTGACGCCGTCGATGCCCTCGCGCAGGAAGTCGGCGTGGCCGTTGTGCCGGGCGTACTCCAGCAGCACGTGGTTCATCACCAGCCGCAGCGAGACGTTCTCGTCCCAGCGAGCGAAGTACCCGGTCACGTCAAGCGACGGGGCCGCGGCCTCGATCGCGCGGGACCGGCTCACCTCGTCCCGCCAGGCGGCGAACGCCTCGCCCTCGTTGGCCGCCCGCGCATCGTAGGCCGCCTGGTAGTCGCCGTCAGCCGACCAGACCAGGCCGACGTCCTCGGTGTTGATCACCCGGCGGAACCAGGTCCGCTCGACCTCGGCCAGATGCCGCACCAGCCCGAGCAGCGAGAGCGAGGACGGCGGCATCGACTGCCTGCGCAGTTCGTCCTCGCTGAGCCCGTCGCACTTCATCGCCAGCGTGGCCCGGTGATAGTCCAGGAATGCCCTGAGCATCTCCCGCTCGCCGTCGAGCAGGCCGGGGCCGGTCCGCTCGGGCGCGCCGTTTCCTGGCCCGGTCACGGGCAGCGGCGGGCGCGGGTGACCGAGCGGAATCTCGACCACTTCGATGACCCGGGCCGGTGCCCGGAATACACGGTGACGTACCGGCCCTTCCGCCCGGCCAGCACATGCCAAAAGCGCCAGTGCGCCGAGGGGGCGTTGCCCGCACGATAAAAGAACCGGCGCTGCCGCGGCCCGGTCACCGAGACGCGGTACGCGTGCGAGCCGCCCGACAGGCGCTGGAACCAGACGCCGACCGTGAACTTGTGACCGGCGCACACCGAGCGTGGCGGGTGGTTAATGAGCACGACGGCGGGCGCCGACGGCCGGGCGGGTGCCGTCACGGCGGCGCTGGCCGGCGTGGCCGCGGCCGGTCCGGCGAAGATCGCGCAGCCGGTGACCAGAGTCGCCAGCACGCTGAGCCGGTTGCGCATCGAGCATCCCCTCCGGGGGGTTCGCGGGGGCCGGGTCCCGGCCGGGTGAGCGGCCATTGCGGCCTGAGCCGAGGGTACCCAGGCCGGCCGGTGCCTCAATCCCGCCCCGAGGCCGTTGACTAGTCCGTTGAGCTGGCCTTTTCGCGTGAAATCGCGAGATACCGGCGCGCTGGAAACCGGCGGCCCGGGCAATCTTGATCAAGTCTTAACCGCGGCCGCCCGGGCTCTGGGACCACGGCCCGGGAGGGCGGTGCCCAAGCGGCCTCAGGCGCCGTCCGCGAGCGCCGCCACCACGGGGTGCGGCAGGTGCCGCGGGCAGACCAGCAGGGCCCTGGCGACGCGGCGGATCTTCGGGCGCAGCGGCACCAGCATCGCCTCGCTGTACCGCCACGCTCCGGCCTCGTCACCGGTGAACATCGCCGCGGTGCCCTGCCGGAACCTCCGGGCGTCTCCGCCGTCCGCCCGCCAGCCTGCGAGCCACGTCGCCAGTTCGGCGTCGTCGCCCGGCAGGGTCCAGGCCATCAGGTGCTCGGCGATCTGACCGGCCGCGTCGATCACGAACGAGCGCTCGCCGCCGCTCCTGATGCCGTGCACCCGGCCCTCGGTATCCCGGCCGGGCCGGATGCTGGCCGAGCTGAACGGCGTCCCGAGCGCCAGCGCGGCCACTGCGTGCCCGGATTCGTGCCAGGCCGTGCGGACCGCGGCCTTCCTGGCCGGCTCGTAGCTCGCCGCGTGCCCGCCTTCGTAGCGCTGCCTGACCCAGTGTTGGTGCACCAGCGACTCGTCGTCATAGCGGATCAGCCGGTCCAGATCCGCCGTGATGCCCGCGAGCACGCGGCGCTGTGCTGTCGTCGGCGCGGAGCTCTGGGCCGGGGTGAGCATGAGCAGACCTTAGCCCCGGCCTGGCCGGGGCCGGCCGGTGCTGGTACGACGGTGCCATGAGCGCGAACCCGATCAAGTGCGGCGCCGTCCTGCCCGGCGGCACGGCGACCGAGCAGCTCGAACTGGCTGTGCTGGCCGAGGAGTCAGGCTGGGAAGACGTGTTCACCTGGGAGATCGCCTACGGCGTCGATGCCTGGAGCCTGCTGGCGGCGATGGCCGTGCGGACGTCCCGGGTCCGCCTGGGCACCATGCTGACGCCGCTGCCCTGGCGGCGGCCATGGAAGGTGGCCAGCCAGGTCGCCACCGTGGACCAGCTGTCCGGCGGCCGGGCGATCCTGGCCGTCGGGGTCGGCGCGGCCGACGCCGCGCTGCCCGATACCGGCGAGCAGACCGGCCTGCGCGAGCGGGCCGGCCTGATGGACGAGGGCATCGACCTGATTCGCGGCCTGTGGGAGGGCCGCGGTTACGAAGGCGAGCATTACCGGTTCCGGCCCGGGCTGATGGATCTGGCGGCCGGACGGCCAGTCCGGAGCCGGATCCCGGTCTGGGTGGTCGGCGTCTGGCCGGGACCCACGTCGATGCGCCGGGTGCTGCGCTGCGATGGCGTGATCCCGCAGTTCCGGCCGCCGGCGGCCGGCGGTCCCGGGGACGCCCGGGCGGTCAGGGACTGGCTGAGCGAGCACGGGGCGGGACCGGACGTCGACATCGTGGCCGACGGTGAGACCGCGGCCGCCGACCAGGAGGCCGCCCGGGCCCAGGTCGCGCCATGGCAGCAGGCGGGCTGCACGTGGTGGCTGGAGACGAGGTGGGGCGGCACCGAGGACCTGCCTGACCGCATCGCGGCGATGCGCGCGCGGCTGGCCGCGGGACCGCCAGGGCCGCCGGCCGTCGCGGCCGCTCGCGATTCCGCCGGGGCGCGGCCATGATCGGCCGGATGCACCACGTCGTGCTCGACTGCGCGGACCCGGCCGGCCTGGCGGCGTTCTACTCGGCCTTGCTCGGGCTGCCGGTGACCTATTCCAGCGACGACTTCGTCGTGGTGTCGGTCAGCGACCGGGCTTCTGGCCTGGCCTTCCAGCTCGCGCCCGGGCACCGGGCGCCGACCTGGCCGGACGAGGGGGTACCGCAGCAGATGCACTTCGACGTGATGGTCGATGACCTGGCCGAGGCGAGCAGGCGGGTGCTGGCGATCGGGGCGCAGCCATTGCCGCAGGCCGATCAGGACGGGGACGTGTTCGCCGATCCGGCCGGGCATCCGTTCTGCCTGATCCCCCGCCCCCGCTGGGCGCCGCCGGTCGGTGACTAGCCGGCCGCACGAACCTTGGTCAGGCCAGCGCCGCGTAGGCGGCCGCCTGCATGTCCTGGTGCACCGGCGGCGGGTCCGAGGTCTCCCACATCCGCTGGGTCAGCACGATCACGATCAGGTCGTTCGCCGGATCGACCAGCCAGGAGGTGCCCAGCCCGCCGTCCCAGCCGAACGCGCCGCCGGGGTACACGGCCTGGCCGTAGCCCCAGGACAGGTGGGCGAACATGTCGGGGCCGAGACCGCCGCGGGCCTTCTGCCCGGGGGTGAGCTGATCGGAGGTCATCGCCCTGACCGCGGCGGCGGACAGCACCCCGCGGCCGCCGCCCAGCAGCATCCGCGCGAACGCGAGCAGGTCGTCGGCGGTCGACAGCACCCCGCCCGCGCCGTCACCGAACGCCGGCGGCCGGCTCCAGGCGCCATCGGGCTGGTCATACACGACCAGCCCGTCCGGGCCCGGCTGGTAGGCGGTGGCGAGGCGGCCGGGCTGCGGGGTCCAGAAACCGGTATCGGTCATCCCTAGCGGCTCGAACAGGCGGGTCCGCAGCACGTCCGCGAACGGCATCCCGGCCGCCCTGGCCGCCAGCACGCCGAGCACCGAGGCCCCGGTGTTGTACATCCAGCGTTCGCCGGGCTGGGCGATCAGCGGCAGGCTGCCCAGGCCCGCGATCCAGGCGTCCGGATCGGGCTGCCCGGCCGGGTCGGGCGGGCCGAACGTGCCGAGGCGGAGCTCGCCGGCCGCCGCGATCACCGGCCACGGCCGGGCCGCAGTGAACATCTCGCCGACCATCCCGAAACCGAAGGTGAAGGTCAGCAGGTCCCGGGCGGTGATCGCGCGGTCCGCGGGCACGGTGTCGGCGAGCGGGCCGTCCATCGCGGCTAGCACGCGCCGCTCGGCCAGCTCCGGCAGCAGCGCGTCTACCGGCGCGCCGGTGTCCAGCAGGCCGTCATCGGCCAGCGCCATGGCCGCTGCCGCGGTCACCGGCTTAGTCGTGGAGGCGATCCTGAACAGCGAGTCGCGCCGTACCGGCGGACCGCCGACCGCCAGCGTCCCCAGCGGCTCGGCCCACACTTCATCGGCGTGGGCGACGAGCGCGACCAGGCCGGGCACCCGGTCGTCGCGGACGTGCCGGCTGGCGGTCTCGTGCAACCGCTCCCGCCCCTCGGCGGTGAGCTGACCGGGCATCGGGTTCCTCCTAGGTCCTGGCCGGGCGGGGCGCATAGGTTAGAGCCATGACCGAGCAGCCGATACCAGCGGAGATCCATGCTCACGCGTTCTTCCTGGCCGATCACGCGGTCGTGGAGAACGGCAAGCTCTATGTCAACGGCGGCTTCTGGAATCAGGTCTACAGCGCGGACTACCCGGTTGTCAGGACGTTCGGGTTAGCCGCCGTTCTGCACATACCGTGGCGCAAGCACCATCAGGGCCACGAGTTCGCGGTGACCTTCGAGGACGCCGACTCGCGGCCGCTGGCCGCCAGGTTCGAGGGCCAGTTCAGGGTCGGCACCACGCCGAGCATGCGGGTCGGCGACTTCACCGTGATGCCGGTGGCCGCCTTCGTCACCAACTTCGTCCTGGACCGCCCAGGCGACTACGCGGCCATCCTGCACGTAGACGACATCGAGCTGGCCCGCTGGCGGTTCCGGGCCATCGCGGCGCCCGAGCCGGTGTCCGGTACCGGAGCCGGCCCCAGTGCGGCGAGCCCGGAGCGGCCGTGAGCGCGGGCGAGGCCGTCGAGGCCGCCAGGGCCGGATTGCTCGCCAGCCGGCCGGAGACCGCCCGGCGGCTCGCCGGGCTGGAGCGCGACTTCGCCGGCCTGGTGGAGTCGGCGAGCCAGGCCAACACCGACGACGAGCACGACCCGGAAGGGGCCACGCTGGCGTTCGAGCGCCAGCACCTGGCCGCGCTGATCGACCAGGCCAGGCAGAAGCTGACCGGGATCGACACGGCCCTGGCCCGGATCGACGACGGCAGTTACGGCCGGTGCGAGCAGTGCGGGGACCCGATCGGCGGGCCGCGGCTCGCGGCCCGCCCGGCCGCCGCAACCTGCCGGCGCTGCGCGGGCGGCCCAGCCCGCTGACGGTGCTGCTCAAGCCGGGCTGGTCAGGCCGGGACGGACAGTGAGACCGCGAAGCGCTGCCCGGTGTCGGTCCACCAGGACCGCATCGCCAGGCCGGCTGCGGCAAGCTCGGCCGCGACGCCGTCGCGCCGGAATTTCGCCGAGATCTCCGTGCGGATCTCCTCGCCGGCCGTGAAGCCGACCCTCAGTCCGATCTCGGGTACCGACACGAGCTGGTCCGACGCCGAGCGCAGCCGCATCTCGATCCACTCCTGCTCCGCATTCCACAGCGCGACGTGGTCGAACTCGTCGAGGTCGAAGTCGGCGCCCAGCTCGGCGTTGAGGACACGCAGGATGTTCTTGTTGAACTCGGCCGTCACGCCGGCCGCGTCGTCGTAGGCCGCGACCAGGGTGGCCGGATCCTTGACCAGGTCGGTGCCGAGGAGCAGCGCGTCACCCTCGCGCAGCCCGGCTCTGATCCTGGCCAGGAACTCCGCCCGCTCGGCCGGGAGCAGGTTGCCGATCGTGCCGCCCAGGAATGCCACCAGCCGCCGTCCGCCGCCGTCCGGCAGCCCGAGGTGCTCGGTGAAATCGGACAGCACGGCGTGCACGCGCAGGCCCGGGTACCGCCCGAGCATCCGGCTGGCCGCGGTCTCCAGGGCGGACTCGCTCACGTCGACCGGCACGTACTGAGCCAGGGTGCCGCCGTCGCGCAGGGCATCCAGCAGCAGCCAGGTCTTCTCGGCGCTGCCCGAGCCCAGCTCGACCAGCGTCGCCGAGCGGGCCTGGCCGGCGATCTCCCCCGCCGCGGCGGCCAGGATCTCGCGTTCCGCCCTGGTCGGGTAGTACTCGTCCAGCATCGTGATCTTGTCGAACAACTCGCTTCCGCGCTCGTCGTAGAACCACTTCGGCGCCAGCCACTTGGGCGTCGCCGTCAGCCCGGCCGCCGCGTCAGCGCGCAGCGACTGCTCGAAGAAGCGGTCAGGGAGCCGTCGGTCGATCTGGATGCCCGTCATGCGCGCGTCGCCTTCCCGTCTAGTGTCGCCGTGCGGTCCTGGTGCACCGGTGCGGATACGGGGCCCGTGGCCGGCTCGACGGGCCGGACGGTCACCCCGGCCCGGGTCGCCAGGACCACGCTCCGGTCGGGAACCCGGAGCCAGCCGGGTTCGTCGTCGGACGGCTCGGAGGCGACGATCACGCCGTCCGGCCGGTGCCGGTAGCACAGCGAGTCGCCCGCGGCCGTCGCGGCGACCTGGTGCCCGTCGGTCAGCAGCAGATTGAACCGGCCGGTGCCGCCGGCGGCCCAGATGTCGGCCACGGTGCCGGCCAGCGCGTCGGCTGGCCGCTGCCCGTCCCGCAGCCTCGGCAGCACCAGCCCCCACAGCAGCGCGGTGTCGCACCTGGCCTGCAACGACAGCAGTTCAGCGGCCGACAGCCGGCCGGCCAGCCTGAGCACCGCCGTGGCGGCCTCGGCCAGGTGGGGCGGAACGCCGGGAGCTGCCCCGGCCGCGGCGCCGGTCCTGCGCCGCGAGGTCGTCGGGCCGCTGGCCGCGGCCGACCAGCCGATCAGCGCCCCGTTCAGGCTGAACAGCCAGTGGCCTTCCGCGTACGGCGCCGCCGCGGAGTCGCCCATGTCGGTGCCCACTGAGGCCGACCGGACGGCGGCCAGCAGCGCGGTCGTCCTGGTCACCCTGGCCAGGTCGGGCAGGCAGTCGTCGGACCAGATGGGCCCGCTGCGCCGGTATCGGGCCGGCTGGGGATCGGATCCGGCGTACCAGCCGACGCCGAAGCCGTCGACGTTCATCGTGCCGTGCTGCTGCCAGCGCGGCGCCCAGGCTTGCTCGACCAGGCTGTGCGGCGGGTCGAATAGCAGCGACCTGATCGTCACCTCCTCGCCCAGGTAGGCGAGATGACGGCACATCAGGCCACATCCGCGTCACGGGCGGTGCGGAAGCCGGCGAAGATCTGGCGGCGCATCGGGTAGTCCCAGTTCCTGAACGTGGCCCGGCAGGCCACCGGATCGGCCGAGAAGGCGCCACCGCGCAGCATCTTGTATTCGGAGCCGAAGAACACCTCCGAATACTCCCGGTACGGGTAGGCGGTGAACCCCGGATACGGCCCGAAGTCGCTGGACGTCCACTCCCACACGTCACCGATGAGCTGGCGGGCGCCGCACGGGGCCGCGCCGTCCGGGTAGCTGCCGGCCGGGGCCGGCTGCAGGTGCCGCTGCCCGAGGTTGGCGCGGTCGGCGCCCGGTTCCGCATCGCCCCACGGGTAGCGCATGGACCGCCCCGAGACCGGGTCGAACCTGGCCGCCTTCTCCCACTCCGCCTCGGCGGGCAGCCGCCGGCCCGCCCAGCGGGCGTACGCGTCGGCCTCGTACCAGCTCACGTGCACGACGGGTTCGGCGGCCGGCACCGGCTCGGTGACGCCGAACCGCCGCCGCAGCCACTGGCCGCCGCCGCCTCGCTGCCAGAACAGCGGCGCGATCAGGTCCGCCCGGTGCCGGCATTCCCAGCCGGCCGGATGCCACAGCCGCCGGGTGTCGTAGCCGCCGTCCGCGATGAACTCGGCGAACGCCGCATTGGTCACCGGCGTGGTGTCCAGGTAGAAGGGCGGCACGTCGACCAGGTGCGCGGGCCGCTCGTTGTCCAGTGCCCACGGTTCGGTCGATGTGCCCATCGTGAACGGGCCGCCGGGCACCAGCACCTCGGCGGGCAGCCTCAGGACGTCGGCTGGGGCCGGCCCGGGCGGCGGCGCGGTCAGCACCGGCCTGCCCCGCCGGAGCTGGTGGGTGGCGAGCATGGTCTCGTCGTGCTGCTGTTCGTGCTGTGCGATCATGCCGAACACGAACCCCGACTTGACCAGCGGGCCGTCGGTGAAGCTGACCCGCTCGAGCAGGTCGAGGACCCGGCCCCGGACGTCGCTGGCGTAGCGGCGCGCCTCGGCCGGCGGCAGCAGCGGCAGGGCCGGCCGTTCGGCCCGCGGATGCTCGAACGCGTCGTAGAGGGGATCGATTTCCGGGTGCAGCGGCTCCCGGCCGCCGACTCCGCGGAGCAGCCAGAGTTCCTCCTGATTGGCCACGTGGGCGAGATCCCAGACGAGCGGCGACATCAGCGGAGAGTGCTGCTGGATCAGATCGGGCTCGTCGACGCAGTCGGTCAGCCCCTGGGTGCGCTGCCTGGCCGTCATCAGTTTCCCGGCGATCTCCCCGCGCAGGTCGCTGGCGTCGGAGGCGATGGTCATGACCTCTCCTTCTGGGTCGTCGCGATCGAATCCAGCACGTCGTCGGCGGGGCACCGGCCCCGCCGCACGTAACGGTCCCCGAACCGGGTCACCGCCCGGCTGATGTCGGCCGGCGTGCCCGAACGGGCCAGCGCCCCCTCGGCCTCGGCGAAGCAGTGCCGCGCCGCCCTGGCCAGCACGGGGTCGGCCAGGCCGCACCGGGCGGCGCGGAGCCAGGGATCGGCAGGCCCGCCGTTGCCGGCCCGCGGCACCGGAGTCAGCTGGCCGGCCGGCCGGGCCGCCCCGTTCCAGACCGGCTCGACCGCGGCGATCGCCGCGGTCGCCGCGACCGGATCGTCGGCCAGGGCCGCGACCACGGCGACGGGGACGATCCAGCCGTCGCCTGGCTGCGCGTCGATCATCCGCAGCTCCAGGTGGCCGCGCGGGCGGACCGGCGGGAACAGCGTGGACAGGTGGTAGCTCAGGTCCTCGGCGCTGGGCGGCGTGCTCAGGCTGGGATCAGGCCCGCGCGGCCGGGGCCGGTCAGGCTCCCGCAACCAGTCGCGGAAGGTCAGGCCGGCCGGCACCGTCCACGGTCCCTCGCCGGAAGCCCGTACGCACAGCACCCCCGCATCCAGGGCGTACCTGGTCCACTGCTCGCGGACGTCGTCCGGCGAGGCGTCGGCCCGGGCGGCGCCAGGCTCGGCCCCCGGCGGCGCCTGCGTGCGCCCGGGATCGAGCCGGGACCAGACAAGCTGCCGGGTGCACTTCCACCCGGTCGGCTGGCCCCGCCGCAGCGGCGAGTTCGCGAACATGGCTACCAGCACCGGCCCGAGGGCATGCAGCAGCCGCCACCGGAACGGGAAGCCAGACGGGCTGTCGTCGTCCAGGCCGGCGTCGACGCAGACCTGGACCGAGGCAGTGCTGCACATCATCAGCCGGCCCCAGATGCCGTCCCGGTCGAAATACTCCTCCATGGCGGCGTAGCGGGGCAGTTCGAGCACGCGGGACGGCTTGCGGGCCGGATCGATCCCGTGACCGGTGAGGAGGAGGCCGGCGGCGCCGAATGCCTGATGCAGGACCGCGAGGTCACCGCGCGTCACGGCGACGCAGTCACTGAGGTCTTTCGCTGGAGCGGTGCTGAGTTCGACCTGGCCGCCGGGCTCCAGGGTCAGCAGGCCAGCGCCGGGCAGAACGCCCGGTTTTTCTAGATCATCCAGTACTTCGCGTATGCGGGGGAATGGCACGGTCAGCCGCGGATCCGCCGCATCCCGGACAAGCCACTCCAGCTCCGCGCCGATCATCGCGGGCGGCCCGGTCTTGAAGCAGATTGCCCTGACTAGCCGCTCGGCGTCGGTCTCCGAGATCGGCAAATCGTCCGCCACCTGCGCGGCAGTCGTGTCGGCGGGCAGCTGTCTCTCCATCTCCCGAGGCGAATAGCGGTCATCGTCCGGCACTGGCTGTGCCAACCGGCAGCCGGACAGGGTAATTCCCTGATGTTCTTGGCCTATCCTTACCAGGCGGTTCTGACAGTCCTTACCAGGCGGTTCTGACAGCGGCGTGAACACACGAGAGGGAGGCACTGTGGTGGGGGAAACTGCGGCCGAGCAGGAGTTCGACGTCGTCGTGATCGGGATGGGACCAGGCGGCGAAGATGTAGCCGGCCGGCTCGTCGAGGCGGGCCTGTCCGTGGCCGGCATCGAGTCTCGCCTGGTCGGGGGCGAATGCCCGTATTTCGGCTGCGTTCCGTCCAAGATGATGATCAGGGCGGCCAACCTGCTCGCCGAGGCCGGCCGGATCTCCGGCCTGGCGGGCTCGGCGTCGGTGCAGCCCGACTGGGGCCCGGTCGCCAGGCGGATCAGGGACGAGGCGACCGACGACTGGGACGACACGGTGGCGGCCGACCGATTCACCGGCAAGGGCGGTCACCTGTTCCGCGGCGCCGGCCGGATCACCGGGCCAGGCCAGGTCCAGGTTACGACGGCCGGGAGCGGCCAGGCGGGCGCGCAGCCGGACGTCGTGGTGTTGCGGGCCACGCGCGGGATCGTGATCGCGACCGGTACCGAGCCTGCTGTCCCCCCGATCACCGGCCTGGCCGGGACGCCGTTCTGGACGAACCGGGAGGCGATCAGGGCAACCGAGGTACCCGCGTCGCTGATCGTGCTCGGCGGCGGCGCGATCGGCGTCGAGCTGGCCCAGGTCTTCGCCAGGTTCGGCGCCCAGGTCACCGTCGTCGAGGCGATGAGCCAGCTGGTCCCGCTCGAGGAGCCGGAGGCGGGCGAGCTGCTGGCCCGGGTCTTCGGCGAGCAGGGCATCGGGGTCCGCACCGGTGTCGCGGCCGGCGAGGTCCGCCACGACGGCGCGGCGTTTACCGTGACGCTGGCAGGCGGCGAGCGGCTGTCGGGGGCGGAACTGCTGGTCGCGACCGGGCGGCGGACCAGCCTGGCCGCCATCGGGACCGGTGCCGTGGGCATCGACGAGCACCTCAGGGCGGTGCCGACCGATGACCGGATGCGGGCCGGGCCCGGAGTCTGGGCGCTCGGCGACATCGCCGGGCACGGGGCATTCACGCACATGGCCGTGTATCACGCGGGCATCATCATCGCCGACATCCTGGGCACCGAGCACCACCCGGCGGAGTACCACGCGGTGCCCAGGGTCACCTTCACCGACCCGGAGATCGGCGCCGTCGGCCGCACCGAGGCCCAGGCCAGGGAGCAGGGCCTGGCCGTGCGCACCGGCCTGGCCCAGGTGCCGACGTCGGCGCGGGGGTGGATACACAAGGCCGGCAACGACGGCTTCATCAAGCTGGTGGCCGACCAGGCGGCCGGCACGCTGGTGGGCGCGACCTCGGCCGGCCCGGTCGGGGGCGAGGTGCTGAGCATGCTGACGCTCGCCGTGCACGCGCGGATCCCGGTCCGGCGGCTGAACGAGATGATCTACGCCTACCCGACGTTCCACCGCGGCGTCACCGACGCCCTGGACCAGCTCGGCTGACCGGTCCAGGCCGGGCTCGCTGGTTGGGGCGGCGAACTGGCGGATAAGTTAGAGGCCGCGTGACCGGTTGCGGCAGGAGGATCCGATGAGCGTGGGCAGCCTGATGGCGTCTGGGCCGCTACTGCTCGCGATCCCGGTGGCCGCGGCGGCAGGCGCGGTCACCTTCCTGTCGCCGTGCGTGCTGCCGCTAGTGCCCGGCTACCTGTCGTACATCACCGGTATGTCCGGCGTCGATGTGGCGGATGACGCCGACATGGCGGCCGGGGACGCTAGGCGGCCGGGCGGCGACGGCGACCCGGACTCGGGCGGCCCAGCATCCGGCGGTCCTGAGTCTGATAGCCAGGAAGCGGGCGGGCTGGCAGCGGGCCGGATGTCTGGTGCTGCCCGCACTGCCACGGCCGTCGCGCTGGCGGCGGCGCCGGCCAGATCGCGGCGGGGGCCGGGCCTGGGAGGGCCGAGCCGTCGGCGGGCGGTCACCGGGGCACTGCTTTTCGTCCTAGGTTTTTCTGCGGTGTTCGCGCTGGAGGGGCTCGCGGTCGGTGGTATCTCCTCGGTGTTGCTGAAATCCAGCAATCAGGAGATCATCACCCGCATCCTCGGCGCGCTCGTGATCCTGCTCGGATTGCTATTCGCGGGCGTGTTCGAGCGATTCAGCTTCGCTGGCCGCATTGTCAGGCCGTCCGTGCGGCCCCGGGCCGGCCTGGCCAGCGCGCCGCTGCTTGGCGTGCTCTTCGGCGTCGGGTGGACGCCGTGCATAGGGCCGACGCTGGGCACGGTGCTGATACTGGCGGGAACCACATCGACTGCTGCCCGGGGCGGGTTCCTGGCCTTCGTCTACGGGCTGGGGATCGGCATCCCCTTCCTGATCGTGGCCTTCGCGGTCGAGCGCGGGGTGACTCTGTTCGGGTTCGCCAGGAGGCATGCCAGGCTGATCACCAGGATCGGCGGCCTGCTGCTGGTCGTCGTCGGCATGCTCGAGGTCACCGGGGCCTGGTCGAGCGCGATGCTCTGGCTCAAGATCCACTGGCTCCAGAACTACGTCCCGCCCCTGTAAAGCCCATGATCTAGTGGACTTGTTCGCGGATAACTCGAACAAGTCCACCCGAACATTGGGACCGGCGCAGCGGGCCGCGCGGAGGCGGTCAGCTGCCGGACGGGCGGGGCGGTAGGGCCGGGCGGCGGCGGGACGGGCGCTGGTCGGTGGTCGGCGGAGCGGCCGCCGGGCGCTCCGCCAGTTTCTCCAGCAGGAGGCTGACGGCCCGCTCCAGCTGCACGTCGTGGCCCGACGCCCAGTCGTCCGGGGTCATCAGCAGCTCGACGTCCGGGTCGACGCCGTAGTTCTCGACCCCCCAGCCGAACTCACTGAACCAGAACGAGTACTTCGGCATCGTGATGGCGGTGCCGTCGACCAGCTGGTGCCAGCCCTCGATGCCGATGACGCCGCCCCAGGTCCTGGCCCCGACCACGGTCCCGATCTTGAGCGTCTTGATCGCGGCGGTGACGATGTCGCCATCGGAGCCCGCGTACTCGTCGGCGATCGCCACCACCGGCCCGCGCGGCGCCTGCACCGGGTAGCTCTCGGCCTGCGCATGACGGACCGTGTCCCACCCGATGATGCGCCTGGCCAGCTTCTCGACCACCAGCTGGGAGGTGTGGCCGCCGCGGTTGGCGCGCACGTCGATGATGAGCGCCTCGTGGTCCATCTCGCCGCGCAGGTCCCGGTGGAAGTCCGACCAGCCCTCGCTGACCATGTCGGGCACGTGCAGGTAGCCGGCCCGCCCGCCGCTCAGCTCGCGGACGAGCTGGCGCCGGCTGGCGACCCAGTCCTGATAACGCAGCCGCATATCATTGCGCAACGCCACGACGACGGCACGGTGGTTGGTCCCGTCCGCGCGCCGCACGGTCAGCTCGACCGGCTTGCCCGCGGCTCCGACCAGCAGCGGCCCCGGACCGGTGGCGGCGTCGACGGGCTGGCCGTCGACCTCGACCAGCACGTCGCCGGCGGTGATCTCGGTACCCGGCGCGGCGAGCGGCGAGCGGGCCCGCGGGTCGGAGGATTCGCCGGGAACGATCCTGGTGATCCGCCAGCCGTCGCCGTCCGGCTCCAGGTCGGCGCCGAGCAGGCCGGGCACCTGGCCGGTCGAGGACGAACCGCCGGCCGGCTGCACGTAGGCATGTGAGCTGCCGAGCTCGGCCACGGCCTCGTGCAGCACGTCGGCGAAGTCATCGGAGGTGGCGATCCGGTCGAGCAGCGGCCGGTATGTGGCCAGGGCCGCGTCCCAGTCCACGTCGGCCATGTCGGGCACCCAGAACTCGTGCCGCATGGCCCGGCCCGCCTCGGCATAGGCGGCGTGCCACAGCGCAGGCGGGTCGGCCAGGAACCTGGCCCGCGACAGGTCGACCGTGACCCGGTCCTCGGCGTTGTCGGGGTCGGCCTTGCGGCCGGCCGGGACGATGAGCAGCTGGTGCCCGTCCCTGAGCACGAGCCGGGTGCCGTCGCCGCTGACGTCGAACCAGTTGGCCTCGTCGGCCAGTTCCGTGCACTTGGACCGCTTCAGGTCGAAGTACTCGAGGGCCGGCCGGGGTTCGTCGTCCTCCGGCCGGGCACCGCCCTCGCCGAGGTTCCCGGTGAGCGGCTGGCGCAGCCAGGCCAGGCCGCCTTCGGCCGCCCGGAGGGAGGAATACCGGGACTCCGGTACGGGCACCTGGACGAGCCGGGTGCCGATGCCGTCCAGGTCGATCGTCACCGGCTTGCGCTTGGCCGCGGCGCCGGCGGAAGCGCCGGACCCGGCCTTGGCGGCATCGTCCCGGCCTTCCCCGGCCGGGCCGTCGGTGCCGTCCTTGGCCGCCTCGTCCTTGCTCGCCCCGTCCTTGGCCGGGTCGTCCTTAGCCGATCCCACCGGTCGGCCGCCGACCAGCGGGCCGAACGGCGACGGGGTCGCGGCGGCCAGTGTCAGCAGGAATGGCCGGCTGCCGTACGGAAAGCTCAGGTCGAACATGTGGGCGTCGTAGACCGGGTCGAAGTTCCGCTTGGACAAGAACGCGAGGTACAGGCCGTCGGCGGTGAACGAAGGGTCGGTGTCGACGAAGCGGCCGTCGGTCAGGTCGGTGACCGACCGGTCCGGCAGCCTGGCCAGCCGCAGCCGGCGCAGGTCGCTGCTGCCCGGATGGGACCAGGCCAGCGAGGCCGAGTCCGGGGCGAAGGCCAGGTCGCTGACCGGGCCGTTCTCCGAGCGGGCCAGCTCGGAGACCGATCCCGAGGCGACGTCGACGAGCAGCAGCCGGCCGTCGCGGGCGGCGGCGGCCAGCACCGCGCCGTCCGGGGATGCGGCCAGTTCGGCGACCCAGCCGACCTCGCCGGGCGCGATCCGCCTGGGCCGCTCCCCCGGCGCCGCGCCCCTGGCCGGCGCGATCTCGATGGCGTCGGCGTCGTCCGCCTCGACCACCCAGGCCACCTGGCCGGTGTCGCCGAGCACCCTGGGCAGCCGGGCGACCGGGCCGCCGACCACCGACAGCGCCCGGGCGGGCCCTTCGCGGTGGGTGAGCCAGTGCACGGTGCCGCGCACCTGGACCGCGCTCGCCTGGCCGGTGTGGTCGCAGCACAGGCCGTCGAGGTGATCGTCGGCCGACGTCAGCTTGGGCGAGCGGCCGGCCACCGGTGCGCCCAGGCTCACCTGGATCCTGGCCGGCTCACTGTCGGCGGCGAGGTCGCCGATCAGCCAGATCTCCCCGCCGCACTGGTAGACGACCCGGGACCCGTCGGTGCTCGCGTTCCTGGCGTAGATGCCGTCGTGATCGGTGTGGCGGCGCAGGTCGGTGCCGTCCAGCGCGGAGGAGTAGACGTTGCCGGTGCCCTCGAAGTCGCTGAGGAAGGCCAGCCGGCCGCCCACCAGCATCGGGCTGTGGAACTGCCCGGCGAGATCGGCGTGCAGCCGCCGGAACGCGGTTCCTGACGCCTCGCCGGTCCCGGTGCTGACCCACAGCCGTCCTGAGGTGCCGCCACGGTAACGCTTCCAGAACGCCGGGTCCTGGTAGCTGGAGGTCAGCAGCGCCACCGTGCCGTCGGCATCGATCGCGACGTTGGCGGCCGGGCCAAACCCGAGCCTGCGCTGCCGCGCGAACTGGGCCTGGCCGCCGGCCACCGGGATCGCGTAGGCCCAGGTGTAGTGCCCGAACGGCTGTCCGGCCGCGGTAGTGGCGAGCAGCTCGCCGGCCGGGCTCCAGCCGTGCAGCCTGGTCGCGGTGTTCGACCAGTAGCTGACCCGTTCCGCGGCGCCGCCCTCGGTGCTGGCCAGGTAGACCTCGGGCGGGCCGTCCCGCCAGCTGGTCCAGGCGACCAGGGTGCCGTCGGCGGACAGCCGCGGCGAGGCGGCCGGGGCGCGATCGGCGGAGATCCGCCAGGCGCGTCCGCCGGCGGCCGGGGCGAGCCAGACGTCGTCGTCGGCTACGAAGGCGAGCAGGTTCCCGCGCACGTGCGGGTAACGCAGATATCGGGAGTCAGCCACCGCAACATCGTAGAGGAGGCGCGCAACGCCATTTCGATGCGGCCTTAGCCTCGGCGAACGACAATCCGTACACGTACAGGCACTCTGCGTACTCACGTACGTGCTGCACGGGTCATCGGTCCTTGTCCGGAATCGGTGGTTGGTACTGCCAGTAGCTGACAGACTGCATGTCGTGTCCAGCCCGCGCGACCCTGACCGGCCAGCCGGGCCCCGTTTCGACCGCCGGCAGGTCAGGGCCGTGCTCGGCCGGCTCCGGGCCGACCAGGACGCGGCCATGGAGTACTTCTACGGCCGCCTGTTCGCCGATCACCCCGATTTGCGGGGCTTGTTTCCTTACGAGATGACCCAGACCAGGGTCGCGGTGTTCCGCATGCTGACCGAGGTGCTGGCCGGCCTCGAGGACGAGGGGCGCACCGAGCAGGCGCTGGCCGGAATGGCCAGGGATCACCGCAAGTTCGGCGTCAGGGAGAAGCACTACGCGCCGTTCTTCGGTGCGCTGTACGCGCTGGGCGAGTCCCGTGGCGGCACGGCCTGGACCGCCGAGGCGGCGGCCGCCTGGAGGGCCGTGCTTGACTACTTCTCCGCCGTGATGGCCGCGGCGGCGGCCCAGGACGCGCAGGCCCAGCCGGCCTGGTGGACCGGCGAGATTGTCCAGCACGACCGGCGCAATGGCACCGTAGCCGTGCTCACGATCCGCCCGGACCGGCCGCTGGCCTACGCGCCTGGCCAGTACGTGTCCGTGCAGGTACCTCGCTGGCCCCGGATCTGGCGCCGCTATTCGATCGCCAACGCGCCCAGGGAGAACGGCCTGATCGACATCCACGTCCGGGCGGTGCGCGGCGGGATGGTGAGCACGGCGCTGGTCAGCCGCTGCTCGGCCGGCGACGTCGTGCTGCTCGGTGCGGCCCTCGGTGACCTGCGCATGCCGGGTGACCAGGACCGGGACCTGGTCTGCGTGGCCGGCGGCACCGGGCTCGCGCCGGTCAAGGCCATCACCGAAGCCGTGATCAAGGCGGCCGGGCACGGCCGCAGGCGCTCGGTCACGCTCTATGTCGGCGGCCGGACCAGCCGCGATCTGTATGACCTGCGCGACCTGGAGACGCTGCGGCTGGCTTATCCGTCGCTGACCGTCATCCCGGTCACGGAGTACGAGCTGGATTGCCCTGGCCGGGTGGGCCGCCTGCCCGACGTGGTGTGGACGCACCCGTCGTTCCGTGACTGCGAGGTCTACGTCGCCGGGCCAGCCGCGATGATCAGCGCCACCGCGCGGGCACTGTCCCGCCGGGTACCGGGCGACCGGATGCACCACGATTCGCTGGCGGCGCTGGAACTCGCCCGCCACCCGCAGGCCGCGAGCGGCCTGACCCCGGCCAGTTCCGCCCCCTGAGCCCGGGCAGCGTGGCTAGACCTTGCGCCAGCGCGGCACCCAGGCGCCGTCGGTGACCTCGTAGTCCCCGAACAAGGCGGGTGCCTCCGCGCGCATCACCTCGCCGATCCGGCCGAACAGCAGCCGGATCTCCTCCTCGGCGCCGGGATCGGTGCGGGCTTCGAGCGTGTGCCGCAGGGTCCGGATGTTCGCCGTCCACAGCAGGCTGGTCGCGACGCCGTCGGGTGCGAACCGGCGCATGAACGAGGTCTTGTGCTTCTTCTCGTGGAACGGCACGCCCTCGGTGTCCAGCCCGAAGTGGCCGGCCATCCATTCCTGAAACTGCTCCATCTGCTCCAGCAGGGCGGTCGCGCGCCGCATCAGCTCCGGGTCCTCCTGGGCCCAGCCGGGAAACCAGAACGGGATGTCGGCGAGCCGGACGAAGCGCAGCGACTCCTGGGAGATCGCGGTACCCGGGCGGTGCCTGACCAGCTCGTGGGTGAGCACCCGGCTGACGTTGTGCAGCGCGAAGCTGAAGCTGACGTGCTCCAGGACCGAGCCGTGGGCCTGGGACAGGATGTTCTCCAGGTACCTGGCCTGGTCGTTGCGGACCCGGACGATGTTGGGGTTCAGGCCGGGCTCCCAGGCCCGGTAGCAGATCTTCCCGGCGAACTCGGCCAGGTTCTGGGCGTCGTCGAGGTGACCCCGGTCGAGCCGCTCAAGCCAGCTCTCGCCGCCCACCTCGCCCAGGTAGGCGGCGAGAGCGTCGTAATCCACCTGCGGGCGGGCGACCAGGAAGACTTCGGGGTGCACGTTCCTCATGCCTCGGCACCCTACCGGCGGGGGCCGACAGCGGTTGTCCGGCCGCGTTACCTAACTGTCAGTAATCACCCAAGTTCTCATTGTGATCGACACGGGATCGTTTCGGCCTTAGCATCACTGCACATTGTGCGCAGCCGAACCGAAAGGCGAAACCCCGCCATTCGCGGGAAAGGAGCACGATCATGCGCTGGAGTCACCTGATTGCCGCCAGGC
>JBPCKO010000344.1:0-4667 GCA_051004215.1 Streptosporangiaceae bacterium | reverse complement strand
GGACGCGACCGCTGATGCCGCCGGCGCCGATGACGGGCCGGGCGCGGCTCAGCCGGCCGAGGCGCAGCCACCCGCGCCGCCGGCCAGGCCGGCCAGGCGGGCTTCTGGTGGCCGGCCGCGCCGATCCTCGGTCCCGTCCTGGGACGAGATCATGTTCGGCAACTCCCGGCAGCCCGAATAGCTGGTCCCGGCCGCTGCCAGTCGCCGCGTAAGATCGGCGCGCGATGCTGAGCCGTAAGAGCCCGATGCGGGCCCGCTGGCCGCGGTATGCCGCGCTGGCCTGCGTGGCCCCCCTGCTGACCGGGTGCGGCCTGCTCGGCGGCCTGAGCGGCTCGGGCGGGGTGGCCCCGCAATCGATGACCGTGACCAGCCCTGATTTCCGCAATGGCGTGAGCCTGCCGGTCCAGTACACCTGTCACGGCCCTGGTCTCAGCCCGCCGCTGTACTGGTCAGGGGCGCTGTCGCAGCAGCCCAAGTCCTTCGCCGTCGTGGTCGATGACGGCGAAGCACCGATCACGCCGTATGTGTACTGGATCGTGTTCGATATCAGCACGACCACAACGGACATCGCGCAGAACCGGCTGCCAACGGGGGCCAGGCAGGCGGAGAATAGCGCGGGGACGGCGCGTTACGACCCGCCGTGCCCGCCGCGGGACAACGAAGTGCATACCTACCGCCTGACCGTTTACGCGCTGAATGCCCGGCTGAAGCTGCCGAATGGTGCCGGGTTGCGGACCACGTGGGCCGCGATCGCCCGGCATGTGATCGGCGTGGGCAGGCTCACGGTCCGCAACCCCATCGTGAGCGGTCAGTTACAGGGGGTAGACAGACGTGGTAAAACTTCTCGAATCTCCTGACACAGACTGGAGCGCTCCGCCACAATTGACATTTAACGATTCAGCTGGCTTCTGATCAGTCCAGGACGCTCGCGTTTCAGGGAGGCTCGCGTAATGGCCGCGCGGGGCCGGGCGGGCGTCACTCAGGCCATAGGTCCGATGGATGGTGCGATGCCGAGTCCGGTGCTGATCATTCTGATCGCCGTAGTCATCCTGATCGCGGTCGTCGTGTATGGCTACATGCGCTACCTGCGCTCGGACGAGGAAGAAGAATTCGACGACGTCGCCGTCGAGCGGGGATCAGGCCGTGGCCGCGGGGATCAGCTTCCCGCCCGGGGCCGCGCGCGCCGTGACCATGATGACTTCGACGCGGACCAGGACCGGCCGCGCCCGGCCGCCCGTTCCGGTGCCGCCCGCGACCCTCTGGCTGGGCGCGAGCCAGAGCCGCGCCGCGAGCAGGGTGGCGGCCGTGGCAGTAGCTACGACGACGACCGCACCGAGCTCGTCCCGGCCGGCGGCCGGACGGCCCGGGTCCAGCCGGGCAGCAGCCGCGGGGCGGCCGGTTCCGACACCTCTCCTGGCCGGTCACGGACGGCGTCGCGTGAATTCGACCGCGACAGCCGCGACTTCGACCGTGATGCCACGGCTAGGCGCGACGACCGGGGAGCCAGGTCCGCGCCCGCCGTGCGCGCGCTGGCGGTTGCCGACCTGGATACGCTGGACCGGCGCCCGGCCGGTAAGCCGGCCAGCAGGCCGGAGGGCCGCAAAAACGGCCACGGGTCCCGGGCCCCGCAGGATGACGTGCTGCCGGCGGTTAAGCCGCGGCCGGGCAAGAGCCAGAGCCAGAGCAAGAGCCGGGGCAAGGCCAAGCGAGACTCCGACGGCGACTGGCCGACCAACGAGTGGGACGAGCTCTCCGACGTCGATTACTGGACCGAGCTCGCGGCGGACAAGCCGTTCACCGCCGACGGGCCCGCGACCAGCCGCCCTGGCCAGGCCGAGCGGACTTCCGGGCGCGGTCCGGCCCGGGAGACCGGCAAGGCCGCGGCCCGCGGCGCCAGCGTCACCCGCGAGAGCAGTGTGACTCGGGAGAGCAGTGTGACTCGCGACAGCGGTCCGGCCAGACGGCCCGGGCGGCCGTCCGATGCCGAGGCCACTCAGCGCCTCGACCAGGCCCTGCTGCCGCCGGTCGGCCGGACGGCTGACCGGGCGCCCAGGGAGCGCGGTGCTGATCTGGCGTCCAGGGACCGCGGTGCTGATCTGGCGTCCAGGGATCGCGGTGCCCGGGCGGGCTGGGGGCGCGGTGCCGACCGCGCGGCCAGGGACCGTGGTGACGACCTCGCCGCCGCCGGACCGCGAGGGTCGGCGGCTGGCCGCACCGAGCGGATGGACACAGTCCGCTCGCTGCCCAGGCGATCCGACGCCGTCCGGCCCGACCCAGCGCGACCAGGCCAAGCCCGACCCGACACAGGCTGGTCCGACGCGTTCCGCTCCGTAACCTCGCCGTCCGTGCCCTTGCCGTCCGTGCCCTTGCCGTCCGTGCCCATGCGGTCGGAGCCGGTGCGCTCAGAGGCGATGCGCTCCGATCTGTCTCGTTCCGAGCCCCGGCCCGCGCGCCAGGATCACGCCTGGCCTGCCGCCGGCCTCGCGGCCGGCCCGACCCGGCCGGTCGCGCCGCTTGACGACGACCCGCTGACCAGCCCGTCGTTCCCGCGCATCGACGCCAACGACAGCCGCTCCTACCGGCGTAGCCGGTCAGGGGCGCACGAACGGCCCGCGGTCAGGCCTGCGGCCGAATACGCGGCCGCGCCGACCAGCTACGACCAGCCGACGGCCGCGTACAACCGGCCCGCCTCTGACAGTTACCAGGCCGGGTCGGCTGGCCACGGCAGCTCGCTGCCGGACAGTTACGTGATGCCGGCCGTGAACGGTTCCTCCTTCCCGGCCGGCGACTACGCGGCCGAGCCGACCGCCCAGTACTCCACGCCGGGTGGATATTCCTATCCAGCCGGCGGCCCGGCGGCCGGCCCGAACGACTCCGGCGGCTACGGCTACTCCCCGCCCGGGCCGGCCAGCTACCCGGCTCCCGCGGCCGACCTTGGTGGTTACGGCCAGGCGGGGGGCTACGACCGGTCCCGGCCCGCGCATCAGGCCGCGGCCCCGGCCGACCACGGCACCGCGCCCGCGGCCTACGAGAGCGGGCCGTCCAGTTACGACACCGGCTCATCCAGCTACGGCTCAGCCGGTTACGCCGCCGCCGGGCCAGAAACGACGAGGCTCGAAGCCACCAGGCACGAGTCGGCCAGCTACGAAACCGGCCATGGCTACGGCCCGGGCAGTTACGGATCGGCGCCGGCCGACACCAGTTCAGCCGGGTACGGCGGAGTTCCGGCCGGCTACCCGACCGGGCCGGCTAGCTACGACGCCGGCCAGGCCGCTCCGGCCGCCGGACCCGACCCGCTGGGCTATGCGGGCTACGCGGGACAGAGTCACGCCGACGACTACCCGAGCGCCTCGCCCGGCTACGCCGACCAGGCGGCGGCCGGCGGCTACGCCGCGCACCAGCAGGCCGACCCTGGTTACCGGCCTGCGGACCAGGCCGAGGCGGCCTATCCCTACACTCCGGCCGGGCCTGAGTCCTACCCGGCTCCGGCCTTCCCAGGTCAGGCCGCGCCGACCGGTGCGTATCACTATCCGCCGTTGCCCGGTCAGCCTGGCCACCCCGGCGAGCAAGGCGGCTACGCTGGTGCCGACCCGTATGCGGTCGACCCGCACGGGTACTCCGGTTACGGGAACAGGAGCTATTGACCGCCCCGATCCGGCCGGGCAGGAGTGGCGATGACCGCAGTACGGGTACTCGCCGGCCCGCCCGCTGGTTCGGCCAGCAGATCCCGCACTGACGATGCCAGCGCCTGAGGACGCCACCTTCACGGTCAACGGCACCGCGGCCACCGTGCCGGCCGGCCTTACGCTGCTGGCCGCCCTGCGCGAATGCCTGGGGCTGACCGGGGCCAAGCCGGGCTGTGGCGAGGGGGCATGCGGCGCCTGCACGGTGCTGGTCGACGGCGAGCCGGTCAGGTCCTGCCAGCGGACCGCCGGGTCGGTGGCCGGCCGGCCGGTCACCACGATCGAGGGACTGCGCGGGACAGGCAGCGGGCTGCATCCGGTGCAGCAGGCGTTCGCGGCCCAGTCGGCGTCGCAGTGCGGGTACTGCACGCCCGGCATGGTTCTGACCGCCGTGGCCCTGCTGGACGTGAACGCCGATCCTTCAGACGGCGCGATCGACGCCGCGCTGGCCAGCCAGATCTGCCGCTGCGGGACCTACCCGCGCATCCGCCGGGCGATCAGGGCGGCGGCAGATGGCCAGGCCGGCGAACCGCCACCAGGCTGGGAGCCGGACGGGGACCGGTGGGGGCCGCCGCTGCCCGGGGAGCCGCGGTTCCGGCCGGCCGGGCCCTGGGACCTGACCGACCCGGCCGAGCGGGACTGGTTCGGCCTGCTCGGCGACGGCCTGGTCGTCGTGCTGCCGCCGCCCGAGTCCGGCGGCTGGTCCACCGCCTCGAGCGCGTGGCTGCACGTCTCCCCGGCCGGGCAGGTGATCGCCTTCACCGGCAAGGTCGACGTCGGCCAGGACAACCGGACCGCGCTGCGCCTGCTGGTCGCGGAAGAACTCGGCGTCCGGATCGGCACGGTACGGCTGGCGATGGGCGACACCGACCTATGCCCGTATGACCTGGGCACCTTCGGCAGCCGGTCGATGCCGGACGTCGGCCAGGTGCTGAGGCGCGCGGCGGCCTCCGCCGCCACAGCCGGGCCGGAGGCAGCCAAGCA
>JBPCKO010000343.1:0-11461 GCA_051004215.1 Streptosporangiaceae bacterium | reverse complement strand
TGGAAATTCACCCGCAGCGACCTCGACGCCCTGCTGGACCGCATCGACGCCCACCAGGCAAAGCGACCCCTGGAACTCGCAGCATGACCCCTACCCCAGACGAACTTACGGGCGCGATCACTTAGCTTGCGTATGAGCCTGAGTCAGGGCGTTGCCGGGGCACTGTGCGCAAGTGCGGGTGTCGGCTCTGGGCGCCGTGACTCGGTGCGCACCACCTGGAGGCCGATCGTGATGATCGCGATGAACGCGAGGTAGTCGCTGAGCATTGCGAACGGTCCTGGCAGGGGCAGGAAGCCTGCGATGGGCGAGGCGATGAACAGGGCGCCGGTCCAGCGGGGGAAGACGCGGGCGCGGATCACCGCGATGCCCAGGCAGATCAGGCCGACCACCAGGCACACCAGCGCGATGTTCTCGAAGACAGCCAGTCCGGGGGGCGGGTTCTTGGGTACTCCTCCGTGCGTGGCCAGGTACGGCTTGACGAACGCCTCGATGCAGCCCTCGGAGATGTTCAGCATGACGATGGTCGCGAACATGCCGACGTAGCCGACCAGTGTGAGACGCGGCGCCAGCCGGCCGTGGTATGTGAGGATCACCGGCAGGCCGAGCGCGGTGATGATGGCGCCTGCGATGGCGATGCCGGTCAGCGGCGTCCACAACGCGCTGGTGAATCGTGCGTCGCCGTGGCCGTGGACGAGCGTTCCGGCGGCGAGGTAGCCGGCCGTCGCCACGATCGCGCCGATGAGGAGCGCCCATCCCGCGAGGCGTGTTCGGTTGACGGTCATGTGAGTCCTCCGATGTCGCGTGCCGCCGCGCCCCGGTGGCGCGGTACGGCCTGGCCAGGCTCGTGCCATCGCCGTGTCCGTGTCGTCGTCCGGTGGTCGCGCGCGAGATGGTCCGCGGTCGCCTCCGGGCCGGGCGGAGTACGACCTGAGATGGTTCGCGATGATGCTCGGGGATGACCCCGCATCTTCGGTCACGCTGTACGTTCGGCGCTATGGAGCGGATGTTCCGGGTGCCCCGTGCTGGTGAGCACCCCGAGTTGCTCAGTGACGGGCTGCTCGCGCTGGCATTGACTGTCTTTGCTCAGCTCGATCTGCGCTTCGACGTCGATCAGTCCACTCACTACGGATCCGGCTTTGCCGCCGCGGCGGCCACCGCGGTCGCGACGGCGGCCATCGCGCTGCGCCGCCGTGCACCGCTTCTCACCGTCTGCGTCGTGGCGATGGCCGCCGCCGTGCCGGAGCTGGTTACGCGGCTGACCATTACGCTCTGGGGTGATTTCGTGCCCATGCTGATCGCGCTGTATTCGGTGGCGCGCCACGCCAGGGGCCGCGTGGCGCTAGCCGGGGCTGCGGCGACGGCACTGGCAATGCTTGTCGTGATGCTGCGTGTCCCGGTGATCCGCACCGCCGCGGACATCCCGTTCACCTTCGTGCCGTTCACCGGCGCGTTCGTCGTCGGCCGCGTCCTGCGCAGGCGGCACGACAGCCACATCGAGGCCAGTGACCGGGCCCGGCGGCTGGAATCCGAACGGGACGAGACTATCCGGGCCGCCATCGCGCAAGAACGCAACCGGATCGCGCGGGAACTTCATGACATCGTGGCCCACTGCGTGAGCGTCATGGTTGTCCAGGCCGGCGCCGCCGAGGATCTCCTGGAGCGGAACCCGCCGCTGGCCCGGCCGCCATTGCGCCTGATTCAGGAGACCGGACGCCAGGCGGTGGGCGAGCTCGGCCGCATGCTCGGCCTGCTGCGCGGAGAGCGGGCGGAACTGGCGCTGGAACCGCAGCCGGGCACGGCGCAGCTGGGCGAGCTCGTCGAGCACATGAGCGACAGCGGCCTGCCCGTTGTGCTCCAGGTCGAGGGCACGGCCCGGCTGCTCCCTGCCGGCATCGAGCTGGCCGTTTACCGTATCGCCCAGGAGGCCCTGACGAACACGCTCAAGCATGCGGGACCCGCGAAAGCACGGGTCGTGCTGCGTTACGCCGATCACGCCGTGGAACTGGATGTGCTCGACGACGGGCGAAGCACAGGGGCACCGGCACCCGGCACCGGTCACGGGCTGATCGGCATACGCGAGCGCGTGACGATCTACGGCGGATCCCTGGAGACCAGGCAGCGTCCGGAGGGTGGCTTCGCGGTGCGCGCGGTGCTGCCGATGGACGGTGCCGCGCAGTGATCCGGGTACTGCTGGCAGACGACCAGGCACTGGTGCGAGGCGGGTTCCGCTCGATCCTCGATGGCCAGGACGACATCGACGTAGTCGGCGAGGCCTCCGACGGCGCAGAAGCAGTCGACCAGGCGGTCACATTGAACCCCGACGTCATCCTCATGGACATCCAGATGCCCCGCCTCGACGGCATCGCGGCCACCCGGCGCCTGCTCAGCGGCGGCCGAGCGCACGCCCGCGTGCTGATACTCACCACCTTTGACCACGACGAGTACGTGTACGAGGCGCTGCGGGCCGGCGCCAGCGGATTCCTGCTCAAGAGCGCGCCGCCGCGTGAGCTCGCGGGCGCGATCCGGACCGTCGCCGCGGGCGAGGCCCTGCTCGCTCCCGAGATCACCCGCCGGATGATCGAGGAGTACGTGCGCCGACCGAGGCCGGGAGCCGGCAGGCCGGGTGGCCTCGAGGCACTCACCGCGCGGGAACTGGAGGTCCTCGGCCTGATCGCGCAGGGCCGCTCGAACGCCGAGATCGCCGCCGCAATATTCCTGAGCGAACCGACCGTCAAGACCTACGTGACCCGCATCCTGGCCAAATTGCAGCTCCGGGACCGGGTCCAGGCGGTCGTGCTCGCCTATGAATGCGGCCTCATCCAGCCGGGCGCCCGATAGCCAGGCGGCCGCCCAGCCCGGCCAGCTGCATCGCGGGAAATGACTCACAGAATCAGCCGCCCTCACAGGCGCCGCGAAGATATGTGAGTCAGTGAACCAAGGTCGAGATCGCATCGAACTGCCCATCGCGCTCGGGAAACCCGCCACTCCTCCCATCGTGACGCAGGAACTGCCTCGGCGCTCACGCATCACTGCCCAGGTCCGTGGCGGCAGCCAGCATCCAGTCCGTAGCGTCAGTCAGGAGCACAGAACGACGCGGTGCCAGGTTCTCTGGCTCTCTTCCTCCGCCTCGACCGGACGCGCCGAGTCGGCGTTATGCGCCTTTCTTGTTGATTACGGGTCTGCTGCGCTCGCCGAATATGAGCGCGCCCGGTGCAAGGCCGCCGTCCTCGACGGCCTGAGGTGAGGCTCAACTCTCCCGGAGCGCCGGGTGGCCGCGCGGCCGCGCTGGCCTGGTGCGGCAGCGCTGAACAGGCACCGGGGCTCGGCGGCCGCATGCGATTCAGCTTCGGTAGATGTCGCGGCGGTGCCCGATGTCGACCACGGTGACCGTGTGCCTGTGGTCATCGATTCGGTAGATGACCCGGTAGGTGCCGCGGCGTGCGCTGTACCTGTCCGCCAGAGGCGGCAGCAGGCGTTTGCCGACGCGGTGAGGTTGGGTGAGCAGCGGCCCGGTGATGAACTCATAGGCTGCGGTGGCCACGGCCTCAGGCAGCGTCTCGGTCAGTGCCCGTCGCACGGTCGGGGTGGTCCGCAGGACGTAGGGTGCCTCTGGTCCGCTGCCGGTCACCCGCGGGCCGGGCGGCGGCGCATGGCGTCGGCAAGCTCGCCGGCCGAGACGGATTCGCCGCGTGCCAGTTCGGCGTCGGACGCGGCGAGGCGGCTCACGGTTTCTGCGTCGCGCAAGACGGCGAGGGTTTCCTCCAGCCGCTCCAGGTCCTCGGTCGCTAGCAGGACGGCGGACGGGCGGCCGTGGACCGTCACGGTCACCCGCTCGTGATGATCGTGCACGCGGCTCACGAGCTCGGACAGGTGCATCTTGACTTCGCCCAGGGGCATCGCGGTCATAGTCAAAAGTATGACTAAAAGACTGTGCAGAGTCAATGTCCGGGGCGGCCCCGCACCTTCCTCGCCGCCGCGCCTGAGCACGGCAGCCGGCTCCTGCCGCGCGGCCGGGCCGCCCATGGCTGCCAGCGACGTTCCCGCCCGGGTTTGCGCACCAGCGCCTGATACCTGCGTTCCCGTTCCGGCTACTAAGCGTTACCTGCGGCCGGCCGATGGGCGGGACAGACCGTGGACCGGGTCGTGGACCGTGCAGGCCGTGCGCTAGCCTCGGCCTTTCGCCTGGATGGTGACAAGAGCTGCGTGGCGGCATAGAAAAGTGCCTTTGACCTGGAAGGATAGGGCTTGTCGAAGGACCTGTCCGTCACCAGCCGAAGGCACTTATCAGGTGAAGAGTACCTCCCGCCGCCCGAAGATCACTGTCACTGCCGGGGATCGGGGGTCGTGTCTCAGGCGGGCGCGGTGTTGCTGACCCAGGCGCTGCGGGTGACGGGCCTGGAGGCGGGCTTGTCGGCCGGGCTGGAGCGGTGGCGGCCGTCGCGGGCGGTGCATGATCGGGGGAAGGTCATCGCGGACCTGGCGGTGACGCTGGCGCTGGGCGGGGACTGCCTGGCCGATATCGCGATGCTGCGTGCGGAGCCGGAGCTGTTCGGCCCGGTGGCCTCGGACCCGGTGGTGTCCCGGCTGATCAGCCGCCTGGCCGCCGATGCCCCGCGGGCGGTGAAGGCGATCCGCGCGGCGCGGGCCGCCGCGCGGATGCGCGCCTGGGAACTCGCCGCGGACTCCGCGCCCGGCGCGGACGGGACGCTGATCGCGGTGGACATCGACGCGACGATCGTGACCGCCTGCTCGGAGAAGGACCTGGCCGCGCCGACGTGGAAGAAGACCTGGGGCTTCCATCCCCTGACCGTCTTCGCCGATCACGGCCCCGAAGGATCCGGGGAGCCGCTGGCGATCATGCTCAGGCCCGGCAACGCCGGGTCGAACACGGCCGCCGACCACATCGAGGTGACCCGCCTGGCCCTGGCGCAGCTGCCGATGGACAGGCGGCGCCAGGTGCTGATCCGGGCCGACTCCGGCGGCGGCACCCACGAGTTCCTGAACTGGCTTGCCCGGCCCGGCCGGCGGCTGGCCTACTCGGTCGGGTTCACCATTTACCGACGACGTGCAGGACGCCATCGCCAAGATCTCCAGTTGATGCGCGACAGGTTGCAGCCGAAGCTAGGCAGCCCATCCGCCGAGCGCCTTGCACGAGGACCGATGGGCAGCGGGACGAGGCCAGCCGCGTAGTCGCACGCGATAATCCCGTGGCAACGTCGATGGTCATCCCGCGACAATGGCCCACGTGGACGAAGTCGAGGTCGTAGTCGCCCATAACGAGCGCGCCACCCTGCGCGTCGGCGACGTGTTCCTGAAGATCGACGCTGATCAGACCCGCACCGACGTGGAGGTCGAGGCGATGGCCATTGCGCCGATCCCGACCCCGGAGATCCTGTGGCGGAAGCCGCCCGTGCTCGCGCTCGCCGCCCTCCCAGGGACGGCACTCGGCCACCTCGGCGAGCCATCTACCGCGTCGTCGGCCGCGTGGGCCGCGGCGGGTGCCGCCGCCCGGACGCTGCACGACGCGCCGCTGCCGCCATGGCCCAGTCGTTTCGGCGACCGCGGTCCGGGCCTCGACGAGATCGCATCAGACCTCGACGACGAATGCGAGTGGCTCGTCGCCAACGACGTCCTTCCCGCCGACCTGGTCACACGCAACCGTCAGCTCGCCGAGACTGCGCTCCGGCCGTGGACACCAGTGTTCATCCACGGCGACCTGCAGGTCGACCACGTCTTCGTCGACGGTGACGAGATCACCGGCGTCGTCGACTGGTCCGAGGCGGACCAGGGCGACGCGCTCTTCGACATCGCCATCCTCACGCTCGGACACCAGGAGCACCTTGGCGACGTCGTCGCTGGCTACGCACCGACGTCAGCCGCGACCTGGCAATCCCCTCGAACCGTAGACCTCATCCGCGCATGGTGGTCGTTGCGATGCATCACTAACGTCCGCTGGCTGGCCGAGCACGGCTACGGCTCGCCCGAGGAGTTCCCCGAGGTCGCCGTGCTGCGATCCCAGCTGTGAAGCTGCACGAGCAGCGCGCGTTACAGACGCACCGTCATGCAATGTGTTCGCGCTCGACGTGTCGCAGATCAACTGGCGGACGACTGTCGCGCATCTAGGGACGACCGCAAGCTCAGGTTCCGGTTCCCGCCACGATGATCAGCACGCCGAGAGAAACCTCAACTCAATTACCGCACCGGGAATCGAGGCTAAGCGCGGGCACCGGGTTATTGGCGTGGACAGCTCACCGGACATGCTCGCGCACGCGCGGCAGCGCGTTCCAGAGGGCGACTTCCGGCTCGCCGAGCTTGACCGGCTGCCGCTGCCGGACGATTCAGTGGACGTCATCGTCTGCGCGCTGGCTCTCGTCCACGTCCCCCGCCTCGATCCGGTGCTGGCAGAGTTCGCTCGTGTGCTCCGTCCCGGCGGAGACCTGGTCATCTCGGATATACACCACGAACTCGTCACCCGCGGCTCGGTGATCACCGCCCGCGGCCCGGCGGGCGAACCGTGCATCGTAACCACCTACCGGCATCAGCTCGGCGACTACTTGCGGGCTGCGCTGAGCCTTGGCCTGCAGGTAAGGCGGTGCGAGGAGCCGGGTCGGACCGCCCAGGCCCGGGCGGCGCCGCTGCCCGAGCCCGCGACCAAGATCGGCGACTGGCAGGACTGGCCGTGGTCGCTGATGGATTACTTGCCATCGGCGGCGCGGGCTGCAGGCGGCCGTCCGTGGCTGGTCATCTGGCACTTCCAGCGCACTTGATCCCGGACGAAAGGTGGCTTGTGCCTGAGCCGAAGATGAATCCAGACGAGATCAACATCGACCTCCCGCTGGCGCGCCGATTGATACGCAGGCAGTTCCCGCAGTGGGCGGATCTGCCCATAGCCGAGGTTCGCTCCGCCGGAACCGACAACGTGATTTACCGCCTTGGCAACGAGAAGGCCATGCGCCTGCCCCGCCGTCCGGGAGTCGCTGCGGGCGTGGCGACAGAACAACGGTGGCTGCCGCGGCTTTCCGCGCTGCTCCCGCTCGCCGTGCCAGTGTGCCGCTCGCCCATGGCCTTCAGGCGGAAGGGTTTCCCTTTCCGTGGTCGGTTTATCGGTGGCTCGACGGCGAGAACGTCGGGAACGGGCCTGAGGTTGATCTGCCTGACGCGGCCGTCCGCCTCGGCCGGTTCGTTGCCGCGCTGCAGCGGATCGACCCTAACGGAGGGCCGCCGCCACCCTTCCGGGGCGGGCCGGTCTCCGGTCTCGATGACCGGGTCCGCCGCGAGATCCGCGACCTGGGCTCGGCCGGGGCCGTGGACCAGGAGCTGGTGACCGCCGCGTGGGAGACCGCCGTGGCCGCTCCCGCGTGGGATCGTGCGCCGGTCTGGGTGCACACTGACCTGTACTCAGGTAACCTGCTGGCTCGTCACGGCCGGCTGACTGGGGTCATTGACTTTGGCGGCCTGGGCGTGAGCGACCCCGCCGTCGACATGCTGCCCGCCTGGGCCTGGCTGACCGCCGAGACCCGCGGCCTGTTCCGCGCCGAAATCAAGGTCGACGACGCGACCTGGGCCCGCGGGCGGGGCTGGGCACTGAGCTTGGGGATCGGCGCTGCGCATTTCTATCAGCTCACCGACCCGGTCCTGGCCGCCGTCGGCCGGCACGCGATAGCCGAAGTAGTCAGACTATCGGCGGCAACAGGCCCGGAAGCCTTAAGCATGACAAGGTGAGCGACCCTGGCCGATAAGCGCCGGAAGTTGCCGGGCGATCCGGGTCGTCTCCGCCTTCGAAAGCGTACGGGTAGGTGGTGCGCTGATGCGGCGGGAGGCGGTAGCCCAGAGCAGCCGCTCGGAGAGAGTCTGGCTGGATCCTGGCCAATCCGTCCGGACTAGGGCCCGGTGAGCGCATACTGGTAGTGATGAAGCCAGCCCGCGCTGCGTCCCGGCGCTACTTGCCCAACAGCCCCTTCGGACCCCCGCCTGCCGCGCCGCCTCCTGAGCAGTTCGCCGAGCAGGACCTTGTTGTCCACGATACCTATGGCCTTGGCCGGGTCATCACTGTCGAGGCGGATCTCGCCCTGGCCGTGGACTTCGGTTCGTGCCGCGTGCGGATCGTGATGCCGTGCGGCAAGCTGGCCAAACTCTGACGGCGGCGCCGCGGCCTCCGCGGCGTCCGCGGCCGGTGGTGTATAGCCGGCGATCCGTTGGAGTATTCGGTCGGCACTCAGCCGTGCTCGCCTTCGGCTGCGGTGACCTCCAGGCGTCCGTCTTCTACGCCTCTGTCATCGTGAGCACCGAGTGTCCGCTATGAGCACGTTCCCTCGCAGGAGTTCTGCACAGCTCGGCGTATCCGACGGCGGACCATGCCCGCGCGGGGTGCCGGGCCTGTTCACGGGATGACGTTACCCGGCCCAGCACGATCTGGCTGATGGCGACTAGCGGTGCCGCTAGTTCCGCTGACGGCGGCCCGCGGCGGCTGCACCCGCTGATCGCGTCCACCGCGTTGTCGGTGACCGGCGACGGGATGTTCGCCGCTGGGGCCGGGCTTCTCGCGGTAGCGATCACCCACGACCCGGTCATCGTGTCGCTCGTGGCGGTCGCCACGTTCGGTACCCGGATCCTCTTCCAGCTACCGGCCGGAGTGCTCGCCGACCGGTGGCCGCGCCGCTCCGTCATGATCGCCGCCGACCTGGTCAGGGCGGCCGTGGTCATCGGCCTGATCGCTCTGATAGCCAGCGGCGCGATCACGATCGCCGTGCTCCTCGCCGCCGTGGCACTGGTGACCGCCATCTCGTGCATCTTCGACCCTGCGGCGCAGGCGATGATCCCCGAGATTGCCGGCCAGGACAAGAGAGAGCTCGACCGGTTCAACGGCCACTTCTGGGTCGCCTACTCGCTGGCCAGGATCTGCCGGACCGCCGCTCGGGTCGGTCGCGTTCGCGGCCGCGCGGACGTTGCCGTTCGTCGGGGATGTTGTCTCATTTTTCGCGAGCGCCTGCCTGATCCGCCTGATTCCGCAATTCCCCCGGGTTACGCCGAGGCTGGCCAGGCCGCCGGTCACCTCCGGACTGCGTGACATCCTCAGCACTCCCGACCTGCGCGCGATCGCGCTCGGGATCACCGGATACAACCTGGCCTGCGGTTGCGTGGCCGGGATCTTCAGTTGCTGACTCAGCGATTGTCGAACCGGCAGATCGTCGCGGTATGCAGCTTGATCCAGGAGATTCACGGTGCCGCCTGGTCGGCGTACCTGACGATCATCTTCGGCGCCTCCGGCGCTGGCGCGCTAGCCGGCGGCCTGGCTGGCACACTGGCCGGCCTCCACGGGGCCATCGTCCTGGCCCTCGCACCCGCCCTCCTGACCGCTGCGGCAGTCTGGCCGGTCGGTCACCGGTAAGGCGGGAGCATGCTGATGATGCTCGATGCCTGGATGGCCGCCAGGTGCCTATCGGTGTCGTTCAGCCACATGTTGGCCAGTTCGAGGGCCTGGATCACTATCCCCTTAGCCAGGCTGGCCGGAGCGAAGCCGAACCGCCGGTCGAGGGCGTTGCGGTATCCGGCCTGCCAGGCCGGGTTGCCCCACATGTGGGCATAGAAGACCGCGGCCACGTTCTCGGGATGGTCGACGGTGTGGAAAGGGCTGCTGGGGTTGTAGGTCTCCCAGTCGACGATCACGATGCGGCCGGCTGGCTGCACGATGAGGTTTCTGGGGTAGAAGTCACCGTTGTTCACGATCATGGGCGTGCTCTGGCGGTGGGCCAGGAGCCGCTCGGCCCGGGCGCAGACCTCGGGGGAGAGCAGGCCGGCCCGCGAGAGCCGGCGGCCAATGTCCGCCGCGCGGGTGAGGGCCGTGGCGTGGTCGAAGACCAGG
The DNA here is from genome assembly GCA_051004215.1 of Streptosporangiaceae bacterium. GTDB lineage: Bacteria > Actinomycetota > Actinomycetes > Streptosporangiales > Streptosporangiaceae > Chersky-822. Next base: position 1,599 of record JBPCKO010000343.1, on the reverse strand, counting down.
CCGGGGACTGCCGATAGCACCGGGTCGGTGGTCACGCAGGCCGTGTCGATATGGGCCAGGTCGTCGAGCACGGCCGGGATTCTGGTCGCCAGGCTGGCGCTGAGCCGGGAACCGCCGTCACTCTCATGCCAGCGGGCGGCGAGGTCCGCACCGTCGTAGCGGGGCAGGACGAGCAGCCCCCGGCCCGGGTCGATGGTGATCGCGGCGGGCAGCAGCACAGCGGTGAAGTGGTCGTTGTGCCGGGCCGCGAGGGAGGCCAGGACCCGGTACATCGCGATTTCCCCGGGCCCGGCGCCCTGCTTGGTGTAAGTCCGCCCGGCCACGGGGCGGATGCTACCCGCCACCGCCGGCGGGCAGGAAATGGCTCGACGGCTTTGCCGAGTCCTGACACAGTGGCGCACCATGACGGACCTCACGCTCCTGACCGCCGCGGACGTACAGCTCATGCAGGGTCTGGCCCAGCGTGTCACCGCCATTCGCCTGGAGCTGGTGAACAGCGACGCGTCGTTCGGCGAGCTGGCCTGGAACTGGGGCAAGGGGCACGTCAGCGACGGCGCTACCTGGCCGCGCCGGCTGTGGTTCGCTGGCGGGGATCTGGTGGCCTGGGGCTGGGCCCACCTTCCGCACCAGGTGCGGCGGAACGACGGGTCGGTGCAGGATCTCGCCGGCGCCTATCTGGCGTATCAGGTCCATCCCGACCACGCCGGGCTGGTGGACGAGGTGATCGACTGGTACGACGGCACGGCGGCGGACGTCGACCGGAGGGTGCTGCCGAGCGCCGCCGATGAGTTCGCCCTGACGCGATGGGCGGCGCACGGCTATGCGACCGACCCGGCCGCGCTCGGCGAGACCGGGTCCTGGACCCAGCTCAACGAGCGGGACCTCACCGACGTGAAGCAGCCGGCCCTGCCCGACGGATTCCGGTTCCGCACCGCCGACGAGGCCGGGCCGAAGGCCGCGGTCCAGGCCCATCTGGACGCCTGGACCCCCTCGACGTACTCGGCCGTGGCCTACCAGGGCGTCCGGCAGACGGCGACCTATCGCGGCGACCTGCACATCTTGGTCGAGGCGCCGGACGGAACGATGGCCTCCTCGACGATCATGTGGCTCGACGAGGTGAACAAGACCGCGGAGTTCGAGCCGGTTGGTACGCATCCGGGCTACCGGCGCCGGGGGCTGGGACGGGCGATGCTTTTGCACGGGATGCAGCTGGCCCGGTCGGCCGGGGCCACTCATGCGACGGTCCCCTGCCTCGGTGCGCCGGGGCACCCCGGTGCGCGCGGGCTGTACTACAGCGTCGGGTTCCGGGAGCTCTCGCGGGACGCGCCGCTCCTCAAGGCCAAGACCGCGGGCTGAGAACCAGGCGGTGTCCTCGGTGCACTTCCCGCACTGGCCGCCGCGCGGGAACCGGGCCGGCCTGGCGGCTGGCACCTGACGTCGGCCCGCTGGGCGGCCGCTCCGAGGACTTCTACAGCTAAGTGATCGCGCCCGTAAGTTCGTCTGGGGTAGGGGTCATGCTGCGAGTTCCAGGGGTCGCTTTGCCTGGTGGGCGTCGATGCGGTCCAGCAGGGCGTCGAGGTCGCTGCGGGTGAATTTCCA
>JBPCKO010000342.1:0-3653 GCA_051004215.1 Streptosporangiaceae bacterium | reverse complement strand
CGCCCAGGCCGTGGCCGGGTCCGGGCCCGCGGCGCCCGCGGCCGCCGAGCCGGCCACCCGGACGGCGGCCCGGGAGGCCGGCCAGCGCGGCGGACCAGCCCAGAGCGGTGCCCAGGCCACCAGGACCGGCCGGAAACACCGCTCGCACTGGCCGGCCATCGGCGCGGCGGTGGTGATCATCGTGGCGGTCGCGGCGGTACTGGTCTACACGCTGCCCAAGAATCACTCGGCCAGCCCGCCGGCGAAGCCCAAGCAGACCAGCACCCCGCCTCCGGCCGCGACCGGTCCGACCACCCCGCCAGGACCCTGGGGCTTCATCGGGGCCAGGAAGACCGACGCGACCCCGCTGTCCATGACCGAGGTGTTCCCGGCCACGATCTCGGACGGAACGACCAGCTACACCAGGGCCAGGCAGGTGATCGGCAAGAACTGTCGCAACTCGGTGATCGGCCCGGCGCTGCAGGCGGCGATGCGCAAGGCCGGGTGCAGCCAGGCCCTGCGGGCCACCTACCTGTCGAAGTCGGCCAAGGTGATGGCCACGATCGGCGTGTTCAACCTGAAGAACGCGGCCGAGGCAGGCAAGGTCGCGGCCAAGGCGGGGCACTCCCAGTTCGTCGCCCAGCTTGCCGCGAAGTCAGGTCCGGCCAAGGCCATCGGCAAGGGCACCGGCCTGGAGGAGGCAGTGGTCAAGGGCCACTACCTGGTGCTGGTCTGGGCCGAGCCGACGAATGTCAGCGCCAGCCCGTCAGGAAAAGACAAGACCAAGCTGGACACGTTCATGAACCTGCTGGTCGCGCACTCCGTGAACGTCAGCCTCAGTTACCGCATGGTGGACGGGAAACCGCCGCCGGCCGGCTAGCCAGCCGGGCCAGAACGTCGACGGCTCAGCAGCCGACGGCCGGGCCTGTCCTGTACCGCCTGGTCAGCTCGGCCCGGCGGGCTAGGTCAGCGTCGGCCGGGTAGCCGACCTGCTCCAGGCACAGCGGGTGCGGCGGGAGCACCGTGACCGCCGGGTCGCGTACCCCGGCCGCCAGCACCTGAGCCGGCCAGCCGGGCAAACGGCGGCCATCGCCGGCCGCCAGCAGGGCCCCGGCCAGCGCGCGGACCATGTTGTGGCAGAACGCGTCGGCCACGATCGCGCCGACCACGACGCCGTCGTCGTCCCGGCCCCAGTCGAGCCTGAACAGCTCGCGCACCGTGCTGGCCCCCGGCCGCCGGCGGCAGTAGGCGGCGAAGTCGTGTTCGCCGAGCAGGCCTTGCGCCGCCTGGTTGAGCACGGAGACGTCGAGCGGCGAGCGGTGCCAGAGGGTGTCGCGCCTGCGCAGCGGATCGGCGCCGGCGGGGTCGTCGCAGACCCGGTAGCTGTAGCGGCGCCACAGGGCCGAGAACCGGGCGTCGAACCCCGGCGGTGCGGGCGCGATCGCGTGCACCCGAATGTCGGCGGGCAGCGCCCCGTTCAGCCGGCGCAGCGCGAGCCCGGCGATGGCCTGCCAGCAAGACTCGGGTACGTCGGCGTGCGCGACCTGGCCGCGGGCGTGCACGCCCGCATCGGTACGGCCCGCGACGGTCAGGACAACCGGCTCTGGCGGGCGCAGCGCCATGGTCAGGGCCCGCTCCAGGGTGTCCTGAACCGTGCGGGAACCAGGCTGGCTGGCCCAGCCGCGGAAATCCGCTCCGTCATAGCCGAGATCCAGGCGCAGCCGCATGCTGGCCTGCTGCCCGGCCGCCGAGAGCGTCCGCCCGGCTATCTCGCGCGGCTACTTCTCGTCGGCATTGGCGCCGTCAGCATCGGCGCCATCGGCCTCGGTGTCGTCCGCCTCGGTGTCGTCGGCTTCGGCGGCGGCCCCGGTGCCGTCAGAGGCAGCGTCGCCGGACTCGGCGGCCTGCGCCTTGGCGCTCGTCTCAGCCGCGGTCCCGTCGGCCGCTTCGGTCGGCGCCGCGTCGGTCTCCGCTGCCTCGGCGCTGGCGGCCTCGGCTTCCTCGGCGCCCGCGGTCGACGCGGCGGCGGCCTGGCGCCCGCGGGCCGGGCGACCGGCACCGGCGGCCGCCTGCGACCGCCTGGACCGGCGCCGCTGCGGCTTCGCTTCGACGCTCCCGGTGACCAGTTCGATCACGGCCATCGCCGCGTTGTCGCCCTTACGCGGGCCGACCTTGGTGATCCGGGTGTAGCCGCCCTGGCGGGTGGCGTAGCTCGGCCCGATCTCATCGAAGAGAGTTTTGACCACCGTCCGGTCCGTGACCACGGTCAGCACCTGCCGCCTGGCGTGCAGGTCGCCGCGCTTAGCGAAGGTGATCAGGCGCTCGGCGACCGGGCGCAGGCGGCGGGCCCGCGCCTCGGTCGTCGTGATCTTGCCATGCTCGAACAGCGCCGTGGCCAGGTTCGCCAGCATGTGCTGCTGGTGCGCTGCGCTGCCGCCCATTCGGCGACCCTTGGTGGGCGTGGGCATCGAAAAACTCTCCTCGTTCGCGTCACTGACCAGCCGATTAGCCGGACCGGTCAGTACTCCTCGGTTTCGACGTAGCTGTCGTCCTCGTCCGCCCCGTAGCTGTCCGCGGCACTCCCAGGGTCGAATCCGGGCGGGGAGTCCTTGAGGGCGAGGCCCATGTCGATCAGCTTCTGCTTGACTTCCTCGATGGACTTAGCCCCGAAGTTGCGGATGTCCAGCAGGTCCTGCTCACTGCGGGCGACCAGCTCGCCGACGGTGTGAATGCCCTCGCGCTTGAGGCAGTTGTAGGAGCGCACCGTCAGGTTCAGCTCCTCGATCGGCAGGGCCAGGTCCGCAGCCAGTGCGGCATCCGTCGGCGACGGGCCGATGTCGATGCCCTCGGCCTCGAGGTTCAGTTCCCGAGCCAGCCCGAACAGCTCGACCAGGGTCATGCCGGCACTCGCGACGGCGTCGCGCGGACGCATGCAAGGCTTCGTCTCGACGTCCAGGATCAGGCGGTCGAAGTCGGTCCGCTGCTCGACCCGGGTTGCCTCGACCTTGTAGGTCACCCGGAGCACCGGTGAGTAGATCGAGTCGACCGGGATCCGGCCGATCTCCTGGCCCGGCTGCTTGTTCTGGGAGGCGGAGATGTAGCCGCGGCCGCGCTCGACGGTCAGCTCCATCTCCAGCTTGCCCTTGCCGTTCAGGGTTGCGATGTGCAGGTCGGGGTTGTGGACTTCCATCCCGGCCGGCGGCGCGATGTCGGCCGCGGTCACCACGCCAGGGCCCTGCTTGCGCAGGTACATGTGCACGGGCTCGTCGTGCTCGGAGGAGACGACGAGCTCCTTGAGGTTCAGGATGACGTCGGTGACGTCCTCCTTGACCCCCGGCACGGTGGAGAACTCGTGCAGCACGCCCTCGACCCGGATGCTGGTGACGGCGGCACCAGGGATCGACGACAGCAGGGTGCGGCGGAGCGAGTTGCCGATCGTGTAACCGAATCCCGGCTCAAGCGGCTCGATGGTGAACCGCGAGCGGAACTCGTTGACCTGCTCTTCGGTGAGACTGGGACGCTGGGCTATGAGCATCGGACGATCCTTTCCGCCTGCCCGCTATTTGACAGGCGAGTAAGGCTGGCAGCGGGTGCTGCCAGGGCCTGGGGGGCGGAAATGGGCCGCTACACGGGAAGATTGCCTCGCAGAGGGATCCCCAACGAGCGGCTGTTTT
>JBPCKO010000341.1:0-9525 GCA_051004215.1 Streptosporangiaceae bacterium | reverse complement strand
GACCGCGCCTGACCGGCTCACCGGGCAGGGCCCGCGGAGCGGCCGGCCCGGCTATCGCGGACCCGGCCTGGCCGGAGCCGGTCATCGCCGCCCCGCCGCGGCTGGCCGCGGCCGAACCGCGGATCGGGTCCTTGATCGCGGGCAGCGAGTAGTCGGTATCGAATTCGTCGGGCGTGATCGTCGCGCTCGTCAGCTGCGTCGCGTCCTCGTCGTCAGCGCGCACGACCTCGGCGAGCACTGCCTCAGCGCCCCGCGGCGCGAGCGCCCGGTCCGGCCCGCGGTTCCAGGCTTCGAAGGGCCCAGGCGGGTAGACCGGCAGCGGCTCACCCGGCGCGGGCGGGAAACCGCGCACGGCGTTGCTCGCGGCCTGGCGCGCCTGCCCGCGCCCGCCCGTCACTCCGCCCGGCCACGCGCCCGCCGCCGGGTCGTCATCACCCCAGCCGAATCCTGCGCTCAGGTCGTCCCGAAGCCAGGACACATCCCGGTCGGCGTCGCCATCACTGGCATATCCAGGCCCGTGCTCCGGCGCGGGGTAGTCTTCACCGGCCGGACGGGCAGGACCGGCGGAACCAGCCTGACCTGCCCCGGAACCGGAACGGGCGCCCGGACGGGCGCCCGCTGGTCCGTGGCTGACCCGGTACGCGGGGGTAAACAGGGAGGCACCTCCGCCGGTGCTGGCGGGCGGGGGCGGCGGAGGCGAGGCGGGCCGTTGCCGGCGCCCCGATGATCCGCCAGCCACCCTGTCGCCCGCATTCCGCATGCGGTGAGCGTACCGTTCGCCGCTCCCTTGGCGAGCCTGGGTAGCCTTGATTGCCAGCCCGGCGGCGGGGCAGCGGGTCAGCCGGGAGCACCCAGGCCTGGCGTTCTGCGCCGTCTTTTGACCGTGCATGGGAACTACCGGTATCCTTACTGCGCGTCCATCTGCGCCGGCAGGCCTGCGCGCCCGCTGAGACGGGTGCGGCTGAACTGCCGCCGGTGCTTCGGATATCCCACGTCGGGCCAGCGAACCGGACGCGGGCCCACCCATCAGGACTACACGCGAAGGCTCATGACTGTGCGCACTTTCAGCCCGAAGGCCGCCGATGTCCAGCGGCAGTGGCATGTCATCGATGCGTCTGACATCATTCTCGGCCGGCTGGCCAGCCACGCCGCGACGTTGCTGCGGGGCAAGCACAAGCCGATCTTCGCGCCGCATGTCGACACCGGCGACTTCGTCATCATCGTGAACGCCTCGAAGGTCGCGCTGTCCGGCAACAAGCTGGCCGACAAGAAGGCGTACCGGCACTCCGGCTACCCGGGCGGCTTGCGCGCGGTGGCGTACGGCGACCTGATGGAGAAGAGCCCCGAGCGCGCGGTGACCAAGGCCGTCAAGGGCATGCTGCCCAAGAACAGCCTGGGTCGTCAGATGCTGAACAAGCTGAAGGTGTACGCCGGCCCTGAGCACCCGCACCAGGCCCAGATGCCGGTTCCGTTCGAGATCACGCAGGTCTCGCAGCAGGCGGGCACGAGCAAGGCCGCGGCGAAGTAACATCGCCGGTGACCTCAGGACACAACGAGCCGAGCAGGAAGTACGAGGAATAAACCGTGGCTGAGCCCACAGTCGCGCCGGAGACCGGCGCTGGCGACGAGGTCGATGAGAGCGGCGAGCACATGTCGTCGTACAGCACCGAGACCGGTGAGGGCGCGAGCTCGTCGGCCAAGGCGGCCGCGCGCCGGCCGGTCGTGACCGGCCACGCGCTCGGCACCGGCCGTCGCAAGGAGGCCATCGCGCGCGTCCGGGTGATGCCGGGCACCGGCCAGTTCCAGATCAACAGCCGGACGCTGGACGTGTACTTCCCGAACAAGGTTCACCAGCAGCTGATCAACGAGCCGTTCGTGACGCTGGGCGCTGACGGCCAGTTCGACGTGGTCGCCCGTATTTCCGGCGGCGGCGTGACCGGCCAGGCCGGCGCGCTTCGCCTGGGTATCGCCAGGGCTCTCATCCTCGTGGACCCGGCGAGTCGGCCCGCGTTGAAGCGCCTGGGCTTCCTGACCAGGGACGCCAGGATCAAGGAGCGCAAGAAGGCTGGCCTGAAGAAGGCAAGGAAGGCTCCGCAGTACTCCAAGCGCTAGGGCTATTTTGCCTGCTCAAGCGGTCATACCCACGGCGCCGGCGGGGGAGATAGCCTTCTTATGGGGCAGCTTTTCGGTACTGACGGAGTCCGCGGTGCCGCGGGTCGCGATCTTGACTCGCGGCTGGCCACCAGCCTGGCTGCCGCGGCGGCGCACGTGCTCGGGTACGCGGCCGCACCAGGACCTGGCCGGCCGGCTGCGGTGGTCGGCCGCGACCCGCGAGCCTCCGGCGAGTTCCTTGAGGCCGCGGTCGTGGCCGGGCTCGCCGAGAGCGGCGTGGATGTGCTGCGGCTCGGCGTGCTGCCGACGCCCGGGGTCGCGTTCCTGACCGGCGCGCTCGGCGCGGACTTCGGCGTGATGCTGTCGGCCAGCCACAATCCGGCCCCCGACAACGGGATCAAGTTCTTCGCCCGCAGCGGCCTGAAGCTGCCCGATCACGTCGAGGACCAGATCGAGGCCGCGATGGCGGCCGCCCAGGCCGCGGCCGGGCCGGGCGGGCAGGTCCCGGCGGCCGGGTTCGGCCGCGTCACGGACGCCGCCGGGGAGGCCGAGCGCTACCTGGAGCACTTGCTCAGCACGGTGCCCGCGGGCAAGCCGCTGAGCGGCTGGCGGGTCGTGGTCGACTGCGCGCATGGTGCCGCCTACGCGCTGGCGCCGCGACTGCTGTCCGAGGCCGGTGCCGAGGTGTTCCCGATCGGGGTCGAGCCGGACGGCATCAATATCAACGAAGGCTGCGGCTCCACTCACCTCGGGGTGCTGCAGGCCGCCGTCATGGAGCGGGGCGCCGATGCGGGCATCGCCTATGACGGAGACGCCGACCGTTGCCTGGCCGTCGATGCGACCGGGCAGGTCGTAGACGGCGATCAGATCCTGGCGATCCTCGCGCTGGAGCTGCAGCAGGCCGGACGGCTGGCAGGCGACACCGTCGTCGCGACCGTGATGGCCAATCTCGGCTTCCGTCTTGCCATGGCGCAGGCCGGAATCGACGTGGTCGAGACGCCCGTCGGGGACCGGTACCTGCTGGCCGCGATGCTGGACGGCAAGTACGTGCTCGGCGGCGAGCAGTCAGGCCACGTCATCATGGCAGACCACGGCAGCACCGGTGACGGGATGCTGACCAGCCTCCAGCTGCTAGCCACGGCGGCCGCGAGCGGCCGCACTCTGGCCGACCTGGGCGCGGTGATGACCAGGGTGCCGCAGGTTCTGGTCAACGTGCACGGGGTGAGCAAGGAGAAGGTGACGGCCTCGACGGCCTTGTCCGCCGCCGTCGCCGAGGCCGACGGCGAGCTGGGTGAGTCCGGCCGGGTGCTAGTCCGGCCGAGCGGCACCGAGCCTGCCGTGCGGGTGATGGTGGAGGCGATCGATTCCGGCCAGGCTCACGAGATTGCCGAGCGGCTGGCGGACGTGGTCCGCGCCGAAGGCTGATCGTCCGCGGTAGCGGACCAGCCCATGCGGGCGCGAACTAGCCGGCCCGGGCACGGTTAGCTGGGCGCAGGCGAGGCTAGCTTGGCGCAGGCGAGGCTAGCTTGGCGCAGGCGCCGGGAGCGGTCAGCTGGCCCGGGCGCGGATAGCCGGCCCGGGCGCGGATAGCCGGCCCGGGGCACGGTTAGCTGGCCCGGGGCACGGTTAGCTGGCCAGGCGGCGAGGAGCGAGGCGAGCGATGCGAGAAGCCCATGAGGTAGCCGACGTCCGGTCGGCCGAGCAGTCCCTGATGGCCCTGGTGCCCGACGGGGCGCTGATGCAGCGGGCCGCGGCCGGCCTGGCGGCCGTCTGCGCCGGCCTCCTTGGCCGCGTCTACGGCGCCCGGGTAGTCGTGCTGGCCGGAACTGGTGACAACGGCGGCGACGCGCTGTTCGCCGGAGCCAGGCTGGCCAGGCGGGGCGCGCAGGTCGCCGCGGTGCAGACCGGCGCGACACTGCACGCCGCCGGAGCGGACGCCTTCCGGGCCGCGGGCGGCGAGATCCACGGTCCCGGCGAGGCCGGGGCCGACGACGCGGGAGCGGGCGGTTCGGCTGCGGCCGGACCGGGTTCCAGCGGAGCGGGCGGCCACGGAGCGGCCGCAGCTATCGCGACGGCCGACCTGATCATCGACGGCATTCTCGGCATCGGTGGTCACGGTGGCCTGCGCGAGCCAGCGGCGACGCTCGCGGCACTCACCGGGCAGGCTGCGGCCGATGGCGCGCTCGTGGTCGCCGCCGACCTGCCGAGCGGCGTCGACGCGGACACCGGCGTCGTATCCGGCCCCGCGATCAGGGCCGACGTCACCGTCACGTTCGGGACCATCAAGCCGGGCCTGCTCATCGACCCTGGCGCAAGTTACGCCGGCACCGTGCAGCTAGTGGACATCGGCCTGGGGCCGCATCTGACCGCGCGCCCGGCCGCCCGCGCGCTGCAATCTGCCGACGTCGCTGTGTTGCTTCCAGAGCCGGGAACGGAGTCCGACAAGTACCGCCGCGGCGTGCTCGGCGTGCTGGCCGGCAGCCGGCGGTATACCGGCGCCGCGGTGCTCAGCGTCGGCGGCGCTATCCGCGGCGGCGCGGGCATGGTGCGGCTCGTCTCGGCCGGACCCGCGGCCGACCTGGTGCGCGCACACTGGCCGGAGGCAGTCATCACCGTGCTCGGCCCGGACGACCCGGCCGTGGCCTCGGGAGCGGCGGCGATCGAGGCGGCCGGACGGGTGCAAGCCTGGGTGGCAGGCCCAGGCCTTGGCACCGGCGACGACGTGGCCGAGTTGCTCGGCGAAGTGCTCGGGACCGACCTGCCGGTGCTGGTCGACGCGGACGGCCTGACCGTGCTGACCAGGCGCAAGGACCTGCTGTCGGGCCGGGACCCGGCCCGCACCCTGATCACGCCGCACGCGGGCGAGCTGGCCAGGCTGACCGGCGGCGATCACGACGAGATCGAGGCGCACCGGCTCGAGTCGGCCCGCCGCGCCGCCGACGACCTCGGCGTCACCGTGCTGCTGAAGGGCTCAACCACGGTCGTCGCCGCGCCCGGTGGCGGCAGCGCGTACGTCAACTCGACCGGCACCCCGTGGCTGGCCACAGCCGGTTCTGGCGATGTGCTGTCCGGCCTTGCCGGGGCCCTGCTCGCCCAGGGCGTCGGCCCGGCGGCCGCGGCGGGCGCGGTGGCGGCGTTCCTGCACGGCCTGGCCGGCCGGCTGGCGGCCAGGGATGCCCCGATCGGGGCGTCTGACGTGCTCGGGGCGATCCCAGATGCGATCCGCGTGGCCCGACTCGGCGACGCCTGACCCGGGAGCGACTAGCCGGCTTCGTGGTTTCGAGCCGCCCAGGCGGCCGGCCTAGAGCGAGCATCGGCCGGGTGGCCTGAACCGGGGCCTGAGCTGGTTAGCCTGAGCCGGGTGGGCCTGAGCCGGGCGGGCGGAGTTCATCGTCCGGCGGCAAGTCGCGACGATCAGATCGCGCAGCGATCAGACAAGGCGTAGCGCAGGATCGCCATGTCCCCGACCTGGCTGACTCCGGCCAAAGCAGCCCGGTGCCGCACGTTCCACGGGAAACGGCCAGGCCCGGCGAACCTCGGCGCCCCGGCTTCTCCGACGAAGAACGGCGCGACGGCCAGCCGCAGTTCGTCGGCTAGCCCGGACGTGAGGAACTGCGCGTGCAGCGAGGCGCCGCCTTCCGCCATCAGGCGGCTCACGCCGCGCCCGGCCAGGTCGTCCAGGATCCGGTCAAGGCGCGGCTCGGTCCCCGCATCCACCACCGTCGCGGCATCGCCGAGGCGCCCGGCGGTCGCGGCGGCGGCGGCGGATGAGACGTAGACGACCCGGTCCGTCCCGGTCCTGAACAGCCGGGCCGAGCGGTCGAGATTCCCGCTCGCGCTGACGACCACCCTGACCGGGTCGGGTTCGCGCCCGCTCGCGACCCTGGCCTCGCGGCGCCGGGCCGAGTGCAGCATCAGAACGGGATCGTCGGCTCTGAGCGTTCCGGCGCCGATCATGATCGCGTCGCATCCGGCCCGCAGGTCGTCCACCTGGTCCAGATCTTCATCGCTGGACAGAAGGAGCCTGGCCGGCGAGCCGTCGTCGATGTAGCCGTCCAGCGACATCGCGCAGCTCAACAGCACATAGGGGCGCTCCACGGCCGTCAGCCTACGGCGCGGTGCCCGAGGCAGCCCCCGGCCGCCGCCGGCAACGCCTGGATTACATGATCAGGGAGAGTTGTTCGTGGTATCAGCGAATAAGTCCCCCTGATCATGAAACCGGGAACGGACGCGGGGCCGGGGTGGGGGCTGGTGTGATTCAGGTTACGAAATCACCGTGATGTGACAGGCGTTCTCTTGATGCGACCGTAGTGCGTCCGCCGTGCGACCGTCGGCGGCCGGCGATCACCGTCGGCTTCGTCGCTCGTCGTGAAACGCGGCGTCCTGCGCGGGCGATGTGCAGCCGGGCGAGTCCGGTGCATCCCGCGTCCGTCGCCAGCCAGTCCCGGTGTTCACAACGCGCCCCGCGAACGAATCGAAGAGGGAGTCATTCCTTGCGGCCCGAAGGCAATCTGAGTCCTACCAGCCCCAGTGGCGGCCCGACCGAACCTGCCAGTAAGGCCAGCAACGCCAGCAACGCCAGCAACGCCAGTAAGGCCAGGAGGCCGGACCGGCGCGGGCTCACGCTCGGAGCCGGAGCGGTGCTCGCGCTCACCGGCACCGTCCTCGGCGTGGCCGCGGCGGGCATGCCGTCGGGCCGCAGTGCGGTCACCGGCCCGGCTCGGCCCGGTCGACCCGGCGCCGTCGGCTCGAGGCAGGGCGTCACCTCCGATCAGGCGTCGCACGCCAGGCCCATCCGGGCGGGGGCGGGCACCACCGGTACTGCGGGCACCACCGGTACCGCGGGCGCCAGCGGGAGCGAACTGCGCACCTCGTGCCGCAACGTCGCGCACATCGGCGACTCGACCTCGGCCGACCTGATCTCGGCCGCGATCCTGCCCGACGCCGGCCAGCGCCTGGCCGCGCGCTACCGCGACGTCGGCGTACGGCACGTCCGCATCGACGCGTCGGGCGGCCGGTCGATCGTGGAGGAACTGCCCGGGCAGCGCAACGGCTATACGGTGGCATCCGGCTGGGCAAGCCGGGGTTACCGCGGCTGCTGGGTCTTCGCCCTCGGAACCAACGATGCCGCGAACGTCGCCGCCGGGTCGGCGACCGGGCTGACGGCCAGGATCGACCGGATGATGGCGGTCGCGCACGGCCAGCCGGTGCTGTGGGTCAACACCAGGACCGAGCTGAGCGCGGGCCCCTGGTCCGAGGCGAACGAGCGGGCCTGGGACGCTGCCCTCGGCCGCGCGCTGGCCAGGTACCCGAACATGCGCATCTTTAACTGGGCATCGGTGGTCAAGCCGGGCTGGTTCCTGTCCGACGGCATCCACTACAACACCGTCGGCTGCGCGGCTCGGTCCCGGGCCATCGCCGGCGCGCTGGCCAGGGCGTTCCCGGCTGGCGGCCGCAGCAAGGGGAAGGTCGTCCTTTAGTGGCCGATCGCGGCCGGCCACATGATCACCGCTCCGCCCGGTATCAGGGCGCCCCGGGATCCAGGCGCAGCCGGCATTCCCGATAACCAGTACCGGGAAGGCATTCGCCCGGGTCGCCCATTCCGTTCCAATTCTTGCCGACCACGATACGTAGTCGTTAAGTCGCACCGGGTACGGCATTTGACGCCCGGGCGGAACCGACGTCGTCGCCCAGCAAGGGGGCGGGACCAGACCTGGGCGAGGGGGGAACCATGCCCAGGCCGGTGACTTCGGGTCAGCGCTACATGCCTGGCCTCGACGGACTGCGTGCCCTCGCGGTGCTGGCCGTCATCGCCTACCACGAGCAGTTCGGCTGGGCACCCGGCGGGCTGCTCGGCGTCGGCGTCTTCTTCACGCTGAGCGGCTTCCTGATCACCGGGCTGCTGGTCAGCCAGTGGAACGCCGAGGGTCGGATCGCGCTCGGCACGTTCTGGCTGCACCGGGCCAGGCGGCTGCTGCCCGCGCTGTTCGTGATGCTGGCCGTGGTGACCGCGTGGGTGACGCTGGCCGACCGGGCCAGGCTGGGCGCGCTGCGCGACTCGGTCACCGCGGCCGTCGGCTACTACAGCAACTGGTACCTGATCATCAAGAACCAGTCCTACTTCGCCAGGTTTGCGCCGCCCGCCCCGCTGGACCACCTGTGGTCACTCGCCGTGGAAGAGCAGTTTTACCTGCTCTGGCCGCTGCTGCTGCTCGGCGCGCTGTTCCTGCTGCGCCGCCGGAAAGGCGCCGTTGCCTGGCTGATCGTCCCGACCGGGCTGCTGGCCGCCGCCTCCGCGGCCGCGATGTGGGCCTGGTACGTGCCTGGCCTGGACCCGACCAGGGTCTATGAGGGCACCGACACCCGGGCGTTCGGCCTGCTCGTCGGTGCGATGCTGGCGCTGGCCTGGCCGGCCGCCGGCCAGCGCGGCGCGCACCGCGCGGCGGCTCCGCGGATTCCGGCCAAGCTGGCCGCGCCCCTGATCGACGTGGCCGGACTGGCCGGACTGATCGTGATCGTCGTGCTGATCTGGCGGGTCAGCGAGTACTCGCCGTTCTCCTACCGCGGCGGCCTGGTGCTGCTCTCGGTCGCCACCGTCGCCGTCGTGGCCGCGACGGCCGTCCCCGGGACCCTGGTCGGCCGGGCGCTCGGCTGGGCTCCGCTGCGCTGGATCGGGGTCCGTTCTTACGGCATCTACCTGTGGCACTTCCCGGTGATCGTTCTCACCACCAGGCCGAATGCCAAGCCGGCCCCGGTCGAGGCGATCGGCCAGATCGCGGCCTCGGTGCTGCTCGCGGCGCTGTCCTGGCAGTTCATCGAGGAGCCGATCAGGCACGGCGCGATCGGCCGGGCCTGGGCCAGGCTGCGCGCCTCCGGGCTGCGGGACCGGCTCGCCCAGACCACGGTGGGCGGCGCGGCCGCGGCGGCCGGCACGTTCGGCGTCGTCGTCATTGCCGCGGCGGGACTGGCCGGGGCGATCCGCGCGCCCGGCGGCACCGGAGTGGGGCTGGTGTCCGAAGGCTCGCTGCCGCTTCCCATGACCAGGACGGTGGTCGTCGCACCGCCGAGGGACGGCATTCCGAGGCGGAACACCACTACCGGGACCTCGCAGCCCACCGGTCCCCTGCGCACCTCGTGCCGTGGGGTCGCCCACATCGGTGACTCCACCTCGGACGGCCTGATCTCGCCCGAGTACCTGCCGAAACCGGGTGAGCGGATCACCGCCCGGTACGAAGCAGTGGGGGTGCACACGGTGGTGACTGACATCTCGGGCGCGCGCTCGGTCGTCGAGGTGCTGCCCGGTCAGGTGAACGGGTACGACGCGGCCCGGGCGAGCCCCCCCCCGAGGGTCCGCGGATGCTGGGGGGTCGCATTCGGCACCAACACAAACCCCCACGCAGCGGACAGCTCCAA
>JBPCKO010000340.1:0-14717 GCA_051004215.1 Streptosporangiaceae bacterium | reverse complement strand
TGGGCGAGGACGCCACGTTCTCCGTGGTGAAGAACACCCTCACCAAGCTAATCCAAAAACCACACCCCAGCCTTTCCTCCCGTCCCCCGGGCGTCCGCGCCCCCGGTTCGCCAGCGGGGCGCGCGATCAGCTCGCGGCGGCCTCTTCCAGCTCCCCCGTCAGGCCGCGGGTCTGAGCCGGATCGACCGGCACGCCTGGGCCCATCGTGGTGGAGAAGGTGATCTTCCTGAGGTAGCGGCCCTTCGCCGCGGCCGGCTTCAGCCTGACGACCTCGTCGATCGCGGCCGCATAGTTCTCGACCAGCGCGCGGTCGGCGAAGGAAGACTTGCCGATGATGAAGTGCAGGCTGCCGTGCCGGTCCACCCGGAACTCGATCTTGCCGCCCTTGATCTCCGTGACCGCCTTAGCCACGTCGGCGGTGACCGTGCCGGTCTTGGGGTTCGGCATGAGGCCGCGGGGACCGAGCACCCGGCCGAGCCGGCCGACCTTGCCCATCAGGTCAGGCGTGGCGACCACGGCGTCGAAGTCGAGGAACCCGCCCTGGATCCGCTCGATCAGGTCATCGGAGCCGACGTAGTCGGCGCCCGCGGCCCTGGCCTCCTCGGCCCGCTCGCCGGCGGCGAAGACCAGGACCCTGGCGGTCTTGCCGGTGCCGTTCGGCAGGTTGACCGTGCCCCGGACCATCTGGTCGGCCTTGCGCGGGTCGACGCCGAGCCGGATTGCCACCTCGACGGTCGAGTCGAACTTCGTGGTCGAGGTCTTGCGGGCCAGGTCGACGGCCTGCGAGGGGCTGTACAACGTGGCCGCGTCGATGAGCTCATCGGCCTTGCGATAGGACTTACTGCGCTTCATGCTCTCTCCTCGTAACGGATGCGGAGTCGTGGTCAGCGGGCCAGCGCGTGGCCCTGCCACCCGGCGGGCGCGGTCAGCGCTCGACGGTGATCCCCATCGACCGGGCGGTGCCCGCGATGATCAGCTCGGCCGCCTCGATGGTGGTCGCGTTCAGGTCCGGCATCTTCGCCTGCGCGATGTCCCTGACCTGGGCCTTGGTCATCTTGCCGACCTTGGTCTTGTGCGGCTCAGGGCTGCCCTTGGCCACGCCGGCGGCCTTCTTGATCAGCTCGGCGGCCGGCGGGGTCTTGGTGATGAACGAGAACGAGCGGTCCTCGTAGATCGTGATCTCGACCGGGATGATGTTGCCGCGCTGCGACTCGGTCGCCGCGTTGTACTGCTTCACGAAGTCCATGATGTTGACGCCGTGCGGGCCGAGTGCCGTGCCGACCGGCGGTGCCGGGGTGGCCGCACCCGCGTTCAGCTGGACCTTCACGATCGCAGCGATCTTCTTCTTCCTCGGAGCCATCTGCCTTCGATCCTTACCTTCTCGTGCTCGGTCGTACATGCCGGGCGGTGGTTCGCATGCGGGCGATCAGAGCTTGCTGACCTGGTCGAAGGACAGTTCGACGGGGGTCTCGCGGCCGAAGATCGACACCAGCACCTTGAGCTTCTGGGTATCGGGGTTGATCTCGCTGACCGTCGCCGGGAGCGTCGCGAACGGCCCGTCCATCACGGTAACGGACTGGTTGACCTCAAAGTCCACCGCCGCTGCCCGTACCGCCTCGGCCTTCTTCGCCGCCTTCTCCTCAGGAACGGGGGCCAGCAGCGACATGACCTCATCCCGGCTGAGCGGCGACGGCCGGCTGGACAGGCCCACGAACCCGGTGACGCCCGGCGTGTTCCGCACGGCCGCCCACGACTCGTCGGTCAGTTCCATCCGCACCAGGATGTAGCCGGGCAGCACCTTCTCCTGCACCTGCTGCCGCTTGCCGCCCTTGATCTCGATCACCTCGTGCGTGGGGACCTCGATCTGGAAGATGAAGTCTTCCATGTTCAGTGACTGCGTCCGGCTCTCCAGGTTCGCCCGCACGCGGTTCTCGTATCCGGCGTAGGAATGCACCACGTACCACGCGCCGGGCAGCAGCCGCAGCTCGGCCTCGAACGCGGCGACCGGGTCGACCTCCTCGGGCTCGCCCGCCGCACCGACGGCCTCGGCCGCCGCACCGGCGTCAGCCTCGGCGCCGTCCTGCGCCGCGGCCGCCGGTACGGCCTCGTCCGGGCTGGTCCCGGCGGGATCCTGCCCGTTCGCGGGCTGGTGCGCGGCAGCGGCGTCGGCAGCTGCCTCGCCGGGCACACTGGCCTGGTCGTCGCCGGACGGCTCAGCCGCCAGCCCGTCGGCCTGTTCGGAGTCGGACACGATAGCTCTTTCTCTCTTTTCTTCTGCGCACTGCTTCTGCACGCTGGTTGCCCGCGGGCAGAACCTCGCGCCGCGCCGGTGCCTGACTCGCCCGCTTCAGCGGGCCCGGCGGGATGCACCCCCGGTGATCATGCTGCCACGCTAAGCGCCCGGATACTACGTCGCTGTGCCGTCACTTGCCGAAGATGGCGAACACTGCCCTGGTGAGGAGCGTGTCCACACCGGTGACGATGCCTACCATGATCAGGATGAAGATCACGGCCACGGTCGTGTAGGTGATCAGTTCCTTGCGGGTCGGCCAGATCACCTTCCTGAGCTCGGCCCTGACCTCCCGCACGAAGACGGGCGGGCTCGTCCGCTCCGGCTTCGCCGGGCCGGACTTAGCCGGCCTTTTGGCCTGCGGGCCACGTACCTGAGTCGCCAATGTCCTCACCTGTAGCGCTGGTCAATACGGCCGGCTCGCGCCGGTGCGGCAGCCCGCGGATCACGAGCCAGCTCGCAGGGCAGGAGGGACTCGAACCCCCAACCGCCGGTTTTGGAGACCGGGACTCTACCAATTGAGCTACTGCCCTCTGCCTGGCACCCGCAGGCACGCTTGCGCGGCCTGACGGAGATCCACCAGATGTTGAAGTGTACGTTGCCCGGCGCCCTCGCGTCGAACCGCGCGCGATATTCGCCGGGCCGCTGCCCGGGCTGGCCCACGGCCCGGCGGCGAGGTGGGAGGATCTGATCATGGCATCAGACAAGCCCCGGCTCTCGGCCCGGATCTCCGCGATCAGCGAGTCGGCCACGCTCGCGGTCGACGCCAAGGCCAAGGCGATGAAGGCGGCCGGCCGGCCGGTCATCGGCTTCGGGGCCGGCGAACCCGACTTTCCCACCCCTGATTACATCGTCGAGGCCGCCCGGCAGGCCTGCGGCCAGGTCAGGTTCCAGAAATACTCCCCCACTCCCGGCCTGCCTGAACTGCGCGAGGCCGTCGCCGCGAAGACCAAGCGGGACTCCGGCCTGGCCGTCCAGGCCGGGCAGGTGCTGATCACCAACGGCGGCAAGCAGGCCGTGTACCAGGCCTTCGCCGCGCTGCTCGACCCCGGCGACGAGGTGCTGGTGCCCACCCCCTACTGGACCACCTACCCCGAGGTCATCGCGCTGGCCGGCGGCGTCACCGTGCCGGTGCTCACCGACGAGAACTCCGGTTACCTGACCACCGTGGCCGACCTGGAGGCGCACTGCACCGACCGGACCAAGGTGCTGCTGTTCGTCTCGCCGTCCAACCCGACCGGAGCGGTCTACCCGCCGGACCTGGTCGCCGAGATCGGCCGCTGGGCGGCCGGCCGGGGCCTGTGGGTGGTGACCGAAGAGATCTACGAGCACCTGGTCTACGGCCGGGCGAGCTTCGCCTCCATGCCGGTCGCCGCGCCCGAGCTCGACGACCGCTGGGTGGTGCTGAATGGCGTCGCGAAGACCTACGCGATGACCGGCTGGCGGGTCGGCTGGATGATCGGGCCGCCCGACGTGATCAAAGCCGCGGCCAACCTGCAGTCCCACGCGACCTCGAACGTCTGCAACGTGGCCCAGGCGGCCGCGCTGGCCGCCGTATCCGGTGACCTGTCCGCGGTGGAGCTGATGCGGGAGGCGTTCGGCCGGCGCCGCGAGCAGATGACGATCATGCTGAACAAGATTCCCGGCGTCTTGTGCCCGCTGCCCGAGGGCGCGTTCTACTGCTTCCCGAGCGTCAAGGGCGTGCTCGGCAAGGAACTGGCCGGCCAGCCGCTGACCAGCTCGGCCCAGCTGGCCGAGATCGCGCTCGAGCAGGCCGAGGTGGCGGTGGTGCCCGGCGAGGCGTTCGGCACGCCCGGGTACTTCCGGCTGTCCGCGGCCCTGGCCGACGCGGATCTGGAGACCGGCCTGACCAGGCTCGGGGATCTGCTGGCCCAGGCCCGCTGAGGCGGCTGGCCAGACACCGCCGATGGCCCGCCGGCTCGATCTTCTCCCCAAGGCCCACCTGCACCTGCATTTTACCGGGGCGATGCGGCGCGGGACGCTGATCGAGCTCGCGGCCGCGCACGGGATCACGCTGCCTGACGCCTTCGGCGCCGAATGGCCGCCACGGCTGCGCGGGACCGACGAGCGCGGGTGGTTCCGGTTCCAGCGCTTGTACGACTGCGCGCGCGCGGTGCTGCGCACCGAGGCCGACATCCGCCGGCTGATCACCGAGATCGCCCAGGATGAGCTGGCCGAGGGGTCGGGCTGGCTTGAATATCAGGTCGATCCTTCCGGGTACGCGAACCGGTTCGGCGGGGTCAGCGCCTTCACCGAACTCGTGCTCGACGCGACCCGCGAGGCGGCCGGGCGGGCCGGCGTCGGCATCGGCCTCATCATCGCGGCCAACCGGACCAGGCACCCGCTGGACGCCCGCACGACGGCGCGGCTTGCCGGGCAGCACGCCGGCCGCGGCGTCGTCGGATTCGGCCTGTCCAGCGACGAGCGGCGCGGCACGCCGGCCGAGTTCGCGGCCGCGTTCCGGATCGCGTCCAGGGCCGGCCTGCTCAGCGTTCCGCACGGCGGCGAACTGGCCGGGCCGGCCAGCGTCCGGGACTGCCTGGACGACCTGCACGCCGACCGGATCGGGCACGGCGTCGCCGCCGCCGCCGAGCCGGAACTGGTCAAGCGCCTGGCCGGGCAGCAGACCACGCTCGAGGTCTGCCCGGCCTCGAACGTCGCCCTCGGCGTGGCCGCCACGCCCGGGCACGTGCCGCTGCTGCCGCTGCTCGAAGCCGGCGTCCCGGTCGCGCTCGGAGCCGACGACCCGCTGCTGTTCGGGTCCCGGCTGACGGCCCAGTACGAGATCGCCAGATCCGCGCACGGCCTCACCGACACCGAGCTAGCCGGGCTGGCCAGGATGTCGGTGCTCGGGTCGGCCGCCCCGTCCGAGGTCCGGACCCGGCTGATCGCCGGCATCGACTCCTGGCTGGCCGCCCCCGACCCGGCCGAAGGCACCCCGGCGCGCCCGGCGGGGCGGCCGGCCGCCTAACCGGGAGCGGGCCGGGCGGGCCCCGGTCAGAGGGCGGCGCCGACCAGGGTGGGCTCGCTGGCCAGCTCGACCCCAAAGGCCGAGCGCACGCCGGCTACGATTTGCCGGGCCAAGCCGAGCAGGTCCGCCGTGCTCGCGCCGCCCGCGTTGGTGAGGGCCAGCGTGTGCTTGGACGAGATCCGCGCCGCGCCCTCGCCCGGGTAGCCCTTGCCGAACCCGGCCCGCTCGATCAGCCACGCGGCCGGCACCTTCACCTGGCCGTCGCCGGCCGGGAAGGAGGGGACCAGGACGCCCGGCCACCGGGCCGCGACGACCCGCCCGAGGTCAGTCATCCGGTCCTGGCTGAGCACCGGGTTGGTGAAGAAGGACCCGGCACTCGCGGTGTCGGGATCGGCCGGATCGAGCACCATCCCCTTGCTGCCGCGCAGGTCGAGCACGGCCGCCCGGACCACGTCAAGCGGGGCCCGCTCACCCGCCGCGACGCCCAGGTGCGCGGCCAGCTGGGCGTACCTGACCGGCACCGACAGGGGGTCCCGCTCGAGCGCCAAGGTGACCTCGAGCACGACCCACCGCCCGGTCGGGCCGGGCGGCTGGCCGGCCGGCCGGGCCGGGGCGGGCCAGGGGGTTCGCTTGAACACGCTGGTCCGGTAGCCGAAGGCGCACTCCTGACCGGCCAGCGTGACGATCGAGGCGGCCGCCCGGTCGTAGGCCATGACCGCCGTGATCGTCGCCGCCACTTCCTGGCCGTAGGCGCCGACGTTCTGGATCGGCGTGGCCCCGGCCAGGCCGGGGATGCCGGCCAGGCACTCGATCCCGGCGAGTTTCTCCGACACCGACCATTCGACCAGCCGGTCCCAGTTCTCCCCGGCCGCCGCGGTGACCAGTACCCGGCCGCCGTCCTCGGCGACGCTGACTCCGGTGCCGGCGATCCGCAGGACCGTGCCGGGAAAACCGTCGTCGGCCACGACGAGGTTGCTGCCGCCACCCAGCACCAGCAGCGGGTCGGCGCCGGCGTCGATGCGGCCGACGGCCTCGGCAATCTCCGCGGCCGACCCGGCCTCAACGAACCTGGCCGCCGCGCCACCGAGCCGCAGCGTCGTATAGCCGGACAGCGGGACCCGCTCCCTGAGGATGAGCACCTGGCGAGCCTACTGCGGCCGGAATGCCGGGCCGGGCCGGTCAGGGCAGCCGGACAACCGCCCGGGCCCTGGTCAGCACCTTGGTGTCGGCCGACCTCGCGGTCAGCACGACCGCGACCCGGTTGCCGTCGAGCTTCTCCTCGACCTGGCCGCTGATCGTGATCGTGGCCCCGGTGTCGTCGTCCGGCACCACGACCGGAGCGGAGAACCGGACGCCGTACTCGACCACGGTCGCGGTCGGGCCTGCCCAGTCGGTCACGAACCGGCCGGCCTGCGCCATCGTGAACATGCCGTGCGCGATCACGTCGGGCAGGCCGACGGACCTGGCGATCCGCTCGTTCCAGTGGATGACGTTGAAGTCGCCGGAGGCGCCGCAGTACTTGACCAGGCTGAGCCGGTTCACCGGGTAACTGACGGCCGGGATCTCGGCGCCCGCGTCGACCTCGCCGTAGGTCGTCATGCCGCGCCTCCGCGTTCCACCAGGGTCGAGGTCGCGGTGCAGACGTGCTCGCCGTCGACCGTGCTGATCGTGGTCGTGGTCGTCATCATCGAATTGCGGCCGACATCGCGGATTTCGGAGATCGTGACCGCGGCCGTCACCACGTCGCCGGCCCGCAGCGGCCTGCTGTAGGTGAACTTCTGCTCGCCGTGCACGACCATCGCGTAGTTCAGGTTCAGCCCGGGCTCGGCGAGGGCCCGCGAGCTGCTGGCCATGCTGATCACGATCGGGAACGTCGGCGGCGCGATCACGTCGGGGAAGCCGGCTTCCTGCGCGGCGGCCCGGTCACGGAAGAGCGGGTTCTGATCGCCGATCGCGTCGGCGAACTCGGCCAGCTTGACCCGGCTGACCTCGTAAGGCTCGCCGGGCGGGAAGGTCTTGCCCAGGAAGTCGCGATTGATGGCCATCAAGCTCCCGCCTCGAGTCCGGTCACGTTGCCTAGCGGGAGACTAATGCCCCGTTCCGCCCGGCGGCCGGCCGGGTACGGGGTAGACGCCGAGCCAGTTTCCGGCGGTACCGCCGGGCGCCGGTGACCCCGATCCCCGCGGTTAGCGGGTCTCGCGGTGCGGCTGGTGCTTGCGGCAGAACGGGCAGTACTTGCTCAGGTCGAGGCGATCCGGGTCGTTGCGCCGGTTCTTCCTCGTGATGTAGTTCCTGTGCTTGCACTCCTGACAGGCCAGGGTGATCTTGGGCCTAACGTCGGTCGCAGCCACGTGGAGTGCCTTTCTTCTGGGGTTTCCAGGGTAGCGGCCCTGACGGCCACGGCCAAAGCCGCGGTCCCTGGCGCTTCCTGGGTGGCCGCCCGGGGCGGCCGGAGTGTTCGTTCGTAGCGGAGGCCGGACTTGAACCGGCGACACAGCGATTATGAGCCGCTTGCTCTGCCTGACTGAGCTACTCCGCCGCGGACAAGAATCCTAACCCGTCCTGGCGATTCTTTAGTCCCGCAAGCCCGGCGAGCCGTGAGCCAGACCAGGCCGGGCCGCGTCCAGCATACCGGGCCCGGTCCCCTCCGCACCGCCACCCGGCGGACGCGGCGCCAGTCAGGTCAGCACTCGACGACGTTGAGGGCGAGTCCGCCGCGCGCGGTCTCCTTGTACTTGTCCTTCATGTCGGCCCCGGTCTCGCGCATCGTCTTGATCGCCTTGTCCAGCGACACGTGGTGCTCGCCGTCGCCGCGGATCGCCATCCGGGCCGCCGTGATGGCCTTGACCGACGCGATCGCGTTCCGCTCGATGCAGGGGATCTGCACCAGCCCGCCGACCGGGTCACAGGTGAGGCCGAGGTTGTGCTCAAGCCCGATCTCGGCCGCGTTCTCGACCTGCTCGGGGGTGCCGCCGAGCACCTCGGCCAGCCCGGCCGCGGCCATCGAGCAGGCCGAGCCGACCTCGCCCTGGCAGCCGACCTCGGCCCCGGAGATCGATGCGTTCTCCTTGAACAGCACCCCGATCGCGGCCGCGGTCAGCAGGAACCTGATCACGCCGTCCGGCGAGGCACCGGGCACGAACCGCATGTAGTAGTGCAGCACCGCGGGGATGATCCCGGCCGCGCCGTTGGTCGGCGCGGTCACGACCCGGCCGCCCGCCGCGTTCTGCTCGTTCACGGCGAGGGCGTAGAGGGTGACCCACTCCATCGCGTACAGCGGGTCGTTCACGTCCGAAGCCTGCTCGAGCTGCTCGCGCAGCTTGCGGGCCCGGCGGCGGACCTTCAGCCCGCCGGGCAGGACGCCGTCGGCCTGCGAGCCAGCCTGCACGCACTCCTGCATCACGGCCCAGATCCGCTCCAGCCCGTCCCTGATCGCGCCGTCCTCCCGGCGCACCCGCTCATTGGCCAGCATCACGCCGCTGATGGGCAGGCCGTTGTCGTTCGCGGCCTTGACCAACTCGGCCGCGTTCGTGAACGCGTAGGGCACCGGCACCGCGTCCGGCACCAGCCGCGGGCCGCCGGCCGCGTCCTCGCCGAGCACGAAGCCGCCGCCGACCGAGTAATAGGTCCGGCTGCACAACTCCCTGGCGTCGTCGTCGATCGCGCTGAACAGCATCGCGTTCGAGTGGAACGGCAGCCGTTTGCGCCGGTGCAGGACGATGTCCTCGTCCAGGTCGAAGTCGATCTCCCGGCCCGACTCGCCGAGCGGCAGCCGGCCAGACGAGCGGACCCGCTCGATAACGGCGGTTGCCGCGCCCGGGTCGACGGTCTCCGGGTGCTCGCCCATCAGGCCGAGCATCACGGCGGGCACGCTGCCGTGCCCGTGCCCGGTCGCGCCGAGCGAACCGAACAGCTCGACCCTGACCCCGTCGGTCCGCGCGGCCAGTCCGCCGGCCTCCAGCGCGGCCGCAAACATCCCAGCGGCCCGCATCGGGCCGACCGTGTGCGAGCTGGATGGCCCGATCCCGACCTTGAACAGGTCGAAGACGCTGACCGCCATCGTCCCCTCCGGCCGCGCCGCGGCCTCGCCAAGCTCAGCGGGCCTGCTCACCTGTGCACCTTCTCCCCGGCCGGATCAAATAGCGGGCGCAGTGACACGCTGGCCGCGCAGATCCGGCCACCCACGTTCACCGCGAAACGGCTCGCCCGGACCAACTGCGGTGTCACTGACTCGCCGTCCGGGTGCCTGAGATAGGCCATACCGACCGATGCGCCGATGGTAGCTCCCCACGCGGCCGACGTCACCAGCCCGGCCGCGGCACCGTCGCGGAGCAGCAGCTCGCCGCCCCACATCATCACCTCAGGGTCGTCCAGCACAAAGGAGACCAGCCGCTGGCGCGGGCCGGCGGCCCTGGCCCGCTCGACCGCCTCCCGGCCGAGGAAGCCGATGTCGGTCTTGAGCTTGCAGGCGAACAGCAGGCCGGCCTGGACCGGGTTGTAATCGGGGGTGAGTTCCCGGCCGAACGCCCGGTAGGCCTTCTCCAGCCGCATCGACTCGATCGCGTAGTAACCGCCGTTGACCACGCCCAGGTCGGCCCCGGCCGACATCAGGTCCTCGTAGACGCCGACCGCGAACTCGGCGGGCACGCACAGCTCCCAGCCCAGCTCGCCGACGTAGGTCAGCCGGGTGGCCCGGACGGTGGCGTAGCCGACATCGATCAGCCGGCTCTGGCCGAAGCCGAACGCCTCGCGGCTCAGGTCGGCCCGGCTCAGCCGGGACAGCAGCTCGCGCGAGCGCGGCCCCATCACCCCGTAGACGGCGTAGGCCGAGGTCACGTCGGTGATCGCCGCCCCGGCCGGCGGCAGCCTGCGCCTGATGTGATCCAGGTCGCGCTCGGTGGCGGCGGCGCCGGACACGATCAGGAACTCCCCGGCCGCCAGCCTGGTCACGGTGATGTCGGCCTCGTAGGTGCCGCGGACGTTGAGCATGCCCGTGTAGACGGTCCGCCCGGGCGGCACGTCGACGTCGGCCGTGCACAGCCACTGCAGGCCGGCCAGCGCCTCAGGCCCGGTGACCAGGTACTTGGAGAACGAGGTCTGGTCGAACACGGCGACCGCCGACCTGGTTGCCCGCTGCTCGGCGGCCGACCAGGCCAGCCAGCCCGGCTTGTCCCAGGAATAGTCGATCGCCGGCCGGTCGTCCCCCCGGGCCGACACCGGCGCGAAGACGTTCGCCCGTTCCCAGCCCATCTTCGAGCCGAAGCAGGCCCCGGCCTCGCGCAGCCGGTGGTACGCGGGAGAGCGGCGGAACGGCCGCGCGGTCTCCAGCTCGCGGTTCGGCCAGGGCATCGCGTAGTGCAGGCCGAGCACCTCGCCGACCCGGTTCCGCAGCCACCGGTTGTTGCCGTTGAACGCCGCGAACCGGCGGATGTCGACGACGGTCAGGTCGGTGCCCGGGTCGCCGTCGGCGATCCAGTCGGCCAGCGCCTTGCCCGCTCCCCCGGCGCTGGCGATGCCGACCGAGTTGAAGCCGGCCGCCACGAAGAAGTTCCGCAGCTCGGGTGCCTCGCCGGCGATGAACTGGTTATCGGGGGTGAAGCTCTCCGGCCCGTTGTAGAACTTCTTCACGCCGGTATCCGCCAGCACGGGAATCCTGCGGACCGCGCTGTCCATCAGCACCGAGAAGTGGTCCCAGTCCTCGTCCAGCAGCTGGAACTCGAACGGGCGCGGGATCTGGTCGGGCGCGACCCAGGGCTTAGCGTCAGGCTCGAACCCGCCGACCAGCAGCCCGCCGACCTCTTCCTTGACGTAGGTGTAGCCGTCCGGGTCGCGCAGCACGGGGAAGTCCCGGTGCACGCCGCTGACCTGGTCGGTGACCACGTAGAAGTGCTCGGCCGAGTGCAGCGGCACGGTGACGCCGCACATCGCGCCGACCTGCTTGGCCCACTGCCCGGCGCAGTTGACGACGATCTCGGCCTCGACGTCGCCGGCCCCGGTGCGCACGCCGGTCACGGTGCGGCCGTCCCGGGAGTCCTCGGCCACCGCGATCCCGGTGACCTGGGTCCGCTCCCTGATCACGGCGCCGCGCATCCGCGCGCCGCGGGCGAGCGCGGCGGTCAGGTCGGTCGGGTTGGCCCGGCCGTCGCCCGGCAGCCACAGCGCGCCGGCCAGGTCGGAGGTGTCCATGATCGGATACAGCTCGGCCGCCCTGGCCGGGCTGACCAGCTCGCAGTCCAGTCCGAACGCCTCCGCCGTGGCCGCCGTCCTGCGCAGCTGGGTGAGCCGGTCCGCACTCCGGGCCACGGTCACGCCGCCGCACCGGCGGAACCCGGTGGCCAGCCCGGTCTCGGCTTCCAGCTGGTCATACAGCCGGGTGGAGTACTGCACCAGCCGGGTGCCGCTTTCCGACGCCCGGAGCTGCCCGACCAGGCCGGCTGCGTGCCAGGTGGTGCCGCAGGACAGCTGGCCCTGCTCCAGCAGCAGCACGTCGGTGAGGCCACGCAAGGTCAGGTGATAGGCGACGCTGGTCCCGATCACCCCGCCGCCGATGATCACGACCTGCGCCCGTCCGGGAAGGGTGCCCGAACTGTCGTCCGTCATCGGTTCCTCTCGTCACACCGTCCGCGCCCGGGGCCAACCAGCACTGCCCGGGATAAGACGGCGCACTCAGTCGGTTCGTTGCACCTGGTCAAGAAGCCGGGCGAAGCCGGGCCCGCCGAACCCGGCGGCCGCGCCCTCGAACCGCTCCATCGCCCAGGTCCAGAAGTCGAACTCGATCGGGCTGACCGCGGCCTGGATCGCGCCCCACAGCGTCCAGCCGTACTTTCCGGCCAGGCCGAGCAGCCTGGCCCGGGCGATCTTGTTCCGCAGCGGGCGGCCGTAGTACTCGGTCACCAGCAGCTCGAGGGCCTCGTCGGAGAGCCGGCACTCGCCCCAGATGTTGCCCAGCTCGAAGCAGGCGTCGTTGTTACCCGAGTACTCGTAGTCGATCAGCCAGATCCGCTCGCCGTCCTCGATGAAATTGGCCGCCAGCAGGTCGTTGTTGCACGGCACGGTGCCCGCGTCGCGCACCGCCAGCGCGCGGGCGGCGTCGCCGAAGGCGCCGGCCAGGTCGTCGTAGCCGTCCGGGATCGCGATCCCCCGCTCCGCCGCGACGGCCCGGTACCGGCGCTGGATCGCGAACATGTCGAAGTCGCCATCGAATCGCCCGGCCCCGTGCAGCTGCCGGCACGCCCGCGCGATCCGGCCCAGCCGGCCGGGATCGGCCACGTCCTCGTTGGCCAGCGTCCGGCCGGGCAGGAACCCCAGCACGAGCACGTTCGCTCCTGGCTGGTACTCGATCACCGGCGCCCCGACGCCGGCCGCCGCGGCCCTGAGCGAGTTGCGGTACTCGTTCCCGCGGTCGATCGCGAGCAGCTCGCTGCCCGTGGAGGCGACCCTGGCCACGTATGAGCCGTTCCTCGTCGTGATCTTGAAGTTCCTGTTGGTCAGGCCGCCGGGCAGCTCGCTGACCGTCCGCGGGCCGGTCAGGCTTGGTACCTGATCGAAGATGGCGTCGAATTCGGGGGCCAGGCCGGGCACTGAGCTGGTGTCCATGCTGCCTCCCCGGTGACCGGCCGCCCGGCTGTCGATGCAGGGAAGCGTAGGCACCCCAACCGGAAAGGTCTAGATCTATCACGGCGAACTTTCCGAAAGTTCCCGATCAAGGGGACTAAAGGGTATGGACAGTTAGCGGTGTTCGCTCTACGCTTTCGCCTCACTATGCGCGCCCGGCACCCTGTGGAGGACCCACCATGAGCGCAACGACTGACCAGGCGGGCGGCGAGCGCGATAGCGCCGACCTGGCGAGGTTCGGATACCAGCAGGAACTCAAGCGCTCACTGGGTACCTTCAGCTCCTTCGCGGTCGCGTTCAGCTATATCTCGCCGTCGACCGGCATCTTCACGCTGTTCGCGCTCGGCCTGACCACCCTCGGCGGCGTGTTCATCTGGACCTGGCCGATCGTCGCCGCCGGGCAGTTCATCATCGCCCTGAACTTCGCCGAGGTGTCCAGCCATTACCCGATCGCCGGGTCGGTCTTCCAGTGGACCAAGTACCTGGCCAACCGGACCTACGCCTGGTTCTCCGGCTGGATCTACCTGTTCGCGGGCATTCTCACCGTCGCCGCCGTGGTCGCGACGCTGCCGCTGGCGCTGATCCCGATGCTGAACGGGCTCGGCTGGCACAGCCTGGGGCTGACCTTGCACACCGAGCTAGTCGTCGCGCTGATCACGCTGGCCGTGATCACCGTGCTGAACATCTACGGCGTCCGGCTGGTCGCGCTGATCAACAACACCGGCGTGGTGTTCGAGATCCTCGGCATGTTCGTGTTCGCGCTCATCTTGCTGGCGTTCCACAACCACCAGGGCGCGCACATCGTGACCAACACCGGTGACGCGCACATCAGCTTCCTGACCGGGCCTAACTCGTTCGTGGCGGGGATGTTCATGTCCCTGTTCGTCATCTACGGCTTCGACACCGCGTCGACGCTGGCCGAGGAGACCCGCGATCCGCGCCGGGCCGCGCCGCGGGCGGTACTGTTCTCGATCATCGGCGCGTTCGTGATCGGCGGCGTCTTCCTGTTCGGGACGCTGGTGGCGATCCCGAACCTGCACACCGCGCAGACCGCGTTCAGCGGCGTCGGCTGGGGCCCGGCCAACATTATCGAGGCCAACTTCTCCACCCCGTTCGCGACCTTGTACCTGTTCGTCGTGTCGGCGGCGATCTTCGTGTGCTGCCTGTCCATCATGGCCGCGACGATCCGGCTCTGCTTCGGGATGTCACGCGACAACCAGCTGCCGTTCTCCGGCGCGCTGTCGCGGGTAGCGCCGAAGCTGCACACCCCGATCTGGTCCTGCATCGCGGTCGCGGTAGTGTCCGCGATCCCGTTCATCCAGTTCTCCGGCGTGGGGATCATCGCGATCGCCGCGACCGGGATGATCTACTTCAGCTACTTCCTCGGCAACCTCGCGATCCTGCGGGCCCGGCTGAAGGGCTGGCCGCGGACCGCCGCGCCGTTCAGGCTCGGCCGGTTCGGGCTCCTCGTGAACGTGGTCGGCCTGCTCTACGGCGGGGCCATGCTGGTCAACTTCGCCTGGCCGCGAGCCGTGCCGTTCACCAACCCGAAGCCGAACCAGTCGGGCGGCCTGCTCGACTTCCACATCGGGTTCCTGAACGGGATCCCGATCCTGTGGACCGTCTTCATCGCGATCGTGCTGATCGGGGCGCTCTACTACGTCATCACGGGCCGGAACAAGCAGTTCGCGCCGATCGTGGCCCCCGAGGGCGACGACGCCCCGCTGCCGGCCTGACCGCACCGGGGGGCCGGAAGGGAGCCCGGCCGCGGGCACTGGCCGCGGCCGGGCCGGCCAGGAAAGGTCCGTGCGAATGGGGGCC